>JAYXVV010000019.1:0-12349 GCA_036021505.1 Myxococcota bacterium | reverse complement strand
GCCGACATCAGCTACGCAGATGACGTGGAGAGTCTCATCGTCAAAGAGTGCGGGAGTTCGTGTCACGGCCGGAACAAGACCTTTCCGAACCTGGCCAATGGCGATGGCTACGACGCCATCGTGAGCGTGAAGTCCAACCAGTCCTCCTTGATGCTTGTGGAGCCCAACGACCACACTCGGAGCTACCTCTGGCACAAGATCAACGGTTCCCACTCCACCGATGGGGGCGGCAAGGGGGACCAGATGCCCGACAACAACTCATGCTGCTTCACACAGATGGAGCTCGACCTGGTCGCTGACTGGATCGACGGCGGAGCGCTCCGCTAAGGGCTCTGCATCGCCGCATCAACGGCAGTGTGAATCTCCCGGAGTTGCTCCAGCAACACCCGAAAGTCCAGGTCTTGATCGAGACCTGGCCTTTTTTCTTCGCCGGGAAGTTTCGACTGGAACAGCATGCCCTTCTCCGTTGGCACCTTCTCCAGGTCTTCAGAGCCCCCCAAGGCCCCGAGTTCAATCCAGCTTCGAATGCTGTCCAAAGGCACCACGGGGTTTTCTAAAAAATGGTGGCGGCCTTCGTCTCCCGCAAAGATGCAGAAGAGGACGCTGTGAGGAGGCCTTTGTGCACCGTCAAAAGTCTTGGCCAACCCCACAATTCCTGCAACCCCTGCCGCAGACTGTGATGCCCCTATGCCTTCATCGGTTGTACTCAGGAGCACGTGCTCCTGGCTTTTTCCCTTCTGAACGGTACAGAGATTGAAGCCCTCTCCGACAGGCTGAAGACCCGTTTCCCCCACTGCAGGGAGCGTGTGCATCTGCTGAAGACGGGCCCCAATCCGCTCAAGCCCGAGCGCATGCCCCGGAGACCCCACGCGCCGGTCCACCAGCGCTCCACGACTGAGAGACCAGACATCTCGCTGGAGGTCCTCATTGCTCATCGCATCCACACCTCCAGCGGGCAGCGTCACGCCGAGTTGTTCTGCTGGGCAAGCCAGGAGCAGCCAGAAGGCAATCACGGCGCGTATCCGTACTGCTCAAACCATGCGACAGCCTTCTCGATCGACTCCTTGAGCGGTGTGTGAGGCATGCCCAGCTCATCTCTCGCCTTCGCGCCCGACCGATATCGCTCTTGACTCATGGAGTGGAGGACCCAAGGATCGAGCCCTGCCGCCGAATGAGGTCGTACACGGGTGAGCACACGTCCTGCTTGCCCGAGACCCCAGGTGGCCGCTCGAGGCAGTGGGACGCGAGGTGGGCGCCGTCCGACACTGTCAGCGATGAGACCCATGAACTCCCTGTACGAGTAGTTGTCGTTGCCCAGTAGGTAGCGCTCCCCGGGTGTCCCCCGGTCCATCGCTCCCAGATGAGCCGCGGCGCAATCATCGGCATCCACAAAACACTTTCCCCCCACAGGATGGAAGGGAATGCCTCGCTTCTTCATCTGGAGAATCATCGCACCCGATGTCGGTTTGATGTCCCAGGCTCCAATCACATAGTCCGGGTTGACGACCACAGTTTCCAGCCCTTTGTCGACATAGCTCTTCACAAGCTCTTCGGAGGCCAACTTGGTGTCGTGGTAGGCACGAAGTGGCCCTGCCCTGCCGTACACCCCGTCGACGTCCCGAATGGGGGTCTCTTCGTTACCCGGAGCTGACTTCGAACCAAAACCTACTGTGACTGAGCTTGAACAGAGAACCAATCTCCGGACACCCGCCTCGAGTCCAGCGTCACAGAGCGCACGGGTCGCATCGACATGAATGGCCTGCATCTTCTTCTCACCACCGGGCCCCGGGTCAAAGGTCCCTGCGCAGTGGTACACCCCATCGAACCCCCTAAGCTGCCTGGAAAGCGAATGGGAGTCGAACAGATCCAACTCCACTCGCTCTACGTCGAGCCCCTCCAAGCAGAGTCCTGGGGAGCTCGCACGCACAGCGCACACGACGGTGTCGCCCCGTCGCAGGAGATGACGAACCACGTTGGCACCGACAAATCCGGTGCCCCCGGTGACTAGGACTTTTGAGCTCAATTTCGGAAGAAGATTTCCTTGGAGATGATCAACCGCTGAATCTGCGAGGTGCCTTCGTAGATCTGGAAGATCTTGGCATCTCTCATCAGCTTCTCTACCGGATACTCGCTGGAATAGCCGTAGCCTCCAAACACCTGCACGGCGTCGGTGGCGACCTTCATCGCCATGTCCGCGCAGAAGGCTTTGGCCATCGCGGCCTCCATCGTGTTTCGACGCCCTTGGTCCTTCAGCGCAGCTGAACGCAGCACCATCAGACGGGCTGCGTCGATGTTCATCGCCATCTCCGCGATCATGAACGCCACGGCTTGGTGGCCCGCAATGGGCTTCCCAAATGCCCGCCGCTCGGTGGCGTATTGAGTCGCATGCTCGAAGGCGGCACGAGCGAGACCCGTCGCTGCGGCAGCCACGGAGGGACGGGTGTAGTCGAAGGCCGCCATGGCCAGCTTCCAGCCATCGCCCTCTCGGCCTACCATGTTTTCGGCAGGCACCTCGACGTTTTCAAATGTGAGCCCACGTGTATCGGAGCAGCGCTGCCCCATGTTCATCTCTTTCTTGCCGGGCAGAACGCCGTCCCAGTCCTTCTCTACGATGAACGCCGTCATCCCACCGCGCGCTTTTTTCTCGGGATCGGTCAGAGCCACCACAAAATACCAATCCGCAACGCCGGCGTTGGTGATCCACATCTTGGAACCGTTCAGGATGTACTTGTCGCCTTGCTTCACAGCGGTCGTTCGCATGCCCTGCACATCCGATCCAGCGCCCGGCTCGGTGACCGCATAGGCACACATGGACACCTCTTCGGTCTGTGGAGCCAAATACTTGCGCTTGAGGGCATCGCTTGCACCGAGAATCACTGGCTGCTGCGCCAAACCGTTGGCTTCCATCGCCGTTCCGATGCCTGTGCAGCCCCAGGCCAGCTCCTCAGCAATGATGACGCCATCGACGGCGTTGAGCTCCATTCCACCGTACTCCGCGGGGATGTGCGTGTTGAGAAGTCCCATCGAGTGAGCCGCGCGAATCACCTCCCAAGGGTACTCCGCCGTCGCATCATGGTGGGCTGCGGCAGGTCGGATGGTGGTCTTGGCAAACTCAGCAGCCAGCTCTTTGATGGCTTGCTGCTCCTCGGAAAGTTCGAATGAGATCATGTAGGCTCCTTTTTATGCAGATGCTGTATCCCAGTGGGCTCCATCGCCAAGCAACTCGGCGAGTGTTTCTGCAATGGGTTAGAAAACTATTTATTCCGGAGACACCCCAATGAGTTCGATCCCCGCAGCAATCGACACCCTTCCCACCCCAAACCCCAATGCGCTGATGTTCAAAATGGGTGTCAGTTTGGTGGAGAGCGGCACCTATGAATTTCCGGACCGAGCCAGTGCGCGACACTCTCCCCTGCCCCGACTTTTGTTTGGCCTGGATGGGGTAGAACAGGTCCTCGTTACGACCCAATATGTGACCGTCAACAAAGCCGAGCACTACAGCTGGTCGGACCTCGTTCCCGCCTTGAAGGGGCTTCTTCGAGAGCATCTTGCGACAGGTGAGTTGGCCGTAGCGCCGAAAGTGGACACCCAACCCATCAGTCACGACTCCGAGCTGGCTCAGCAAATTTCGGTGCTCATCGATGACCAAGTCCGACCCGCCCTCGCGATGGATGGCGGAGACATCGAGTTCATTCGATTGACGCCCGAGAACATCGTAGAGGTCCGCCTGATCGGTGCTTGTTCGACCTGCCCCTCCTCCACTGCCACCTTGGCCATGGGGATTGAGACCCTGATCATCGAGGAATTTCCCGATGTCATTGGGGTTGAGCAAGTGGCGTAGCCCCTCCGCCCTCGAGGTGGATTTTCGACCCACCCCCGCCAGCGGGACAGTATGCTCGAGGGGTCATGTCTCCTCGCCAATACCCTGCTGCGCCCCTCATCCTGCTGGCGACGGTTTCGTCGGCCGCCTGCGCTCCCCTTGGGCACGGTCCAAGCCCGGTGCCCTTGCCGGCCTACCAGACCCATGAATTCGGAGGCCAGCTCAACGTTCCCATCATGCTTCCGCTCTCTGACGGTGGCTCTCTTCTTGAGAACGGTTTCGGCAGCACCCTCTGGTTTCGCCATGCGTTGAGTACCGACCTCGAGCTCATCATCGAGACCGGGTCGAACATTGAGTCGTTGATCATGCCCTACGGAAACGTCGCGCTCCGTCGGTACCTCCGAGGCAAAGAAGAACCCTTCAGTGTTGCGCTGGAATACAGCCTGGGCCTGCTCTCCGTCGACGTCGGCCTCCCCGTGGCCCTTCGCTTGGGCGAACTTTCCGTCTGGCTGACCAGTCATCCAGCCCTTGGATACTTCTACTGGGGGTGGGCCCACATACCGATTGGAGTTACCGCTCGGCCGCTGGACTCACTGGAAATTTCGGCGACCGCTGGAACCTTCATGTTCTCCCAGAACTTCGATTTCCTGCGACCCATCACTCAGTTCTCGTTCTCTTACTCCTGGTAAACCTCTGGGCTACGGCGAAAGACAGCCCAACCAGGCTTCAAGAAGAACCATTTCCTCTTGGCGCACCCCGCCCGCTGGAGGCATGGTCTCGTCGTCGACAACCATTCGAAGGAACGTGGTTGCGGACTGCAGAACTTGTTCCTCCGAATCAAAGAAAACGCCTTCTGGAGCCCCATGGCGGTCGGATGCACTCTCCGCATGGCACCCGCTGCAGTGCGTCAAAACGAAGCCCTCTCCCCAGTTCGACCAGGTGACAGGCAGAGCGGTATCGCAGACCGGCTGAGCGCTGTCGTCGTGCTCCTGCGCCTCTCCGCCACAGGCCAAGAGTGCTCCACAGAGGGATGCACTCCACAAACAGAAAAGCAGCCGTGACGTCATCGGAGGGCCGCCTCAATCGGGGGAACCCCTCCCGAGTAAACCTCAGCATCCAGCCCACCAAGCGCCAGAAGCGTGGCTCCAAAATGCTTGTCGGTCAACGCCTCACCCCGATCATCAAGCTGCCCTGTCCATGGATTCACCCGAAGCCCAAAGAACTGCGAATCGTACTGCCCGATGACCTGTCCTCCTGCAACCCCTGCCCCCACAAGCATGGCTGAGGTGTAGGTCCAGTGGTGCTTGCCCTGGTGGTTGTTGAGTTTTGGATGCCGCCCCATTTCCGAGCAGACGACCACACACACCTCGTCATACAACGAGCCACCATTGGGGCTCGGTCGCCGCTTCAGGTCGTCCATCAGGTCCGTCAGCACTCCAAAGAGCTCCTGGTAGTGCGAGGACTGGATCGCATTTCCACCGTGCGTGTCCCAGCCCAACTCATCAACACCGTCGTACTGAACAATCCCACAGCGCGACACGCCGAGTTCAAAGCAGTTGAGAACGGTCTCGAGCCGCGATTCCAGGTCATCTCCCCCCTCGAAGTTGATGGCACCCACCAGACTCTCTACGCCTGTGAGGCTTTCCAGCACCTTCCCAAGACGGGCATCGAAATTCCGATTCCCGTCCATGGCGCGCTGCAGTACAAAAGCATCCTCCAACGCCTCGATGTCCGATGATGGACGTGCCGATTCACTGAATTCCAGCAGCGCATTCAGCTGTCCATTTGAACCCAGTCTCGCCACGGATTCTTGGGTATTGGCAGCATAGGAGGGACCCGTGACGTGGATGTACGGCATCGTCAGATTCGACTCCGACTGACTCGCGAGAATGCTTCCCCAGTCGTCCTGCCCCGTGGATGGAGAGCCCGTGAAAAGAAGACGCTGGGCTTTGTCATGAGCGATGGAACGCACCTCAAACCCATTCAGGATGCAGGTCTGCTTTCCGTACTTGGAGAAAAAGGCCCGCACTGCGGGCCGATCGATGTGATCGACATGCAGAATTCCCCCGGACTCAATCGCCTGAGCGTTGGACTCGGTGTCCACCTCGGCGTTGTCCCCCATCGGTGAAAACACATAGGTCGTGTCCCAGCCGCCTTTGCAGTACACAAACAGAAAGCGTCGCCCATTTCCCGGCGACTCCGCCAAGAGAGGCCTCGGAAGAAGAAGCCCAGCAGCGCTGGCTTGCAGAAGATGGCGACGGCTCATTTTCATCAGTAGCTCACAAACTCCGTGTCCCGCAGCAGCACGGAAACCGCGCTCTGCCATGCTTTCTGTTCTCCAGCGTGGGACTCGACAGCCTCAAAAAGAGCATGAAGAGCCTCTGCCTCCTCAGCACTCGGCCGCCGCGCAAGCAGCCTCCAATGGAGTTCTGAAAGCGCAGCAATCCGGTCGCTCGAGGACTCGAGGCCCCACCACTCAGAACGAAGAAGGCCTCCCTCTTGTCCTGAGAGCAGGTCCCGATCCACCACATGTTCCGAAGCCAGCTGCGCAAGGCGCTTGACCACCAATGCCTGGCTCATGCTCGGAGAGGAGGCCGGACGGTCCACGCCGTCGCCATCCACACCCCCCGCGAGCACCCGATGGCCAATGCGATCGTTCTTCAACTGCTCCCAACCCTCCTCTTTCCACTCAAAGCCAGTGAGTTCAGAAAGACTGCTGGCCCATTGCGAGGGGCTCAACAGGCGATCGACCGCCTCTCGGCTGCGCGACTCCTCGGAGGCGTCCTCCGAGAATCCACCCGCTCGGTAGGCGGGCTCCTGCAACAAGGCCCGAATCAGCTCGCGATACCGTAGCTTGCCGTCCTCAAAAGCGCGCTGAACTCGCTGTAGTCGTCCGAAATCCGCAAGGTCAGCTTCCCGACGAAGAAAGGCTTGAAACGCTTGCTCTACCGCGCAGCTCGTCAGGCGGGGATCCTCTGCCAGAACCTGTCCAAGTTCGGCCAGACCCTCGACGGGCTGCCCGAAAAAAGAGGGCCGCACACCAAGATCCATCTCACCCATTGGCTCCCGGTCCGGGTGGTACTGAGACATCTCCGCCGGGTCGTAAATTTCGTACCACCAGAATCCGTAGAGTGCCGATGCGATCGGATCGAGGGTGCTGTGGCAAGATTGGCAAGCCGGATCGTTGCGAATGGACTCCTCCGTACCGTCCTCATCAAGGAGCGATGGAGCCGCCGAAAGACGCACCGGCCGCTCCAAGTAATCCTCACAGAGTACGAGTTTCGTGAGCGCCGCTGCACGGGTTCGGTTGAAGTTGAAGGGCGTGGTGTAGTACCGCCACCAAAGTCCGTTGGAACTCAGCACTCCAGCGGCCGGGCGATTGTCCGTCCACCGTGCTGGCTGCCAACCTTCCCCATCACTGCGCTCGAGGGGCCAGATTGAAGCCAGCAGTGGATTGGCCATGGTGCCATCCCAGGTCACCACATCCGTCCAAGGCCGATCCATCGTCGCAATGTGTGCCAAAATTCGGAGTGGCTCCTCCCCCACCGATTCGTGAAACTCAAACTCCTTGTCCTCGGGAAGATGGTAGTCCTCTATCCCCACGTTGAAGCGGTCCACCCGAGTCAGCCACTGCTCGCTAAACAGCTCCACCAAGCGCTCCTCAAAGGCCTGTTCATCCAGGTAAGTCGGCCAGATGTCCTCCAGGGCGGCCGGGTCGGCCTCCACCCGGTCCAGCTCGGTCAGGGAGGGCAGGCTCCCCCGGAGATCGAGACTCATGCGGCGGAGAAGCCTCGGGGCCTCCAAGGCGATCAGCTCCGGATCGCGGGTGAGCGCCTCTGTCTGTACGTCTCCACCACATGCCCAGAGAAGAAGGAGCATCAGAGAACCTCCATCTGCTCAGCAATGGATTCCAATTCTCCCCGCAAGTCCATGCAGAACTCGCCCAGCGACTCGCCTTCATGCTCCACATCGCCACAGCCATTGCATCGGTCGTCCAATGTCCACCAGGTCCAAGCCGGACCTGGTCCACGTGACCCGATTCTTCCAACAGGGTGTCCCTCACAGACCCGACTGTCGACATCCACCGAGTCCCAGAAAATGTAGGTTTCTTGCTGACCGGACCCTCCCTCAATGTTCATCCGGTAGTGCGGTCCATCATGACTCCCCCGAATGGCGAGGCCCGATGTCACCCCCTCCCCGAGCCATCCTGAAGCATGAGCATATTCGAAGCTTCCCTGAACGAAAGCCATCCAGTCTGTGGGCTCATTGGCGGGAGCCAACACCTCGTAGCCAAAACCGCCTCCGGCGGCGAAGGACCCCTCTCCCGGTCGCCTCAATTCAAATGAAGCCTGCATGGCGAAGAGGTAGCCGGGCTGCTCGTTGATGCGATCCCGTTCCTGGTAGAAGGCGAGGCCGTAAAAATGGGTCCCCGAATC
Organism: Myxococcota bacterium; assembly: GCA_036021505.1. Lineage (GTDB taxonomy): Bacteria > Myxococcota_A > UBA796 > UBA796 > CAJQPC01 > JAYXVV01. The sequence goes on along the minus strand of JAYXVV010000019.1, from coordinate 4,093 downwards.
ACTCACGCAGTCCTGGGGTGAGAAAGCGGCATCCATGAGAACAGGGCAGTCCGCATCCCCCTCCTCCAGAAAAGAGAGGTAGTGCTCCCGCAGGGTAAACGGATCGGGAAAGCCTCGCTCCCAGTGTGCTTTCAGACTGGACTCCAGGTGCACGATTGGCCCATCGTCCAGTTCAGCCGTGTCTCGAGTGACGTGACACTGGCCGTCCTCTCCTCGTACATAGCCCACCATGCAGTCTGCAGCAGGCTTGGAGCACGCCACCAGAAGCGCCAGGACGGCCGAGCGCAGCCGCCAGGGCCGCTGCGGTCTGAGGGAGGGAGGCATGACCCATGATGCCACAGACCGACCCCTCTCGTCCTGAAATCCCGTTCGGCTGCCTCGCCGCGTCGCGGCTACCCTCTGCGGCTTCGTGAAAGAACCGCCTTGGCACGTTCCTTATTCTCCGGGGCCACGTAAACCCGAGAGATTCGACGTTCGTCTTGGTAGCGCTCAAAAATTGCCGTCGCATCCTCGAGGGGGCTGACCTCCAGACGTCCCTCGATCGCATCATCCACCACAAAAATCGATGGAGCGCCTTCTCTTTTCTGACCAAAGACCGTGTAACGGCTCAGCTTGCCAGTGGACCCCGCGGTGAAGTTTTCAATGCCCGCGTCATCCAGTGCAGCAGATGCCCAGTCAGGGTCAACTTGAGCTGGCGTGCCGTGCAACTCGAGGACCCGGGACCACGGTTGTCCACGCACAATCCCCTGGGCCCATTGATCCTGCTCCCCACGCAGGTGGGCGTGCATCTGTACATCGTCCACCCACAGGTACTCCTCCATGCTTGAAGGCAGAGAGTACGTGCAGTTGGGTCCGGTGATGTAGCGCTTGAGCATCTCCTCAAAGGCCACGGACTTGTGGTGAAAATACACCATGACGAACATGTGATAGCGAGCCACCATGAAGTCATCGAATGCGTAGATTGCACGTCGATTCATGGCAAGACTCATCTCATTGCCCTCTCGGTAGAGGGTCAGGTTGTTGATGAGCCAGTTCACATCCACCTGCCCGTAGCGAGCACCCGAGAAGTAGGAGTCCCTCACCAGGTAGTCGAGGCGATCCACATCCAACTCGGAGGAGATCAGCTGAGAGAGAACCCGCCGGTAATCCAGACCACCGTCTTCAAAGAAATCGTCGTCTACGAAAACCTCACGGGAAATGAGAGCCGCCACATGCCGGGCCGTGAAGTCAAAACCCTCGTTGATGGTCCTCTCCAGCTCGGTCTTGGTGAGGATCCCGATGGTGTAGTCCTCATGAGATGCTCGCTTGCCGTCACGAAGCGCACGGGTCTCGGAATCGTAGACGTCGATAGCGAGAGAGCCCAGGTTCGGCATTGCGAACTCCGAGCAGTGAGAAAATGGGGCGTGGCCGACATCGTGGAGCAACCCCGCCAGTCGAACCACCTGCCTAAAATCATCACGCTTTTTCTTCGTGGTGAAGGAGTGGTCTCCAAAGGCGGAGTCAAAGGCTCGACCCGCCAAATGCATGACACCAACCGCGTGGATGTACCGAGAGTGCACTGCTCCAGGGAAGGGCAGCTGAGAAAATCCCATCTGGAGAATGTTTCGAAGTCGCTGGACAAAGGGGTGATCCAGAACGGGCAGCTCCTGCGCCGTAACTCCAATGGCTCCGTGAATGGGATCGCGTACTTCAGTGGGCATGGGTCGGATGTAGCATAGACTTCACGCCAGATCTTGTTTGAGCGGCTATGGTGCGATCATATTGGAGCGACAGTGGCCGAAAAGTTTATCGATGTTCTGGGAAAACGCGTGATCCTTATGGATGGCGCAATGGCGACAGAACTTTACGACGAGGGCGTGTTCATCAACATGTCCTACGACGCGCTGTCGCTCTCCAAACCGGCGCTTGTGGAAAAAGTGCATCGCAGCTACCGAAAGGCCGGAGCAGAGGTACTCACCACCAATACTTTCGGCGCGAATCGGTTCCGGCTGATGCCCTTTGGGAAAGAAGCGGAGGTCGCTGCCATTAATGCTGCAAGCGTTCGCATCGCGAGGAAAGTGGCGGGAGACCAGGCGTGGGTTGCGGGCTCGATTGGGCCTACAGGCGTTCAGCTGAGCCCCATCGGGATGATCTCGCCAGGCGAAGCCTATGCGGCCTATCGTGAGCAGGCCGCCGTACTCGCCGAGGAGGGTGTGGATCTTTTCCTTTTGGAAACCTTCAGCAGCCTGAAGGAAGCCTGGCAAGCGTTTCGAGCCTGCCGCAAAGTCGCTCCGAATGTTCCGGTTCTCGTCTGCATGTCCTTCCACTACGACCTGTCTGGGACGCAGCTGCCCGGACCAACACCTGAGGAGGCTGCAAAGACCATCTCCTCCTGGGGTGCTGAGGCCATGGGAGTCAACTGCGCGAATGGTCCGAAAATGGTTCTCCAAGCCGTGAAGCGCATGGCTGCAGCTACCGACCTGCCGGTAGCTGCAGTGCCCAACGCTGGCCTTCCACAGATGGTTGACGGGCGCTCCATCTACATGGCAGGCCCGGAGTACATGGCTGAGTATGCCCGACGATTTGTGCAGAAAGGAGCCACATTGATCGGAGGGTGTTGTGGAACCACTCCGGCTATGATTCAAGAGATCAAGAGCTTCATCCGCTCGGTCAACCCCGCACAACGCCCCGTCACCGTCACCGCATCCGAGAATGACAATTCCCAGGAACAGCTCGGTGAAGAACCCATCCCTGCTGCAGAGCGTTCCGAGTTTGCTAAGCGTCTCCTGAGCGGGAAGTTCTGCATCTCGGTGGAACTGGATCCCCCACGAGAGATGGATCCTTCCAAGTCCATCGCGGGTGCCTCCTATCTGAAGGAGAACGGGATCGATGTCATCAACATTGCAGACGGGCCACGCGCGATGGCGCGCATGAATCCAGCATCCCTCGCACAGCTGGTGCAGAGAGATTCCCAGATGGAGTCTGTGGTCCACTTCTGCTGCCGAGACCGAAATCTGCTGGGGATGCAGATGGACCTCTTGGGCAATCATGCCTTGGGACTGCACAACATACTCGCGGTCACCGGTGATCCCCCGAAGATGGGTTCCTATCCCGACGCAACAGCCGTTTTTGACATCGATTCCATCGGCCTGATTGCCTTTCTTCAGATGATGAATCGAGGGCTGGACTTCTCGGGACGCCCCATGGGCGGCAGGACGAAGTTCTTCATTGGCGCAGGCTGCAACCCTGCTCACATCCACCTCGACCTGGAGATCGAGCGCTACGGAAAGAAGGTTGAAGCCGGCGCAGAGTTTTTCTTCTCACAGCCCATCTATGACATGAAGGTGTTGACGGACTTCCTCGACGCCACATCCGACTACAGCGATGTCCCGTTTATGGTCGGCATTCTTCCCCTGGCCTCTTCGAAAAACGCCGAGTTTCTTCACAACGAGGTGCCCGGCATGCAGGTCCCGGACTCCATTCGGGAAAGATTGCGAAACGCACCGACCAAAAAAGACCAGCGGCGGATCGGCATTGAGGTCGCCCAAGAAACTTTGAAGCTCGCGAAAGATCACCCCCGCATCAACGGGGCCTACATTTATCCTCCCTTTGGGAGCTACAAGGCGGTTCTCAAGGTGATTGAGGTCCTCTGATTCGACTTCCGCGGTAGACTGGATCGGTGAACCGTCGCACGCCAGAACTACCCGAGGGCCTGAAGGTCGGTCCGTACACCCTCAAGCATTGTCTTGGGAAGGGTGCTACGGCCCATGTGTACCTTGCGGTAAACGAGTCCGACGAAGAGTTCGCACTGAAGATTCGAGCGCGGGGTCGCCCGGATACTGACCGGCGCTTTCTGCGGGAATTCGAGTCTCTCCGTCGACTGCAACTCCCAGGCGTCATTCGGGTCTACGAGGCCGGGCAAACCGAACAGTGGCTCTGGTTCACCATGGATGTCGTGCGAGGGCCAACTCTCTTCGACCGAATCCAGGGGGCTTCTCGCATCCAGGAACGGGTAACGAGGGCCTGTCAGCTCGGAATCCAGCTCTGCAACTCGCTGCATGGAATTCATGCTGCGGGCCTGGTGCACCGCGACCTCGCAGCGCGCAATGTGCTG
>JAYXVV010000018.1:0-15629 GCA_036021505.1 Myxococcota bacterium | reverse complement strand
CCCTTTTGGGGGCCTGTTTTGGAACGCCTGTTACAAAACCGTTGCTTGAGGATTCAGGAAGAGCGCACTACTCGCGGGGTAATCAACCAAGAAGGTGATTTATGCGAGGCTGGATGCCCCTTGTGGTCTTGACGACCGGATGCATGGAATATGGAATTGTGGATCCCCATGGCGATGAGCCGGATGGATTCACAACAGGCATCGGAGATGGACGTTCAGAGGACGGCACCACCACGGAGCGCGACAACGACGCACCCGATTTGGAAGAGGACGATGGAAACTCGAACTCAAGCTGTGGGGGAGGCTCTACCTCGAGCGGCTCAACCAATTCGGGTGGTTCAAATTGCAGCTCTGGGACGAATGGGAGCAAACCTCGTGCGCCTCGAAAAGGCGAGTTGGTGATTCACGAGCTGATGATCGATCCCAGTGCGGTCTTGGACGCGGATGGAGAATGGGTCGAACTCTACAACGACACCAACGATGTCCTCGACCTGGCCTACCACCGCTTGGCCGACAACAACAAAGACGACTCGGTCATAAAATCGGTCTACCCCGGCAGTCTTGAGGTGAAGCCGGGAGATTACCTCGTCATCTGTGCCAATGACGACTACTTCGACAACGGAGGAGCCGACTGCCACGGAAGCATCACCTATGAAACCTGGGGTGGAGGCTTCGCGATGTCCAACATGGGCGATGAGGTTGTTCTTCTTTCCCCAAGTGGGATGGAGATCGACTCCGTAAGCTACGGCACCAACTTTGCCATTGCAGGTGTGGCGATGGGTCTGGCGGACGACGCCATCAGCACCTCAGAGAACGATTCTGAGCACAACTGGTGTGACCAGGTCAGCATGATGAAGTCTGGCGATGAAGGCACGCCCAACCGCGACAACAACCTCTGTTTTTAGAGGGTACTGGCGGAGGTTGTCAGGGTGACCGGGCAGGGGAAGGTGAGTGCCAACTCGATGAGCACGCAGCCGCCCCCGTTGCACTCCTCGATGGTGACGTCAAAGGTGATGTCCATGTTGGACTCGTCGATGATGGTACCCGACATCACAGTGCTGATTTGCAGCTCGGCAGTCCCGGCCAGGGCGGATTCGGAGACGTCTTGGCTGCTGCAGGTGAAGTCCAAATCCGTTCGGGTGCACACGGTGTCGGAGTCGATTTTGAAGCTGCTCTCGGCCGAGTTCGAGATGACAATATCTGCGGGCACGAACTCCTTGACGTCTTGAAAGTCATTCACTCCACAAGAGTCCGAATCCAGTGAGGCACTGGCAAGAGACCAGGTGCCCTCCTCGACAAGAAGTGGAGGAGGCTCGGTGTCTTCCGTATCCTCGGTGTCGGTATCCTCCGTATCCATGGTGTCCTCGGTGTCCTCCGTATCTGAGGTGTCACCGGTGTCTCCTGGAGAAGTTCCCGTGTCGGTGTCGCCGGTATCCAGCGCATCGTCTTTGGTGGAAGAGCAGGCCGTAGCCAGGGCAAAAATGAGTAGAAATCTGTGCATGGCGGCCAGGTAATTGGTTCTTTGAACCTGCGCTCGTTTTTTATCTATCGATCGTTAGGGTTTTCTCCAGCGGGTTCCAGGATCCAATCCATGAGAATGGAGCACGGATAGGCAATTTCATTGAGTTCTCCAATGATTTCGCACTGGGTACCCAGGCAATCAAGATGGATCTCCCAGAGACCCGTTGCTCGGTCGGGTTCGTACCAGTTCAGAGTGAGTCGATCCTCGTAAGTGATCACAGCATCACTGTCGGGTGCATAGTCGTAGAGTACGAGTGCTTCTGGAGTCTCACAGACCACTTCGGTCTCAGACTTGGGGCAAACTTGGGGGTTCTCCCAGTGCAACTTGGCGCGCGTTGTGCTGGGAAAGGTGATCCGGAGTTCGAACTGGTCTACCGCATCATTGAAGCTGGGCCCCCAACTGCCACAGCCATTTTCCTGGATTGTGGAGCCAATTCGGTAGAGCCGACCGTCTACCGTGAGTTGAGTCAATCCCGTTTCCTGGGGACCGGAGTCGGAGTCCTTGGTGCAGCCGATTGCAGTGGCGGTGAGGCCTATCAGGGCGAGAACTCGCATGGCTCTACCAGCTCCAAATGAAGTCGAAACCAGGAAGAAGGTGCCAGTCTGTTCCGTAAGGATAGTCTCCAAGAGTGCCTGTGAGACTGAGCTGGGCCGTGAAGGAGTCGGTGGGACGCCATGGGAGTGCGGTCTTGGATTCTGCTGCCCAGCGGCCTTCGCTGAAGGGTAGCGCCCAGACTGTGGTTGCCCATCGGTAGTTCAAGCTCTTCCATATTGGGCCGTCGAGTTGAATTCCGGCCGCGAAGGCGGCGGTGTCTTGATACGCGGCAGTTCTCGGATAAGCGATCGGCATGTCGAGGCTCGGCCACTGGCTGTCGCCGAATTCAAGTCCCAGCAGTACGCGTGCACTGAGGCTGAGCATCGTGGACTCGCCCAGTTGGGTGGAGGCCAAGAGGCGGTGGTCTGTCGCAGCGATGGTTGGAATGGTCGCGTCGGCAACGAGAATGCCTCCGGTGCCCTCTCGAGCCAAGGCTCGAAGAAGTCGAGCGGGAAAGTGAAGGCTGTGACGACTTGTGAGGCTCCAGTCGCCTCCATCAACCCATTGTTTTTTGACGGCCACATTGGGGGATGCCAGTGCAGTGAGCGGATGGAGAGAAATCTCCCAACCTCCTGAGAATCCGCGTCGAAGAGGTGCGTAGAGCCCAATTTCCCACTCGCCGGCATCGAGGATGTCTGCGGTACCGTGGGTGCCCCCAGCCCCGGAGGCCGCCTCGGTTGATGAGGCAAGACACAGGCCAGCAAGAAAAGCGATGGGGTACCTCATGGGTTCACCTCCAAAATGCCGCGGACAGGTGCATGATCGGAGAGTGGGAGGGTCTCGTATCCCCCTTGGGCTTCGGACTGCATGACGTAGCCCTCACCGATCTTCCACGGTTCGCTGCTGAAGAGGTAGTCCAAGGTGCGCGTCCAGCCAACACTGGCATCTCCGGTGTAGGAGTGCCATGCACCGTTGTTGCTTTGGTACTCCTCCAGTGGCATCAGGGACTCAAAGTCGGTGAACAGCTGATCCAGCCAGTCCTCCTCTCCCTCGTAGTTGTCCCCCTCAAAGCGAGACTCTGCTGTGCATTCATCGGCGAATTCTTTCAAGGTCTCCGAGCCTGCTGGCAGGCTGTTGAGATCGCCACCCCCTACCCATACAGCTCCCTGCTCGGTGAGCCCCGCGAGATGCTGATGGAACTGATCGATCTGATCTCTTTTGGTGCCATCATCACTGAAGGCCTCGAGGTGGGTGTTCACAACGTGGAAGTCTTCCATGCCGGGAACCGCAATTTCCGTATCGAGAATGTGGCGCTTCAAATAAAAGTATCGGTAATAGCCGGGGTAAGAACCCACCAGTGGGAGAGCGTGCCTCTCGGCGGTTTCGATGGGCCAGCGGGACAGTGTGGCGTTTCCAAAATCAAGTTTTCCCATCCCGTCGGACGGGAGGTAATCTGCTTTGTGCTGGCTGGCGTAGGCACCGTAGTTCAGGGAGGTGCGGTCGAGGATGTACTGGACCTGATCGATGTACCCGCTTCGCAGGCTCAGCCGATCGACCTCCTGAAGCATGAGGATGTCGGGCTCCGTGGAGTTGATGAACTCAACGATGGCATCCAGGTGGGAGGTGACTTCCTCGTCGGTCATGTTGTATCGGTCCCCACCACACTCCCAAAAGAAGAGGAGTCGTCCTCCGCCGTACTTGATGTTGTGGTTGATCACCAAGAGGTCCTCCACACCGGTGGGAGCGGGGGTCATCTCCTTTGCCTCGTAGAGAAGCGCATCTTCTACAGGGTCAAAGTTGGTTCGGAACAAGGTAGCGTCGCAGGAGAGCAAGGCTGGAAGGAGCAGGCTGGCTCGCAGGGGGAGTGTGTTCATCGGCAGGAGGCTCGCGGGAAAGGGAGGACTAAGGGTCGTTTACTCTTAGCACAGTCATCATGCCTCCGTGAGGATGGCTCAGGATATGGCAGTGAGCCATCCAGTCTCCCGGGTTGTTGGCGACAAGTCGGAGTCGAGCGATGCCACGAATCGGAATGTTGATGGTGTCCTCGAGCATGGCCCACTGCGGAGACTCACCATTGATGGACAGCACTTCGAAGGCGTGTCCATGGAGGTGGAAAGGGTGCTCGGTCGCAGACATATTTCGAACCTCGAGAATCGCCTCCTCGTTGAGAGACAGTTCGGGAATGGTGACGTCTGGAAAGGTCTCGCCGTTGATCTCCCAAGAACCTGTTCTCGGATCCCCTGTCAGGGTCCAACGAATATCGGTTCGGCCCGGGTCGTTCGATGGGGTCTGGTGGGTGAAGGGCCAATCGAGAAGTTCAGGCTCCTCCTCGGAGAGTGTGTCGTCAGAGGCTTCAATCCGAAACACCACCTGGTCCTCGCCAAACGCTTCTCCACCGTTGTGGTTGTAGGGTGCCGAGAGGATTTCCAGGTCGCCGGTGAGCAGGATTTCCACATCGCTTCGGTCGCCTGGGGCGAGAAGCAGGGGCTCCATTTCGAGGGTCTTTGGCTGCGGAAGAATGCCCTGGTCGCCTGCAATCTGACGGGCACCTGGAATCTTGAGGTAGGCGTAGCCGGTGTTGGACGCATTGAGAATTCTCAGCCGAATGCTGTCGCCGGATTTGGCCGGATACACCGGTTTGTGGAGTGCATTCACTGTCCACTCGATGTTTGTTGCCTCAAGTCCGTGATGGACGCCCTCCAGGTCACCGGCTCCGAATTCCCCGGTACTGTCAAGCACTGCGATCAGTTCGTGGTCAACGCGGGGTTCACTCGGGTCCTCAATGAGGAGTGTTCCGTAGAGTCCGAGATCGACTTGCCGCTGGGTATCGTAGTGGGGGTGGTACCAAAATGTGCCCGGGCTTTGGTCGGGTGTGAATGCATAGGTGAACTCGGTTCCGGACTGGATCGGCTCGCCCATCCACACCACACCATCCATTTCCCAGGGGACATGAACGCCGTGCCAGTGAATGGTGGTTCCATTTTCCAACTGGTTGATGAGTTCGACCTCAAGTCGCGCTCCCAGGGGTACCCGAATGGTTGGACCGGGCACCTGCTGGTTGTAAGCCCAGCCCTCGATGATCGTGCCAGCGGATTCGTAGGTGTACGGAGCCGCTGTGAGTTGGACCCGAACGACTTCGTCTCGGGGATCGAGATCCGCGGCCTCCAAAGGGTTTTTGAAGAAGACCGGCGGAGTGTCAAGCCCGGTTTCTTCAAGTCCTGTCTCCTCGATTCCGGTCTCCGGTGGTGCAGCCGTCTCAGAAGTGTCCAGGGCATCCTTGGGTGAAATGCATCCAAGCGTCAAGAGGGCGATCAAGCTCATGGAGACACCTCCACCATGACACTGTCTCGCAGGTCCCAGTTGCGCTCGCGAGCGAGGTCTAAGGGATACGCTCGGTGGCTGAGGACCGCTCGAACGCGGGGAGTCTCACAGGTCGCCGCAAACTCGTGGGTGGTCGTCCAGGATTCCTGAGGCATGATTCGGTTGTCGGAGGCCATGTCGTTCGCGCTGCTGTGGTGCACATGGCGCCGTCCATCGGGGGCTTCCATGACCCGTGCGAAGGCGAAACCGGATGAGCCAGCCAAAGCCGGCGCCGACCCTTCGTGAGCGATGGGCTGGGCGTCTCCAAGAAAGGCAAGGTCACCCGCGGGAAGGGGCGGGTCGAAGACGGGGGCGTCCTGATCCATGCCTACGATTTGAGACTGGCCTGCAGCGTGAAACACAGGCATGCCCTTGTCCTCAGCCGACCAGTCTCTCACAAGACCGACGCCAGGGTAGTCGTGCCAGTCTCCAGTCTGCCTGACGACGCGTACCACTTGCCCCACCTGGGCTCCTGGCCAGACGGACCAATCCTCGGTCGAGGTTTTCGAGCTGTAGGAGCCCCCGAAGTCTGGAATGGTATCCCCACCAACAGCTTGGAGAGGATTCTGATCGCAGAAAGCCTCGACCTGCAGAACCAAGGAGCGCAGAGCTTCTCCGGTCGGAATGGCGTGCCCTGCCCCAACATTTTTTACGGTCACATCCACGGCCAAGTTGCCATTGGGGTCGGGGTAACGCTCGTGAACATCGACGGATGCTGCGAGTTGGAGCATCTGGGACTCGGGCTGTCGAGGGCCGTACCAGGCGTGTTTTCGGATGGAGCCAGCGGGTCGGAACCATCCCGATGCAATGCCCTGGACCTCGGGGTCGTATTGGATGTCTACGCCGTTGCCTGCCTCAGCGTCTGGGGGCATGTGGCACGACTGGCAGGGGGCGCCTGGGCTGTAGGGTCCATCGAGCCATTCGGAGTAGGTGGACTGGATTGGAAGCCCGTTGGGCCACTTTTGGGTGTCGATCGGGCTGTCCGTGGGGTGCAGTTGGGTGTCGTGCTCGTGGCATCCGGAGCAGAATTCGGCAGTGAGGAAGTGATCGCGGTGGACCGCTCCCATTTTGGGATTGGCAACATCGGCTTGGGGTCCAAACGCCAGAGGAAGAGGATCCAGGCCGGGTGGACCGCTTTCGGTTGGACGCAAAATTCGAAGCTTTCCTGCGACACCGGGGCCTCCCTCGGTGAACACCGACTCTACTTTGTGACAGACGTCGCAGTGTACGCCGTAGTCGTAGGAAATGCCGACTGCATCATGCAGGTCTCGGCCGCCGAGTTCCCCATCGATTCCGGGGGCGTGGCAGTCCGCGCACTCACCGGTGTTGGTGGCCTCTCCATCGCACGAGGAGTCCTCCCCGCAGTGGGCGTTGTAGTTTGGAAGCGCTCCCTCACCCATGTAGCACTTGGCGATGGTTTCTGAACTCCCGGGCTCTCGACCGAGCCACCACTTCCCGCCTTCAGCTGTACAGTCCTCCTCGCTGTTGATGTTGAGGGCGGTGCCTGCGTACACATCCTGAAGCACCGGGTTGGAGGCTGCTGTTCGGTGAGGACTTTGAAACCAGTCCTCCACCATACTTCGATGGCAGTGGGAGCAGTAGGTAGTGTTGTCGTTGATCGTGGGGGTTCCCGGATCTTGAAACAGGTAATCCAGGTTGTCGGAGGTATCGAAACGGTTCAGTTCGATGGTGATCTGTCGCTCGGGTGGGTTGGAGAATTCAAAGGCCCAAATGCGTGCATCGGGGTGCGATGCATGAAGAACCCACGAGCCTTCGATGGTTGTGTCGATCTCCACGGTTGCCGATCCATCGGGACCGGTGGTCCAGTGTTCGCTGGAGCCCCCTTGGATGAGGGTGATGCCAGGGAGGAGTTGGCCATCCACCGTAACGGTGACGTCGACATCCACGTAGTCGGGCAATTCGGTCGCGGGGCTGCTGTCTGCGGTCTCCTCGACAGGGCCTGGTGATGTGTCGTCGGACTCATCGCTCAGGGTGTCCCCGCCACACGCCACGTGGAGAACGGCGAGCAAAGCGACGCCAACAGCGAGGAGAGACGTCCGGGTCGTGGAGATACTGGAGGAGCCCATGAGCGAAGTATAGCCCTCCTATTGTCGGGGTATGGCAAAGACCTCCAGCGGTTCCGGAATGCCTCGAACCGCATGTTTTCCGCGAGATTGGAGCTTGTGTGCCACAAATTCCGCGAATTGCGCGCTAATTAAAGTGGGTTCCTCCAACCTCGAAGAAAGGTTTTCGATCCGCGCGGCGACATTGACAGCCGATCCGATCACCGTGAAATCTTGCCGGTTGCTGGCCCCTACGTTGCCGTAGAGGACATCTCCGTAGTGGAGACCAATACCAAGTTTGAGTGCCGGTCTCTGCTGCCGCTTGCGGCGCAGATTCAGTTCATAGAGCGCATGGTGGATCTTGGTTGAGGCAACAAAGGCGCGGTCGCATGCGATGTTGGCTGGCGCATCGGCGAAGATCGCGAGCAAGCCGTCCCCGAGAAACTTGAGCACTTGCCCCTCGCAGGTATGGATGGCTCGCACGGCGATGTCGAAGACATCGTTGAGCAGAGACAGAATGACCTCGGGCGGATGACGGTGGTTGGCTAATGTGTAGCCTCGGAGGTCTGTGAGCAGGATGGCTGCTCGAATGTTCTGGCTTTCTCCCCGGTGGACCTTTCCCTCGTAGACCTTTTTGCCCGCATCGCGCCCCAGGTAGTTCTGAAGCAACTCCAACTGGATGCGCTCACTGGTCTTTTGCGCAATGACCAAGGACAGAGCCGGAGTCAGTTGCTCGAGGATGTCGATGTGCTGGTCGGTGAAGCCTCCCCCGCGCATGGTTCCGAAAGCGATGGCGCCCGTAGGTTCTGCATGAAGAAGCAAGGGAAAGGCCACGTAATCGGTGTACCCAGACTCTCGAAGCTCCACAAGATCCTGCATCTGAAAGGTCTGGCCCAGCTCCAACTGGGCTCGAAGGGCCTGATTGGTGTGGAGCGTGTGTCCAATCGGGGAGTCGCTCTGGTGGATGCCTCGTGCGACGATTTCGTTGGGGACCAGGAGGTCCCTGGAGATGCCGGTGGGGTGTTCGTAGATCGAACTCATGCCCGAGACCTGAGGGTGAGCGATAACGCTGCCGACAAATGCACGATCGACAGGAACATTCATGTGACGCAGGTGGGTGGACGTCGCCTTCAGCAACTCGTGGGTGGAGGTGATTTTGGTTCCGTCGGTCAGCAGCCAACGGATCAGGTGGGTCGCCATGAGGACCTGCGATCGAGAAGAAGAGGATTTGCACCTGTAGTTTAGCTCAATGAGGACTCCACGGTACCTTGGACTGAGGCCACACCGAGTGCCATGGCGGGAGATGTACTGAATTTCTCCAGAGCGTTCGCTCTGTGGCGGTGGGCGCAGGGCGTGGTCTTTTCCAGGCGGTGGGATAGTCCTCCTTGAATGCGCGTGCGATCTGCTGGTGCCCTCCTTGGGCTTTTGTTTGTCGGAGCCTGCGGGAATCCTCGGGGGGGTGCACAGCCCGTTGTCGTCTTTGCTGCGGCATCCCTCATGGAGGCGTTTTCTGGACTGGAGCAAGCGTATGAAGAGCGCTTCTCCGATCGGGACGTGCGCCTGAGTTTCGCGGGGTCCCATGTGCTGCGCATGCAGGTCGAGCAGGGCGCTCGTGTGGACTTGCTCGCCACAGCCGATCTGCGCCATCTCGATTCGCTCCAGGCCCGCGGGCTCGCTTCACCGCCGGTGCCTTTTGCTGTGAATCGGCTCGCTGTCGTGGTGAACGAAGAGGGGCTCGAGCACATTCAGAATCTGGAGGACCTCCTGAATTTGGATCGCATCGTGCTCGGAAGCGCTGAGGTGCCTGTCGGGCAATATGCGCGTCAGATGCTCTCATTGTGTGGGGATGAGCTCGCGTCGGGTGTGATGGGACGGGTGGTCTCGTTTGAAGACAGTGCCCGCTTGGTGAGGGCCAAGGTCGAACTCGGAGAGGCGCAGGCGGCTGTGATCTACCAAAGTGACCTCGTGGGAAGTCGGGGAATCCGTGGGATTCGCATTCCGGAACATTGTCGCGTGTCTCCCGTTTACGGAATCAGTCTGGCTCAAACAGCAAGGACCGAGGCCGCGGAAGACTTCCTGGAGCTCTTGCGATCGGATGTGGGTCTGGAAATCCTCCGAGGCCATGGCTTCGAGGAGGTGCCGTGATGCGCCGAAAGCCAAGCGGGCACTCCATCGGGACGCTGCTCGCCTTTACCTTGGTCGTTTTGCTGGTCCTTCCTCTTGTCGCGCTGCTCCTTTCGGCGGGAACGGCCAGTCTCTCCGCGGGGTTGAGTGACCCCCTCTTTGGGCCCGCGCTGGCCCTGAGCCTTCGTACGACCGCGCTCGCCTTGGTGGCGATTGTCGTGCTCGGAACACCCCTTGCTTGGTGGTTGTCGCGCTCAAGTACCCGGGGGCGGATGCTTGTGGAGGCTTTGGTCGAGCTGCCGATTGTGATGCCGCCTGCAGTTTTGGGTGTTGCGTTGCTGCAGGCCTTTGGGCGGGATGGCGTGTTCTCTCCTGTGGTGGGAGACCTGGGCGGAATTCCCTTCACGGAGACCGCTGTGGTGATTGCACAGGTCGTGGTGGCCGCCCCGTTTTATGTGCAGGGGGCAGCCAATGCCTTTCGAGAGGTCGACTCCAGCATGATGGGGGTGGCGCGTAGCTTGGGGTCCAGTCCCGCAAGAGCATTTTTGCGGGTTGCTGTTCCTGCGGCGCTGCCTGGGCTCTGCGTGGCCGCCTCTCTGGCTTGGGCTCGCGCACTCGGGGAGTTTGGTGCGACCTTGCTCTTTGCGGGCAATCTGTCTGGGGAAACGCAAACGCTTCCTTTGGCCATCTACACTGCTCTGCAGGCGGATGTGAAGTTGGCGGTGGTTTTCTCTCTCGCTCTCGCGGGGCTTGGGGGGTTCTTGTTGTTGCTCCTGAGAGTCCTCCCCCGAAAGGTGAGGGGAATACAATGATCTGGACTGTTGAGCTGCGGGCGAAACTGGGCGATTTTGGGCTGGATGTGTCGCTGGAGAGTGAGGCGCCGACGCTGGCGCTGGTGGGTCCAAATGGAAGCGGGAAAAGCAGCATTGTTCGCATGATTGCAGGCGCCCTTTCCCCGGTTGCCGGCGAGCTTCAGGTGGCGGGGGAGGTTCTTTTTTCCAGCCGAGCGGGATTGAATGTGGCCATGGAGCGGCGTCGCTTGGGCTACATGCCTCAGGGCTTCAGTCTCTTCCCGCATCTCAATGTGTTGGACAACGTGGCTTATGGACTTCGGGAGAAACCGAGCGGTCTGAGTCGACGGGAGGCCAGGGAATTCGCAAAGCAGGCCCTTCGCCGCGTGGACTCCGAGGGTCTAGCCGAACGAGCGCCTGAGACGCTCTCCGGTGGAGAGCAGCAGCGCGTGGCGTTGGCTCGTGCACTGGCTGTTTCTCCTCGAGCACTGCTGTTGGATGAACCCCTGTCGGCTCTCGATATGACAGCTCGCCATTCCGTTCGACAGACGCTTGCTCGACATCTCGCATCGACAGGTCTCCCGACGATGATGGTCACCCATGATGTTCGGGATGTTGCAGCCCTGGGAGCGGAGTGCTGGGTGCTGGAGAATGGTCGCGTGGTGCAAAAGGGTTCGCTCGGCGAGTTGCGAGCCCGTCCTTCCAACGCCTTTGTGGAAGACTTCTTGGCTGCTGGGGAAGGTATGGATTGAAACTGGGCCCAGCTGTTTCTGCCCAGTGGAAGACTCGCTTCGGCGGGATACAGGAAGGAGGCATGAAGTTCTCCACAGCGATGACAGGTGTTTGTTTGGCGGTCCTTGGAGCCTGTGGAGGCAAAGCCGCGAGCTGCCCAGAAGGCTTCGTGGTGGCGCAGACCACCTCGGGTGCCTTTTGCATCAGTGCCTACGAAATGTCGATGACAGAGGGGCAGCTGGGAAAGAAAGACCAAGGAGCGGCCTTTCCGGACGGTTCCACGCGCATTGAGGGCCTGGTGTCAGCGCCGGGATTGAGGCCTACGATGACGAGTTGGTATCAAGCGTTCGCGGCCTGTGAAACCCAAGGGTGGTCGCTCTGCACCTCGGAGCAGTGGGAGGATGCCTGTGACGGTCTGGCGGGTCCGGGAGGCAACGTTTACCCCTCGTTGGATGGCGAGTTCGTGGCTGGGCGTTGCTCCATCGGAGACCACCGCTCCAACCTGAGCATGCCGCTGACCCTCACCGGTGAGATGCCGGAGTGTCGAACCCCGTCGGGGATCTTCGACATGCAAGGCAACCTCTGGGAGTGGGTGGACTCGGGCGCGCGAACCGCGCAGGGCCTGCCGATCGTCGACAAGCGCGGTGGCGGTCACTACGGTGCTGCTCCCGTGAAGTGCTCGCGGCATGCAGATGGACAGCATCCCCCAGAATGGGATGGAACCATTGGTTTTCGGTGCTGCTTGTCCCTTTGAATGCGGCTGAGGGCGCTCACGAACCCTGTCGGCGTCCCAGGCCAAGAGCCAGAAAGAGGACGGCCCATGCCATGCGCGGACCCTGGCTTCCGTTGGAGGTGGCGCAGCTGATGCCACTGCCGGGTACATGGCGGTCCCATTGGAGACAGAGGCCGTCATACTGCTGAACGTCGCGGGTGTCTGCAGACTGAACCCGGATCGAAAAGCACTGTTCCTCCTCGCTCGCGAGAATGTCAAAATCGAATTGCGTTTCAGTGCCCTCCCTTACGAGGATCTGATGGATAACGTGGGGCTCACTGTGCCCCTCGGAAAGGGTCGAGTCCCCCTCGCGTGAATCGTGGTCTTGGCCCTCGTTTGCTCCCTCTTGGAGGACTTGAATGATCGAGCCTTGTTGCCAGAAATCCGTGTCCAGGCTCATGTTGATTCGAATGGTCTCAAAGGTGTCGCATTCGTTGCCCACGGGTCGCCACTCGAGCATCTCAGCCTCGACAGCGATCGACTCTGGCAGCTCGGATGCACTGACCTTGTCGGAGGTTGAGAAGCTTCCCGACAAGATTCCCATGGAATTCTCGGAGGGGGTTGCGCTCCAGGAAACCTGAGTGTTGGCGTCCCAGGAACCCCCGTCTGGGATGAAGGTGGCGAGGCAGTGATCCCAGCCGTTGGGTTCATCCGAGCAGGCGAAAGAGACACTTCCCTCGATCGGCGCCTCTGTCGTGCTGTTCCAGATGTTGAAGCTGACATCTCCGTAGCCCCCTGAGTTGATTCGGAACTGAAGCGGCTGATTGATTGCGACATCCGAGGCGCGGTCCGACGGGAAGCTCCACAAGGCACTGGCAGGTTCAGGGCTGCAGGCGTGGGCATCTGGGGTGAACAGGGCAAGAATGAGTGCGAGCATGATGTCCTCCGTCCCCACCCTACAGAAACATCTGTGCCAAAATCAAGACCGGCTCAAAGATAGGGAATCATTCATTTTTGCAGAGCGCAGGGCTCTCGATGGGACACGAGCAAGACATTTCAGTCGTGGGCCTCCACAAGCGGGCTTGGGATGGTGCCGTGTCTCGGGTGAGATCCGAGAGAACCGTGTGCTGGCTATTTTTTGAACACCCGTTAGATTTTATTTTAATTCCATAAAATACTGTTTTTATTGAACAATTTAAATTCTGTTTCGATGGTGTTTTAGTTTTATTTTCCCCGAATTGTTGCGTGCCTAACGACCGTTAGGTATAAGGCCGACGCACCGAGGGAAACACCATGAACATCACATCACACGCCGTTATCGCACTCGCCGTCTCCACCTGTGGAGGAACCAGCAGCAGTCAGGACAACTCTGAGGGTTCGATGTCGACCTGTCGTGCCTACCAAATCATGATTGATGTTGAGCTGGATCTCGCGGACAACTGCCAGACCGATTCCGAGTGTACCGAGGTGATCTACGGAACTGGAAACGGCTGCGCGACAGACGACCGGATCGGCACCTCCTCCTTCGACACCTCCTACCTCTACGACCTCATCGATGAGGCCGATCTCGAGGGCTGCAACATTGACTTTGGCACGACAGGAGAGTGCCCGGTAGACGGTACACCCGTTTGTGACAGGGGCGCTTGCAGCTGGTCGAACTGAACCTGAGGGTTGCCTCTTTATGAGAGGATGATTGCCCAAGACTCGGGCGTTCTGGCATCGTTATTGGTGTTCGGAGGGTCACAATGAGTGGAGCAGGTTGGCTTCTGGCGGGAGTGCTCTTGGGTCAGGGATGGAGTGAACGAGACTGGGTAGTGGTCAACGACACTGTCATGGGTGGCGTGTCGAGTTCGGCTGTGGAAGCCCATGGTGAGGAGGGAGTGGTCTTCAAAGGCTACTTGTCCCTCGAAAACAACGGGGGATTCACGTCGGCTCGCCTGGATCTTGGTCGTCCGGATTGGAGCGCCTACGATGGACTCACTGTGGATCTCGTCGGCGATGGACGAAAGTACCTCCTCACTGCCCGTACTTCGGACCAGCGGATGCGAAGAATCTACTACCGCTACCCGGTCCAGACGGTGGCAGGGGAGCGGGTTTCGATCACTGTGCCGTTCGAAGACTTTCAGGCGTATGCCTACGGCACACGTGTTCCTCAAGCCCCGGGGCTCCGGTCGCAGTTGAGCCAGTTGGGAACTGTGGGGGTGATGCTCGCAGACGAGAGGCCCGGTGAGTTTGAGCTTCAGATCGTCTCCATGGAGCCGAGCCGCAGTGAAAACTTTGAGGCACCCGAGGCGGTACAGATTGAAGGCACCGTGGTGGATGTGCTCGACTTCGCCATCTCTCAAGGCGTGCCTCTCTACAACAATGGGGCACCTGAGCGCTGCGCTGACATTTATCAGACCGCGATAGTGAGCGTCTTGATGCTCAGCGAGGATGAACTGTCCGAGGCGGAGCGTGAAGTATTGATGGGCGGGCTCCGCTCCGCAGGGCAGGCACGGTCTGAGTCGGATCGTGCGTGGGCGCTCCGCCGAGCCATGGACGTGCTTCTTCAGAACCGGCTGTAGGGCCAGATCGCACAAAACTCTGTTGGGAGCCAGGCCGTGCTTGGGGAGAGGAGCCCAAGTCTCTGGGGGTGTGCTGTGGCCGGTAGTTGCCGAGGGGGCTACTGGTGAGGGGAACAATGGAGGATGGATGCACCCACGCATTTCACTGGTCGCCCTTGCGGTCTTGGGCACTGGCTGTGCCGCAAAGACTGCTCCCAAAGAATCGGTTCCCGTAGAGCCCGGCGAGGCATCTTCGGAAGCTGCGGAAGCCGTCACAGAGTCGGTAGAAACACAAGCTCCGGCTGCAGTGACATCACACACTCTTGCCGCTGATGTTGCCTGGAATCCCGCCTTTCCGGATCGCGAGGTCAGCCCTGAGATGGCGCTTGTGGCAGGAAACCCCAAAGAGGGGGC
Source organism: Myxococcota bacterium (assembly GCA_036021505.1). Taxonomy (GTDB): domain Bacteria; phylum Myxococcota_A; class UBA796; order UBA796; family CAJQPC01; genus JAYXVV01. The sequence goes on along the minus strand of JAYXVV010000018.1, from coordinate 834 downwards.
GTTTACCTTCATGGTCCGCTTCCCTGCGGGTCACAAAGAGGACATCCACAGTCATCCGGCTGATTTTACTGGGATCGTGACATCGGGAGTTGTGAACCACGGGCGGTCGGCCGATGAGTTTGATTCGCTCTCCGAGGGGTCGGTGTTCGTCCAGCCGGCAGAAGAGGTGCACTACACCGCCTGCGCCAACGATGAGCCCTGCTCCTTTGTGGGTCACCTGAGTGGTCCAATGGTGATGAATCCCGCGGAGGCCCCCGAAGAGGGAGAGATGCAGTACAAAGTCATCGACGCCGAGGGTGTGGGCTATGAAGCAATCAACCCACAGCAGCCTCAGGGTCCCAAGATGGCGGTGCTGGTGGGCGACCGGACTGCCGGTGCGTTCCAGGCCCTCGTCAATCTTCCGGCTGGAGCATCGGGCCCGATGCACTACCACAGCAGCACCTACAGTGCTGTGCTTCTGATGGGCGCGGTAGAAAAGGCCGATGGCACGAGGCTACCGGCGGGGTCCTACTGGACGACTGCTGGGGGAGAGTCTCACATCACATCCTGTGTGAGTGAGTCGGCTTGTGTGTTCTACGCCGTCATGGACGGAGCATTCGACATGGTGCCCGTGGCGGCTCCGGAGTCAGCAGAAGACGCAGCACCCGCTCAAGAGTAGGCAACTGCCTGATACCAAAGAGGCTCGGTCGGGGTCACAGGTCGGGCCTCTGTCTTGTCTGATGTTGCGCTACCGCCGATTTCCCAACACCCAGTTGAGATCCCTCTCCACGTCTTTGACGACGCGAGGGGAGATGGTGAGGCCTCGGTCCTCGAAGCCCGAGAGGGAATGGAAGT
>JAYXVV010000017.1:0-13422 GCA_036021505.1 Myxococcota bacterium | reverse complement strand
CAGACCGGACAACCAACCCCGGTTCGGGAAATTTTGGGTGCGGCCCGGGTTCCGGGCACAGACACGGCTCTGAGTCTTTCCGTTGGGGGTGTTCTGGATTCTCAGACGCACCTGACCTACACCCAGTCCCTCAACCAGACCGACTTGGTGGACGGGGCAGGCAAACAGTTGCCCCGGGTACCGGTTTGGGACCTGCACCAGAGCACCCAATTTCGGTGGTCTCACACCCTGCATCTGGGCCATCGGTACAGCTGGACAGACGGCAACTACTGGGATGTCGCCAACGTGTTTCTCGCTCCGCCTCGCGCCTACCACAGCGCCTTTTTGCGATTCATCCGCCAAGACCTCTCGGTGGAGATCAGCGCCCTCAATCTGCTGAATGAAATTGCAGCGGTGGTGGATCGGAACCCCTTTTCGGATGAGGACGACACCCCTGTTCTCACCCCTCTCACTGACTTTCTGGGCTACCCCCTTCCGGGGCGATCCTGGTTTGTCGAACTCTCCTGGAAACAGAGCTAAACAATCAACCAACCCGAGCATTTGCTCAGAAAAAGGACAAAACCATGTCTCGACACTCTCTCTCAACCACGGTGCTGTTGTCCCTCAGTCTCTTGGCTGTCGGCTGTTCCAAAGATTCTACGGATGACGCCGTAGATACGGGCGACACTGCGGAGGCGGACACCGATACCGACACCGATACCGATACCGACACGGACACGGACACGGACACCGATACGGACACCGACACGGACACCGATACGGATGAACCTGCTGCACAAAGCACCGCTGTGATCACCACTGTGGCCAGCGACTACTCCACCGGTTCCTTTGCAACCATCGATTTGGACACCATGGAAATCTCGGACGAGCTCTTCACGACCTCTGGGGATCCGGCTGTGGCGACCGATGAGGGCTGGGTCTTTCAGATCAACCGCTTTGGCTCTGACAGCATTCGCGTCTACGAAGGAGGCGAGTGGTCGGCTCCTGTCTGGGAGCAGTCGCTCGGCGAGTACTCCAACCCCCACGATGCAGAGCTCTGCGGCGGCGACCTCTTTGTGACGCTGTATGGGCGGGACTACGTGGGCGTTTATGATGCCGCGAGCGGCACGCTCAAGGGTCAGGTGGACCTCACTGATTTCTCGGACAGCGACGGAGTGACCCCAGAGGCTTCAACCATGGTTGAAGTCGAAGGCAAGCTCTATGTGGGCCTTGAGCGCTGGGACACCTCCGGTGAGTGGTGGGCCAACGAGGAAAGCATTGTCGTAGAGATTGACTGTGCCACCCAGGCTGTGACCAACTCTTGGCCTGTCGGAACGAACGTGAAGGTCATGGCTTGGCCTGGTGAGACCACCATCCTTGCCGCTGCCGAGGCATTTGGCAATGACGTGGCCGGATTGTACGAGCTTGATCCTGCGGCCAACACCAAGACCCTTCTCGTGGAGGCTACCGCGGGATCCTTCTCCGGTGTCGCTGTTTCCGGCAGCAAGGCGGTCGCGATTGCGGCAGCCCCTGACTACTCCGGCTACGGCACCTACTGCTTGGACCTTCAGGCAGGAACTTCGACGGAGATCGAGTTCGGTGCAAGCTACCTCACCTCGGCCACTGGAAACGATCGTGGACATGCTTGGGTGACTGCAGGATCGTCTTGGATCGACGCCACCGCACCCTCCGGTGTGAAGGTCTTCGACATTGAGTCCTGTGAGGCTGCATCGGATTGGATGAGCTTCTCGCTCTACCCATCGAGCCTGGCATTCTATTGAGAAATCTCGGCACCCTGCTCCTGGTCACAGCGTGTGGCCAGGAGCAGGTTCCTGGGGTCTGTGGGGACATGTGTGTCTCCGCGACGGTGCTCTATGGGGCCTGCGTACAGGAATGGGGCGCTTCCTTTGAGGACGCGGGCTATTCCTCTGCGCAGGGCTTTCTGGAGTCCTGTGACACTTGGGCATGGCAGCGGGCCCTCTTTGAGAAAGCAGCGCTGAAGGATGGGGTGCTTGAGGCATCGGGGTGGTTGGAAGAAACGTGCGAGCAAGGCTTGAGTCTTTTTGATGCACCCGATGCACTCTGCTCCGATTATTTTAGTTTTGATTGGCAGGCTGTTCCCTCAACCACGGAGGCTCTGTGAACCGAGCCGTGCTGGCGTGGCTGGTGTTGCTTGTCGCTGCCGCATCGGCGGCTTGGGTCTCCCTGTCGGTTGGCGAGGGGGATTTGGGGGATGCAGCACTCCGCGACATGTACCTCGAGCTTCGGACCTGGAGGCTGCTCAACAGCATGCTGGCGGGGGCAGGCTTGGCGGTCGGTGGGGTTCTGGTTCAGGGACTCTTTCGCAACCCCCTCGCCAGTCCATCGATTCTGGGGACAACCGCAGGCGCGAGTCTTGGCGGGGTCCTGATTCTCCTGCTCTGGAACGGATTTCTGGTGACGCGGATGCCTGTGTGGGTGCCGATGGAGTTGGTGCTTCCCTTTGGCTGCCTGAGCGGCGCGTGGATCGCCTTGATGATCCTGCTGTTGGTCACAGGCAAGCGCTCCGGATTGGTGACTGTGCTCCTGACCGGATTCATTCTCTCCAGCTTCTTTGTCGCGCTTGGCGGCTTTCTTCTCAGTGTGGCGCAAGAGAATTGGGAGTTGGGTCGCGCAGTGGTCTCCTTCACCCTTGGCGGCGTGGATTCAAAGGGCGGGGCGCATGTTGCCTTGGCTGCCCCTCTGGTTCTTGTGGGATCGGTGGTGGCCTTTGGGTGGGCGCGGCATTTGGACGCCATGCTCGCGGGCGAGGATGAGGCTGCATCCCTGGGCGTGAACGTGCTTCAAGTGAGGCGATGGGTCATTGTCTGGACAGCAGTGCTCACGGGGGCAGCGGTAGCGATCGGGGGCAACGTCAGTTTTGTGGGCTTGGTGGTGCCGCATGTGATGCGCTCCTATGTCGGCGTAAAGCACCGCGCCTTGGTGCCCGCCTCCTTTGTTGGGGGGGCGGTGTTCGTGGCGTGGGCTGACATCCTTACTCGGGTTGTTCCCGCTCAAGGCGTGGTGCCTCTTGGGGTGGTGACAGGCTTGGTGGGTGCACCTGTCTTCTTGGTTCTGCTGGCACGGGCTGCCCGTGAAGGGAGGATCGCATGACGACAGGAATTCGTGTGGAAGGTCTCTCTGCAAGCTACCGGAACAAGCAGGTGCTCTTCGATGTGAGCTGCCAAGCCCAACCGGGTGAGATTACCGCGTTGCTCGGTCCCAACGGTTCAGGCAAGAGCACCCTTCTGAAGGCGACTTTGGGTCTGATTCCGGCGTCGGGTGAGGTCCACATCAACGGGCAGCCTCTGGACTCCCTGGTCCCTGCGCAGCGCGCACGAGAAGTGGCCTATGTTCCCCAACGGACCCAGCTGATGGCTCGACTCTCCGTAACCGAGGTGGTGGAACTCGGGCGTTTCGCTCACCGGGGCCCACTTGCTGTCCGTACAGCAGCCGATCGCGAGGCGGTGGAGTTGGCCCTCGAGAGCGCGGGAGTGGCCTCCCTGGCAACGCGAAGCTTCTTGGAACTCTCCGGCGGTGAGCGTCAAAGGGTGCTGCTTGCCCGGGCACTGGCAACCGGTTCCAAGACTCTGCTTCTGGATGAGCCAACAAGTGCTCTGGATGTTCGGCAGGTGCTGTCGATCCATGGGGTTCTTCGAAGGCTTGCAGAGGAGGGATGCTGCATTTTGGTGGTGCTTCACGGACTTTTTGAGGCCTACCAAAATGCGGACCAGGCTGTGTTGCTCCATCGGGGTCGCGTTCAGCAGCAGGGCGCTGTTGCGGAGGTGCTCCGCCCCGAGGTGGTGGAAGAGGTCTATGGCGTCCGCATGGAAGCGGCCTCGGCCTGGAAATTTTCACTGCCGGAGGAAAGTCAATGAGAGCGGATGGGTTCAATTTCGCACTTCTTTTGGCGGCTCTGGCAGGCTCGGCGGGAGCCGTAATCCTCCAGACGGAGAGCCGTGAAGCGGCCGCGGATGTGGTTCGGATAGAGCAGACAAACACCCGGATTCCAGAGACACTGGTCGATGCACGTGGGCGGGAAGTGGCCACAGGCCCCTACCAGCGAATTGTGTCGCTCAATACGGTTGCAGATCACTTGCTGCTCAATCTTGTAGAGCCGGAGCGGTTGGTGGCGTTTACCGGATACACGCAGGATTCCCATGAAGAGGCCTGGCGCTTTGGCTCACGGACCGTGCTGGGCAAATCCGAGTACGTGGAGCAGATTCTCGGCTTGCGTCCTGATCTGGTGGTGAGCTCCCAGTTTGCAGATGAAGCGTTCATGGAGCGCATTCGTGAACGTGGAGTGCCGGTCTATGATCTCGGTGACATGCGAGGGGTCTCGAGCACATTGGAGGATATGGAAGCTCTAGGGCTTCTTCTCCATGTTCCAGATCGTGCTGCTGCACTTCGGAGAAGCTACGAGAGAGAACTGGCTGCCCTCCTGGCGTCCCAGCCCGACGAACCTCCACCCAAGGGGCTGTACCTCTCGGTTCTTGGGGACAGTTACTTTGGGGGTACTCAAGGCACCAGCTACGCCGATTTGTTGACCTACGGCGGTGTCGATGACCTGGCTGAAGAGCACGGCTACAAAGACTGGCCGCGCTTCAATCCGGAGCAGTTGTTGATGATGAATCCCAAGTTGATTCTCACGCAGCTGGGAATGGGAGAGGTCATCTGCCAAAACTCCTCGCTCTCCAAATTGGCAGCCTGTCAGCCTGGAGGCCAGATTTTGGAGCTGCATGGCCGCTACCATGCGGATCCAGGGCTCGGTATTGTGGAAGCGTCTCAGCAAATTCAGGATCTTCTGGAACAGTTGCCTTAGTCGGTGTTCCATCGCCTGAGAGAGTCTCGGGGCATGAAGAAGGCAGGGAGTCGAAGTCCAGCGGAGGTCCACTCCCACCATCCATTGTGAGGGCCGTGCTCGACGTGGAATTGCTGAGCAGGCATGTAGCCTTCCCCCAGCAGAAGGAAGGTTTGCTCACCGCGTGTGGCGACATTGAGAATGACCACGGCATGTCCGGGAGAGCCAGGCTCCACAAGCATGTCCCCGGGTGTTGGTGTCTCGACGGGCTGTGTCTCATACGCAGCCAAGGAGCGTGTCCCTGCCCACGTGAAGACGGCTCGCAGCCAGGCGTTCCAGCTGGGATTTTTTGATGCTCCCGATCGCCATTGGATTCGGTTGTTCTCCACATAGGGGCGCTCCCCTTCGAGAAAGCGCGACCAGGGAAGTGGATCCCCAGAGGTGGCATGGAACATGAGTTCATCGACGGAGGCTTGAGTGGCTCGAAGCCACTCCGCCCGCAGTCGAATGGCACTGTCTGCACACTGCTGCAGATCCCCGCGGACCATATCGAGCTGAATGGGTCGACCGTTGTGGTAGACCTCTCTGCCGTCATGGGTCAGTATGGGGGCGTTCTCCTCCAGGAGCTCCAGTTGCTGCAGCCAGGCGCCGTATGCATTGGGTGCGGTCGTGCTGCTGCCTGCAGGGGGCGGGTAGGCTTCGAGCACACTCTCGGCCCAGGCCGGTACTGAAGATAAAAGAAGAAGAATCAACGAGCGCATGAGAACACCGACAGTCGTCTTTTCGAGAAGGTTCCAAAAAAGACGTGATCGGCAATCCGAATGTTGTCGTGGACTAAGAACTGCGCCGTAGGGGAGCGCTTTGTACCCGCGAGTGGATCGATTCCCGCTGGAGGGATTTGGTTGTTGTGCGCGACGAGTACTACTCGGAGTGGCGGCTTTCGGAGTTAGCGGACTCGGTGGGATCGGAGGCGAATCCTTGAATCCATGCATCCAGTTCTTCCCAGCGAGCATTCAACCACTTGCCTCGGGCTTCAAGGCCTTCAGGAAGTTCGGCATTGGGAGTTCTCCAGATGCGCACGTGAATGGTCCTGTTGTACACCCGTCCGCTCAGAAAGTGACGGAGACTCGCAGCTCCCTCAAAACCCACATGTCCAACGATGAGTACATCGGCATTGGGAGCGGCTTTGAAGCAGGCGTTGGGTCCCCCGATGCGCACCGGGAGAAGGTGTTGCAGACGCTCAGCTTGTCGGAGGTGTTCGAGGTTGCCAGAAGCCGCCAGTTTGGCACGAAGTCGCTTTTGCTTGCCCAGGGTAAATCGTGTGCCCTCCGGGTAGAGAATCAAGGCATCGTCTGCGCCGAGTCCGCTGGCGAGGGTTTCGACATCGTTCAGCATCTCTTCCCGATTCTTCCCGCTGCGATCCACGAATACATTGGGAATGCGGTTGCCGCAGATGTCGAGTGAAGGCACATACAGCAGCTCCTTCTTCAGCAAGTAGCGCAACTGCACCGTTCTTCGTTGGCCGAAGGAGGCTGCGGGGAGCAGAGTGTCGAGGAGTGTGACGTGGCGCATGAAAACCAAAGCGGGACCTTCTCGGAAGTGTTCGGCGCCAGACACTTTGAGTTTCAACTTCAACAGGAAAAAGCTGCCGCGAAGAAGTCCGGTTCCCCACATGTGCTGGAGGATGTAGTGGGCTTTCAGGTAGCTTTTGCGGTTGGGAATCACATGGAGGATGCGGAGCAGGAAAAGCAGGAAGCAACCGATGACCCCGAAGAACTCCATGAAAAAGTACACGACGAGACACAAGCCGAGTCGAGAGGCAACGGGGGGACCTGGGCGAATGAAGTCTGCAACGAGAGCGATGGGTAGCCAAACCGGAAGCAGCAGCAGGGTCAGCAGACCCACCACCGCCATCAGTGGCACAGTGACGAGGCGTCTTCCAAATCGAGAGAGAAGAGATTCCAATCGGGTGTCCTCAAGAGCAGGCGATGACGAAGCTGCATCCGTAGGAGTTGTCGTCAGGGGTGAAGGCCTTGGATGTGGATACCGCGTACCACAGGGACCCAGTGTACCAGTCAGTACTGATCCCCATGCAGGCAATGTCCGAGTGGCAGGCCAAAAGGGCATCTGTCAGCGCATAGCGTCGAGCGTTGGATGATGGGGGGGCGATCTCGCCGGGAAAGGGCCCCAAGAATTCACACCGGTTGAGAGACAAGGGTGCACGGGATGCATGCTCCCGACACACACTGTCCGCAACCGGCGGCAAGGCCTCCAGCTCCCGGGTCGACATCCTCCTCCCCTGTGCCTCGGAGGAATCTGGGCCGGATGCAGGAGTCTGCTCCATGGAGTCGACAGCCTGGGGGGACGCTGCGCCAGGTGGATGGACCTGCGCTGCCGTGCAGGCCGTCAGACAGCCAAAGACAACCATGGAGAAAATGCGAGAGAGCATGGGGGATGATCGAGGTTGGTTCGAGGGTTTGGGCGTCCGGTCGAAGCGCCGGAAGAAGCCTGCGCTATTTGTGAAAGGAGGAGACAGTGAAAGTGTACATCCGTGCGGGAGTTCGGTGGGCCATCACTGTGTTTTTTGTGGTCGTTGGTGTGCTGCATTTTACCAACCCCGACCCTTTCCTGCAGATCATGCCGGCTTCTCTTCCCTGGCACCTTGAACTGGTGTACATCAGCGGATTTTTTGAAATTCTTGGAGGGGTGGGGCTCGCCCTTGGCTTCTCCAGAAAGCTGGCGGCGTGGGGGCTTGTGGCCTTGTTGGCAGCCGTCTATCCGGCGAACATCAACATGCTGGTGAATGAGATCTATCTCGACGGTATGTCGCAGGAAAAGTGGATCCTGTGGGCCCGGATGCCGCTTCAATTCGTACTTGCCGCAGGGGTCTGCTGGGTCGGCGGCATCTGGCCATTCAACCGGCGATCCCCGACAACGGTCTTGCCCCCACCCGTGGAGGCGGTGTGAAGGAAACCGAGGGGCCTCGGAAAAGCCTTGGTGGTGCTGGAGGGGTACACTCCACTGTGGATCCGCGTACCTGAACCGCGCCGAACTTGCTGAAGCCCTTCATCGCGCAGTCGATGTACAGCGAGGAAGCACGGTCGTTTCGTCGGAGAACCAGCGGCGGAAGAGCAGGAAAGGCTCGAGCAGCGGCTCACTCCAGATTGGCCACCGGATTCGAATCGGAGGGCGACAGAAGGAGGCGAGGTGTGGCATACTTCACCGCGGAGATGGAGGAGAAAAAGGACCGTGCACGCGTGGTTTCTCATCGCTGTTGCCTGCAGGCCACCTGTAGAGGCGCCTCGGAACTTTGATGCTCTGAATTCGTACCTGTACGAACACTTCCAAGAAGCGGCAGAAGTCTTGGACCCCGGCACTCAGAATCTCTCGATTTGGCTCGAGGAGAACCCGACAGGCGTTGAAGAGGGCTTTATGATTCAAGACCTGAGTGCCGATGCCATTTTAGGGGTGGTACCGGACTATGAGCAGGGCGAGGCCTTGGTTGGAGTGGCCCTCAGTCGGGTGTACACCAACGACATTCGCGTCATGGCCCATTACCAGTTTTGGGAGGATCTCGAAAACCCCGATGAGAGGTCGGAGTGGCTGTCCGATGGAGACTGCTTCGCGCGGCAAGAGTGTGATCGGGTGGCCTACCAGAGAGAGGCTGACACCAAGTTTCCACTTGGGATCGAGGTCACGACCACCTTTCAATCCGAGGGGCGTTGGAGCGCTTCCGAGCATGGTCCCGCCTTTCTGCAGCGGCGCTACTTCATCGAGCCAGCAGTGATCAGCGTGGGCTGGCTCCACCTGCTTGACGAGTTTGCGCTGGAGACCAGTTTGCCTTTGGAGGGCGGCGGTTTTCGGATGACCACCTCGAGCTGGGTTTCTGTTCGAATCGGTGATTTGCCGACTCCAGAGGATGTTCTCTTGAACCTGGGACTGGGGACGCTACGGGACCACATGGATGGGCTGCAGGGCCGGCTCGACTCTCGGGAAGAGAAGATGATCAACGAGCTCGGCTGGACCGATCTCGACTGAATTCTTCGGCCTGCAAAAACCGATACACCGCCCGCTGCAGAGCAGGGGCGGTGCGAGTGGTCGGGGAGACAGGATTCGAACCTGCGACATCCTGGTCCCAAACCAGGCGCGCTACCAGGCTGCGCTACTCCCCGAGGGCCATCGTTTTAGCACGCCTTTGCAAAAGTGGCACCTCGGGGAGGCGGAAGTTTTATTTCGCAGGCTTCCAGTCCTCGTCCCAGTCGTCTTGCCAGATCATCTCGCAAATCTCATTGCGGTCATGAGGCGCTCCGCCGGTTCGCTCGAGGCAGCGCAGAATTTCTCTCCACGTATCGTCGGTGGACGACAGGACGCCGTCCTCGCATTGGGTGGGAAGGATGTTGTCTGCAAGCTCACAGATGCCCCGTGAGAAACAGCCATTCCAGATCACCCATTCCTCGTCGAAAATGTCGGCAAAATCGTCGGGTTCGAGCGGGCAGTCCCAGACGTCATAGCCGCTGTCCTGTTCAGAGTCTGGGGTGGAGTGAGTGACCACGACGACCGCTGCAATGTCGTGGCCGACACGGTCGTGGATACGCTGGAGTTGGGTTTCCGACGGGTTGTTGAGGCGTGTGACCCATTGGGTTCCGTAGGCCCGTTCCAGTTCCTGTTCCATCTGCCGGCACTTCCGAGTGACGATTCCGTGGTCTTGTGCTCCAAAGATGCAAATGAGGTAGATCCTCCGCCCGTCCGCCCGGTAGTCTTCGAGGTCCTCACCCGGATCTTCCGACTCGAAGTCCTCGTCCTCGTCCTCGTCCTCGTCCCAGTCGGGAAGGGATTCCTCAAGGTGCTGGTCTTCGACCTCTTCTTCACTCGGTTCATCGAAATGGCTCGGGTCGAGTCCGGTGTCTTGGGCAAGAACTGTCGGGCTCCCAAAACAGAAAAGGACCGCACTGGCGGCCCACAACAGGTTGTTCGTGATTCGTTTCATGAGATGTCCTCAGGTGGCCCGGCTGTCTCAAAGAGACCCGTGGCTTTGTGTCCCGACATCGCTGCCGGTTTACCGTTGACTGAGCGGATGGCCGAATCGCCCTCCAGTTTTGAGCATGCATGCGTGGGAAGCATCTGCTGCTAAAGACCGGGGCGTTGACGAGCCTTTGACAGGCAGGCCTCGGTCGTGTGGCCCTGCAGAACGTGCTTGGGTTCGCTATCATGGAGGCACAGTGGAGGTCCTGATGCGGATTGCTTTTCGCTCATCTCTTGCAGCGATGTTCTTGGGGCTCGCCTGCGGAAAAGACAGCCCCGGTGATTCGGGGTCCGACAACACCTTGCCGTCGATCGAGGCCGCGGAAATCCAGCCCCTGCCTGCGTTTGAAAACACCGTTCTTTCGTGTGTGGGTGTGGGGTGGTCGGATCCCGACGGCGACTCTCCCTACTACGCCTTGGAGTGGAGGGTGAACGGGGAGGTGGTCAGCACCAATGCGGAGATTGACGGAACGGTTTTTGACAAATCCGATGCGATTGAGTGCGTGTTGACGCCGCTGGATTCCGGTGGTGAGGGGGAATCGAAAACGGCCTCCGCAGTGGTTCAAAACACCCTGCCTCGGGCGGACTCCGTGGCGATCGATCCGGATCCCCTCACGGTCGAGAATACGGCGAGGGTAAGGGTATTCGGGGAGTTGGATGAGGACAGCGATGCAGTCGCCTGGAGTCACGTCTGGTGGGTCAATGGGGTTTCGGTGTCTACGGACCCTCTGCTCAGTGGAGACGTCTTGGTCCGAGGGGATCGTGTGATGGCTGAGAGCACGCCGAACGATGGAGAGGAGAACGGCGATCCCCTGATCTCCGAGGAAGTGGAGGTGGGGAACGCTGCGCCATCTGTAGTGGCGCTGAGCATCTACCCAGCGATGCCTGCTCCCTCGGATCTGCTGGCGGCGATTGTATCCACAGACGATGCAGATGGAGACGCTGTGGAGGTGACCTACAGCTGGAGCGTAAATGGAGTGTCTGTTGGGAACGAAGCCACGCTGTCGGGTGTGTTTGGGGCGGGTGACAGCGTAGTGGTTCGTGTTCGACCGTTTGATGGGTTGGACGAGGGCCTCGAAGAAACCTCCGACCCAGTCGAGATCCTTCCGGAGTAAGCAGGGTGCGGTACAATGTCAGCAACAACTGAGGGAGAGACTTGATGCGCTATTGGAACCTTCTATGCTGTGCCGCGCTGGGGGCATGCAGTGGATTCGATGACACCGACTTTGTCGGAGGCAGTGGTGGCGGTGTTGTTGCAGGCACCGACTTCTGTGCTGTGGAGGTGATCTTTGAGGAGGAGTGTGTGGCCTGTCACGGACAAGGTGCATCGGGTGGCTTGAACTTGGTGGACGATGCCTACGCAGCGTTGGTCAATGTGACCTCGTCGTTGGATGACACACAGACGCTGGTGGTTCCTGGGGACTCGGCCAATTCTCTTCTCTACACCATGATGGCGGGAACCCAACCCAACGGTCTGAGTCCCATGCCACTCGGGGGAAGCCTCAATTTGGACTACGCGGAGGTGGTGAGAGTCTGGATTGATGAAGGTGCGGAACCCTGTGGTTGTGACACCGGTGAGGTGCCCGCAGATTCAGGAGGTTCTACCTCCGATACAGGAAGCTCGGAAGGGGGTGAGCAATGAAGGCAATGGCTTGGGGTGCTGCCTTTGCAATGGTTTCTGGGGTTGCGTTCGCAGAGCCGCTGGATGAGAACAACCCGTGCTTTGGGGAGCGTCAAAAGCTCGACGATCTCGCGCAGTTTGATCACATGCTGAATTTTTTTGCTGCGGCCACGACCATGTCCCCACTGCACGGACCCATGGGTGGAGAGGAGGGCCAAGGCCGTCTCGGTGCAGACATCATGGTCATGCCTCCACTGTCATGCGCTCAGCGCATTGTGTTTCAGGACCTGGAAACCGGTGAGGGCGGAAAAACCGAGGACACCAACAAATCACCAATCGTTCCCCGGCCGCATGTGAGTTTCGCCTTTCCTCAGGTCAACGGTTGGCAGATTTACGGTACTGCGGCCTACATCCCCCCGGTCCCTTTTGCAGGTACCCGCAACGTCTATCTGGGATTTGAGGTTGGCGTAGGCCGCGAGGTAGCGGGGCTTCAGGCTGGGGCTCGATTCCACTCCAGCATGCTGAGAGCCATTGGGGACATCGCAACAAAGCTGAACGAGGACGATCCCGACTTGGTGGATCTCTACCTGGCGTCGACCTTTGGTGTGGATGTCATGATCGGCAAGGAGTGGGGTTCTTGGACGCCCTATTTCGCGGCAGGTTGGACGGATGTATCGACCATCTTTTATGTGGACGACACCGGGGCCATGGTCAACAATTCGGCGCCTTATTACGGCCCAGCCTTTTCGTTGGGTACCGAGGCTGCGCTGCATGAGCGGATCGCCTTGGCTGCCGAAATTTATTCAGCGCCCGGAGTGGTCCTCACCGGGCGGCTTCGTGCTGCACTGAATTTCTGATGCGCTTCTTCACTCCGGCTTTGCTGTTGGGGGCAGCATTCACACTGCATCTGTACAATCCCACAGAAACAGGAGAGGTTCTCCTCTTTCCCTTTGTTGATGTGCTCGTGCCGTCCACCGAGGGCGATCGCATGGCCCAAGCGGAGGTCAGCGAGCAGATTTTATGGGGAGCAGGCGCCCTGAGTCTTGTTCTGTCTCTCTGGCGTTGGCGAAAGGAGCATGAAGCGCAATAGCCACTCAGTCGCAGAGATCTGCAACACGTTTTTCCAGGCCGAGTAGTGCTTGGCCACGATGGGAGATGGCGTCCTTTTCTTGAGGAGTGAGCTCCGCCATGCTTCGTGGAGAGGCCTCAGAGGGCAGGAACAAGGGATCGTAGCCAAAGCCATTCTCTCCTCGGAGTTCATGACCGATCTGGCCCTCCACGCAGCCCCGCCATGCCTCTTCTCCCTTGGGGGTCACGAGGGCCAGTGCACAGACAAAGCGTGCGGACCGCGTCGCGACGCCTGCCATTTCACGCAGGAGCTTGGCGTTGTTGGTCTCCGCGATCGCCTCGGGGGTGTAGCGCTTGGAGTAGACCCCTGGGGCTCCTCCAAGGGCATCGACCTCAAGACCCGAATCATCCGCGAGGGTCGGGAGGCCTGTCCTCTCGAAAACAAAACGCGCCTTTTGGAGTGCATTGGACTCGAAAGTGGTGCCGGTTTCCGGGGGGTCCGGAATCTCAGGAAAGTCCGAGAGCGGCTTGAGTCGGTAGCCAAGAGGCCCCAAAACCCGCTGCACTTCCACCACTTTGTGGGCATTGTTGGAGGCCAGGACAAGGTCTTTCATGGGGCGCTCTCGATGGCCTGCTGCTGGAGTGCTGCGAGCTCTTGAATGGACGCGCTTCCAAGTCGGAGCATTTCATTGAGTTGGTCGACGGTGTAGGGGGCCTCTTCTGCTGTTCCCTGCACCTCAATGAGTCGACCGTCCCCGGTCATCACCAGATTGAGGTCCACCTCGGCCGCGAAGTCTTCTTCGTAGCAGAGATCCACCAACGCTTCTCCTTTCACGATCCCGAGAGAAACAGCCGCCACACTGTGAATCAGTGGGAGCTTGGGAAGCTTGCCGCTGTCCACCAGCGTCTTGAG
>JAYXVV010000016.1:0-16224 GCA_036021505.1 Myxococcota bacterium | reverse complement strand
CAACCTTGAGGAAGACAACGTGGGTGCGGCCATCTTCGGGCCTGACACCGAGATCAAAGAGGGCGACTCCGTAAAGCGCTCCGGCAAGATCGTCTCCGTCAAGGTGGGCGATGCCATGTTGGGTCGTGTGGTCGACGGCCTCGGAAACCCCATCGACGGCAAGGGCCCCATCGAGTCCGACATCGTTCAGCCTGTCGAGATCAAGGCCCCCGGAATCGTCAAGCGCAAGTCGGTTCACGAGCCACTCCAGACCGGCCTCAAGGCCATCGACGCCATGATCCCCATCGGACGTGGCCAGCGAGAGCTCATCATCGGTGACCGCCAGACCGGTAAGACCGCAGTGGCCATCGACGCCATCATCAACCAGAAGGTCTTCAAGGACGACCCCAAGCGACGCGTGCACTGCATCTACGTGGCCATCGGCCAGAAGCAGTCCACAGTGGCCCAGGTGGTTCGCAAGCTCGAAGAAGCCGGCGCCATGGAGTACACCACGGTCGTTGCCGCTTCCGCTTCCCAGCCTGCCCCCATGCAGTTCCTGGCTCCTTACACCGGCTGCACCATCGGCGAGTACTACCGCGACAACGGCCAGCATGCTCTGGTGGTCTACGACGATCTCTCCAAGCAGGCCAACGCCTACCGTCAGCTCTCCCTGCTGCTCCGTCGTCCTCCCGGACGCGAGGCCTACCCAGGTGACGTCTTCTACGTTCACTCTCGCCTGCTCGAGCGTGCTGCGAAGATGTCGGACCGTGACGGCGGCGGCTCACTGACCGCACTGCCCATCATCGAGACCCAGGCCGGCGACGTGTCCGCCTACATTCCGACCAACGTGATTTCCATCACCGACGGACAGATCTTCCTCGAGGGCGACCTGTTCAACCAGGGCATCCGTCCTGCTGTGAACGTCGGTATCTCGGTGTCTCGTGTCGGTGGTTCTGCACAGATTCCAGCCATGAAGCAGATTGCCGGTACCCTCCGCCTGACCCTGGCGCAGTACCGCGAGCTGCAGGCCTTTGCCCAGTTCGGTTCTGACCTCGACGAAGCCACTCAGCAGCAGCTGACCCGCGGCGCCGTCATGGTCGAGATCCTCAAGCAAGGCCAGTACGCACCGCTGACGGTTGAGATGCAGATTGTGCACATCCTCGCCGGTGACCTGGGCGTCTGCGACGAACTCGGTGACAAGGTGACCGACTTCATCGCGGCTCTGTCCTCTCACTTTGAGGCCAACGAGTCTGCACTCCTCACGGAGATCAAGGAAGTGGCCACCTTCAAGAAGAACGACCTCCGAGGCCGTGTTGAAGACGCCATTGCAGCCTTTGCAAAGAACTGGTCCTAATCTGTTTAGCCCTCTTTAGAGGAAGCCCACTATGGCATCTTTGAGAGACATCAAGCGCCGCATCGAAGGCGTCAAAAACACCCGGCAGATCACCCGCGCCATGAAGCTGGTGGCCGGTGCGAAGCTCCGAAAGGCCACCGAGCGGGCCATGTCCGCTCGTCCCTACCAGGAATCGCTCACCCGTGTTCTTCAGCGGGTGGCGACCACGGCCGGCGAGGATGCTGAGCAAGAGCTTCTGCAATCCTACGACACCGTCGAGAAGATTGCCGTGGTGGTTTTTGGCACGGACCGCGGCCTCTGTGGTTCCTTCAACTCCTCGATCTTCCGTCAGACGGAGAAGTTCATTGCTGAACAGAAGGAGCTCGGCCGCGAAGTCGAGATCTGGTTGCTCGGCAAAAAGGCCCCGGCCTACTTCAACGCTCGAAAGATCACCGCCGACTGGAGCCGTCAGGACATCAAAAGCGAGGACTACCTCGAGAATGTCCTGGAGCTGGGTGAGCGTCTGACCGCCAAGTTCACCAGCGGCGAGGTTCAGGAAGTCTACCTGGCCTACAACACCTTCAAGTCGGTCCTCGTGCAGAACCCGACCTTCGCGAAGCTTCTCCCCCTCGAGGTCGAGACCTCCGAGGAGACCGATGCCTCCGAAGACGGCTCACAGATTGACTACAAGTACGAGCCTGACCCCGATGTCATCCTCGACACTCTGGTTCCCCTCTACCTTCAGACCATCATTCACCAGGCCTTCCTGGAGACTGAGGCCGGCGAGCACGCGTCCCGCATGACAGCCATGGACAACGCCACCCGGAATGCGTCTGAAATCGTTGATTCCCTCACCCTCGACTACAACCGTGCCCGACAGGCCGCGATCACCACCGAGTTGATCGAGATCGTGTCGGGTGCAGAAGCGCTCTAAAGCAACGTCTTTTCCCACTGGAGATTCCTCATGGAAGCCAACACCGGCATCGTCAAACAGGTCATGGGTCCCGTCGTGGACATCGAGTTCCCTCCCGGCCAGCTCCCCAACATCTACGCGGCCGTCACGCTGACCAACGCTTTCATCAACGATGAGCCCGACAACCTCACGGTTGAGGTGGCCCAGCACCTTGGTGAGAACACCGTTCGTTGCATCGCCATGGAGACCACCGACGGTCTGACCCGTGGACAGAGCGCCAAGAACACCGGAAACCCCATTGCTGTGCCCGTCGGTAAGGCTGTGCTTGGCCGCATCATGAACGTGGTCGGCGCTCCTGTGGACGAGTTGGGCCCCATCGCCACCGATGTTCGCAGCCCGATTCACCGTGAGCCCCCTTCATTCACCGACCAGGCAGCTGGCGTTGAGATGTTCGAGACCGGCATCAAGGTTGTCGATCTTCTCGCTCCCTATTCCCGAGGTGGAAAGATCGGCCTCTTTGGCGGCGCAGGCGTCGGCAAGACCGTTCTCATCATGGAGCTCATCAACAACGTGGGTCTGAAGCACGGCGGTGTGTCGGTCTTCGGCGGCGTCGGTGAGCGTACCCGTGAGGGCAACGACCTTTGGTTCGAGATGATGGAAGCCGGCGTTATCAACGCCAAGCAGGACGAGAACGGCCACCTCATCATGGACGAGAACGGACTCCCCACCGTCGACACCGACGGCAGCAAGGTGTCCCTGGTCTACGGACAGATGAACGAGCCTCCCGGAGCACGTGCCCGCGTGGCCCTCTCCGCACTGACCGTCGCTGAGAACTTCCGCGATCAGGACGGACAGGACGTGCTGCTCTTCGTCGACAACATCTTCCGATTCACCCAGGCCGGTTCCGAGGTGTCTGCACTCCTCGGTCGTATTCCTTCCGCAGTGGGCTACCAGCCAACGCTGGGAACCGAGATGGGCATGCTCCAGGAGCGAATCACCACCACCAACAAGGGCTCGATCACCTCGGTCCAGGCTGTCTACGTCCCTGCAGACGACCTCACCGACCCCGCCCCTGCAACCACCTTTGCTCACTTGGACGCCACCACCGTTCTCTCGCGTAAGATTGCCGAGAAAGGCATCTACCCCGCAGTGGACCCCCTCGATTCGACCTCTCGAATCCTGGCTCCCGAGGTGGTCGGTGACGAGCACTACGCGGTGGCCCGTGAGGTCCAGCGAGTCCTTCAGCGCTACAAGGACATGCAGGACATCATTGCGATTCTGGGTATGGACGAGCTCTCCGAGGAAGACAAGGCTCTCGTGGCCCGCGCCCGAAAGATCGAGAAGTTCCTCTCTCAGCCCTTCTTTGTGGCCGAGCAGTTCACCGGTATGCCCGGAAAGTACGTCGAGAAGGCCGACACCGTTCGCGGATTCCAGGAGATCCTGGAAGGCAAGCACGACGACATGCCCGAGCAGGCCTTCTACCTGGTTGGAACCATCGAAGAAGCCCAAGAGAAAGCCAAGGAATTGGCAGCCTCCTAAGCTGACGTCTTCTTCCCACGAAAAGGAGCCTCCTCATGGCCCTGACCGTCGAAATCGTTACCCCCACCGAGACGGCCTACTCCGGCGAAGCACTCGAAGTGCAAGCCCCTGGCTTCCTCGGTGAATTCGGGGTGCTCCCGGAGCACACCCTGTTCCTGTCGGTGGTCAAGGCCGGCGTGGTCACCGTGGTGACCGAGAGCGGCCCCACCCGTTACGTGGTGGGCCGTGGGTTTGCCGAGGCCGGTCCAGACCGCCTCAGCCTGCTCACCGAGATCTGCGAGGAAGGCTCGACCGTGGACAAAGAAGCCGCCAAGACCCTGTTGGCCGAGTCCGAGCAGACCATGACCACCGCCGATCCGAACGGCGGTGACTTCGCCCATGCCGAGCACCAAGCTGAGATTGCTCGCGCTAGACTGGCCGTCTAAGGGTCGCAGTCGGATCGGGGCGAACTTGGCGGCGGACAACCTCCGCTGCGGGTTGGTGCAAAATAAGAGGCTCCCCCTTTCGAGAGAGCCCCTTGAACTTGAACTCCTCCGGGTTCCCTGACGCAAACCAAAAAACCGCCAGGTGAACACAGGAAGCGCCTCAAACCTCTCTCGAGAAACCCTCTCCCCTATGACTCAGTGGAAAGGTTACGCGTTGCCCCACTGAAAGAAAGAGTGCTGAACTCACCTTCTTCAAGAACGGTCACCAGTAGCTTTGCTTTGCTTGTATTGGAGACACCTGAAGAGCCCACCGAAGTGGATTCGGCCAGGTAAATACAAAAGAGCAGGTTGTTGTTCCTGAATTTGCTTCTGTGAAGGGAGCCTCGTTTGAGTCGGCCGCTGCCGCGGCAATCCAAAACATGTACGCTTCACTGTTGCAGAGCCACCTCCTTGCCGTGGGAGAGACACGGGTCCGTCAATCGGTCGGACCAGGGACGATTTGGGTTCGACTCCACATTTCGCCTCGAGCTAGCGACCAAAGCGAACAGAGTCATCTGAAGCCGAGTTTCGAGCCGCCTCCAGGCCAAGCCTTGGCGCCTTGCAACGTACCAAAGGACAGCGGCAACCAGTCGAGGGTTCTGGCTCTTGTAGACCAAAGAAGGTTGCGGACTCAGGGCACTGATGCTGTCGCCATTCGCACCGAATCCTTGGAAGACCTCATCGATCAAGGATTCCACAAGCCGTGCTTTCTCCCGGCAGCCACGCAGGGTCCAGAACAGTTCGCACACCATCCTCGCCAGCGGCTCGTCCCGATTGTCCTTTTCCAGCAGATCGGCGACCTGTTCAGGCCTCAGTCCAATGACCACCAAGGGCATCAGAACGTGCTCCGGGATCTGATCGAGGGGACGCAGGTTCACGAGGCAAACTCCACCGCATGGGAGCTGCCGCCGCAGTACGGCAGAAGAATCATCTTGTAGTAATAGAAGTGAACCACTCGAGAGCAGGGCAGCCTAACACCCGCCCAATCGTGCACCAGTTCGGCGACTTCCAGTGACCGCCGAACGCGCACCACTTCATCGCCCATTCGGACTTCATACTGACCTCCCGTAAGACCCGAAGGCGT
Organism: Myxococcota bacterium; assembly: GCA_036021505.1. Classification (GTDB taxonomy): domain Bacteria; phylum Myxococcota_A; class UBA796; order UBA796; family CAJQPC01; genus JAYXVV01. The sequence goes on along the minus strand of JAYXVV010000016.1, from coordinate 10,912 downwards.
CAATATGGACAGGCCGACCTCCGGATACCAGAGCTGGAGATTGAGCATCCCCTTGGTTTTGTAGAGAAGATGCTGAGAGCTGTTCCATGGATAAGTTCGAATCTGCCAGCCGTATTGGGCGTGCAGCAGAGCCCGCTCGCTGGGGTCGTGAGGACTTGGGAGATGGTCTTTTGTTCCCACAAGGGGAGACTCAATGAGTTCTGCTTCGGTCGCCATTTAGAGGACTCTTGGGAGAGGAGGAGTGCCAGAAATCTAATTGAAAATGATTTTCATTTTCAATTAATACTTTACGCCACCCACGGAGTCAACGACAAAGATCAAATATTCATAAATACCTGAAATAGCTCTGGTTTATCCCCTCTTGACGCTCAAAATTCGAAATCCGATTCCCCGTATTGCCGCGAGAAATTCTTCCGGATTGGCTCCAACGGCTCGCGCTACAGCTCGCTGCTTTCCCTTCCATTCGAAGGAAATCAGACTGGCCAACCGCATCTGCGTTGAACGCGCTGCTCCAGCGACAGCCTCAACGAATCCACCGAGGTCATCGGGCAGACCGTCAAAGGTGATCCGAACCGGATTCTCTCCCCCGCCCAGCAGTCGTGCAAAGGCATCGAAGATATCCGACTCGGTGATCATACCCACCAATTCGCCCTCAGCGAGTACCACCAGCGCCCCAATCTTTCGGGTGCGCATCAACAGTGCGGCCTCCTCAAGTGGTGTGGTGGGTTCGACACTCACAACCGGCGAGGACATGACCTCTGCGACTGCAGGCAGCTGATCCATACCGGAGAAGGGACCCGGTCTGCTGGGATTCACGTCCCCCGGATAGGCATGCAGCACATCGGTCTTGGAGAGTATGCCGACCACCACTTCTTCGTTGGCAAAGGAACGCACAACCGGAAGACGGCGGATTCGATTCTCAGCGAGCACCTGCGCGGCCTCGTGAAGCAAGGTGTCTGGTCCAACGGTGATCACCTCCCGGGTCATCCACATCGACACCAGCATCTCGGCACTCCCCTACTGACAGAAGGGGCCAGCAATTACGCCGTTGTTGTTGGTCTCCGAGCACTCTTCCAGCTGCCCAGTCCCGGTGCCGTCATCGTCCACCACAAACTCGATCGAATCGGCATCTTTGACCCGTTCACCCTCCAACACCACACTGAAGCCCTCTGAGCTCCAGCCCGGCTCCACAGGATTCGGCAGCGTGAAGGCTTCAAGAAGGGTGCGAGTACCACCCTCCCAGGCGTAAAAAGCAATCCAAGTCGACTTGGTGACCGTCTCCGACTCCGATTTGTTGAAGAGACGCACGGAGATGTAGGCATCGCCTCCCAGACTGCATTCCTCGTCGCAGAAGTCGAGAATGTCCGCCTCCACGTCGTGTACGAGACCGACACCGGTTGTCGCAATGGCGGAGTGCCACGTGTTGGTGTCTGTGAAGCCGGGTTTGGCGTTGATGGGCACCGTCAGGTCATCGTTGATGTTGGTGATGGAGTAGGCATGCTGGTTCCAGACCTTGCGAGCCGGAGCCCAGCTCTGGTCTTGATCCCCATACACCGACAAGGATGACCGATAGCCGTCGTGACAGACCACAATCTCCGCCTGATCGTCCCCATCCACATCGGCAATGACCGGGTAGTCGAACATGGTCGCACTGGCGTGTTCGGTGGAGTAGAACTTCAAGGCCCCTGTCGCCCCGTCGTAGGCCGCCATCTCAATTTCATCGATGTAGACCACCTCAGGCTGCCCGTCGCCCTCGAAGTCAAAGATGCTCGCACCCGTGGCGCCGGTTTCATCCTTCACCACCGCGTCCCACAGGACCGAGCCATCGTGGTTCAAGGTCCAGAGGGTGTTGCCACCGGCGACCACAATCTCTGGCATGCCATCGCTGTCCAAGTCCGCTACCGCAGGAGTGCTCAGAATGTTGCCACCTGGAATGGCTGTCGGGCCCCAAAGCGGCGCCCCATTGGTGTCCATGGCGCGGATGGTGTTGTAGGTGATCGCAAGAATCTCACCCTCGGGATCCGAGTCGAGGTTCGCGACCGCAATCATGCCGTCGTCGTTGCTGGGACGCGCCCAGATGTTGTTGCCGTCGATGTCGTAGACAGCGTTGCCCACAATCAACTCCTCTTGCCCATCCAAATCAAGATCGGCAACGGCACTCACCGAGCCCTCAGACAGAATCAGGTCACCAAAATTCGTGATTCCATAGCTGCCTCGGCCAAAGAGCCCTTCTCCTCGGAGCACCCCATCGGACGTAAAGATGGCACGCCCTGCGACAATTTCAGGGTCACCGTCATGGTTCATGTCGTGGATGCCCACGGCCGTGGCGTAATCGAAGGTCTCGCCCGTGAAGTGCACCGACTCCCAGATCATCTGCCCCATGCTGGAGTAGGCCGCGATGGTGTAGTCTCCCTCGGCCAACATGCTGTTTTCGTACTCTCGAACCACCACAATCTCTGGAAATCCATCCCCATCGAGATCGGCCATGGCCGGTGGGCTGGCGTAGCCCGCCTTTGCAGGAATGCGCCAGAGCTCTCCGCTGCCATCTCCTCGCAGAGCCACCAGATCGCCGTTGGTGGACATCAAGCCCGCCGTGCGAATGTAGACGATCTCCGGGGTGCCGTCCCCGTCGAGGTCTCCGACTGCCGGCCCAGCCATGCAGCTGCCTCCAGAAACCTCCCACTCAACGATGGGGTTGAAGGTGCCATCCCCGGCAAAGCAACTGTCGGTGAACCCCACTTCTTCCGAGTCGAGATTCACGTCTTCACAGATGTCCGGAATCACCACATCATCCGGCACCTCATCCTCGCCTGGGAGACCCGTGTCGGTGCTTGCACCTACATCGTCTTTCCCGCGATTCAGATCGTAATCAACGCATCCCGTAAGGACCAAAGGGGCCCACCACAAAGCCTTCACAACGCACTCCTCGACATTAACGCTCGGCATTTAGGACGATCGTTCGATAATGTCCACCGAGGAACGGTGAAAGCTTTGTAGACGCTGGAAGCTACGCCGCTTCGGGCTCCGGCTGTGGCGCCTTCTTGCCCTTGGGCTTGGCATTCCAGAGTCGGGTCGCCAGTATCAAGCCGATGAGGGCCACGGGAATCATGGACCACGGCCAAGCCAACCAGTTGGAGGGATCGGCGGATTCGGCCAGAACCTGACCCTCTGCGAGTTCATCCGACGGCAGAATCCGAGCATAGGTGAAGGACATCACCGCCGTGCCCGCGTAGACAAAGCCGTCGATAATTCCGACCGCCACACCCACATTCTTCTTCCCTCCAAAGTCCATGGAGGCCGTACCGGAGAGCATGCCATGCACACCGATGATGCACATGCTCATGAAGATGATCAGCCACGGCAGGAGCGGGGTCTTGTAGGTGAAGACCATCACGATACCGCCAAGCAGCATCAGACCGTAGAGGACCGCTGCGACAGGACCGCGACGGGACTGGAAGACACGGTCAGAGATGACGCCTGCAAAGACACCGCCCATGATGCCCGCGCAGCACAAGAGCATGCCCCAGTTGTCCATGACAAAGCTCTGGTCAAAGTTCAGACACTGCTGGTCGATTGTGGCGACCACATTCTCTTTCCCGAACAAGGTCGCGCCTTCTCCGTCCACAAAAGGTCCCTTCAGCTTTCCACAGCCCGTCTGCTGGAAATAGCTTGGACCCCACTGCATGATGGCCTGTCGCAGGAAGCCCGAACAGAACTCAATGAACGCAATGGTGATGATGATGGGATTGGTGAGCATCTTCTTGAAGACCGCAACCGCCCCCAGCTGAGGACCATCGTCTCCACTCGAGGCATCCGCAGTGTCAAAGTCCTTGAAGCCAGCCTCTCCGGGAGTGTTCCGAACAATGAGTTGGTTGACCACAAAGAAGACGGTCAGCAAAATGGTTGGAATCAAGAACACATAGGGCAAGGCGGCGAAATCATAGAACTTCTCGCCCAAATCATCTCGCCTCTCGATGATCATCTTGTTGATGTCGTAGGCGAAGTAGACCCCAAGACTGATCAGGATGCCGAAAATGGCCCCAAAAACCCCGCGCTCGCGGACATGGAACCAAGGTGCGTTGCACTTCACAATCGCCACAGCACCGAAGCTCTGGAAGTACATGTTGGCGGAGTACAAGATGCTGAAGAGCAGGGTCAGGTTGGCGCCAAAGGTCTCGGCGTACTGCCCATCATTGACGATCTGCCAGGTGATGAAGCCCATGGCGAGGTTCATGATGGCTGCACCCGCCGCACCCATCAGGATGCTGAACTTTCCACCCAAGCGATCCGTCAAGGGACCATTGATCAGGAAGCTGCTGCCGTAGGTGATCGTTCCCCACATGAAGATGGTGCTGAAGTCCGCATTGGACATCAAGGTCGGCAGTTGCGCCTGAGCGGCTTCTGTACCGAAGAGCAGGTCGCCATCGGGCTTCAGTTTGATTTCACCAAAAGCATATTGGCTGACCTTGATGTTGTAGCGCGCCATGTAGAGGAAGGCGTAGGTCAGGCCGAGCGCCATCCAGTTGAAGACGCGGCGCTTGCGGTACTCCGGCGTGTGGTTCAGGCCTTCCACAGAGGGAAGACGCGCCAACACGATTCCGACGACGACAAGAAGGATGCCGATTGGAGCAAATTCGTTGAGCCAGGTGGGGATCATGGGGAGGGTCATGGAAACATCCTCGAAAAAGACCCGCCCTTGTAATGGATTTTGGCCGATCGAGCCCGTCACCCCTCAGAATGTCACCGCAGTCATTCAGATCTGACACAGACCCCGGGTTTCCGAGAGACCTCCGGCGGGATCCATGGAGTCCACAACGAAGGTGAAGCTTGGATGTTGGTCATAGGCTCGCAAGGTTGACCACATGACTCTTCGGCAGGCCGTGTCAAAGCGAGACTTCGCTGTGTCACGCCCCATCGCCCGACCCGCGAAGACATCGGGATCCGTGGCGACCCCCAGTCGAATCGAGGCCAGCAACACAAGCATCCGCTGGACATGGACCATCAGCGTCTCTCCAGACTGCCAACGGCACCGCGACCAATAATTGGCCGCAAAGGTGCTGCTGAACCGCTCGAGATGGTGGGGAAGAACCGCATCGAGTGCCTCCACGTGCGAGCGAAACTTTCGCCATGCGGATTCCGGATCCCGAAGCATCTGCTCGCAGGAGCCGAGGCGCTCTTCTGGTCCTCGCTCCCAGGAATCACGAAACTCCACATCGACTCCCCAGTGGACCTCTCCTGAAATCCGCATCTGGGCGAGCTGCGCCACGACAGACAGCCCCTCTCCTCCCTGTTCCATTCGCTTGGCAAGCGCGATTGAGAATCGTCGCTGAGCCTCTTTCGAGAGGAAGACCTGAGAGAAATTCGAAACATCTCCCCCGGAGTGGTCAAAGTCCGAGGAGAGGCCCGAGACCGATGCGCCGTATTCCACCATCAAGCGCAAGCGATGCTCTATCGGCAGGTTGGCCTGCGCCAGCGCGACAAGAGTGGAGCGAATGGTGCTCTGATCCGAGAGACGGAGCGGAAACACTTTTGCATCCGCCCTGTCCGCATCATTCAGACAGCTCGGCTGGGTTGCTGTGGAGGCTTGGGCCATGGTGCACTCTCCGGTTGGAGCCCCTCTACGGAGGGGAAGCCAGCGCATTGAGGAAAACTGCGGACTCCTCCTCCATTCGCTTTCCTAAAATCCATCCAAGACCGGTTAGAAGTCCGCCAACCTCGGAGTCCTTATGCGTCTTGTTCGCTGCCTTGCCCTCTTCGGGTCTCTCCTCAGTCTCGGATGTTCTTCCGACCCCCACTCATCCGAGACCTCTCCGGCGCCTCCTCCCGCGGCTCTTCCCGAGACATTGACTGCAGCCGACCCCAACCCGGAGCTTGAGGAGCTTCATGTGCGGGCCTTGTTCTACTACGAACGAAGCAACCCAGAGGGTGTTGCACCGCACCCTGCAGGCGGCACCGAACACACACCGCGGAGTGAAGGCGAGAGAGCCTGGTTGGAGGTTCACACAAGCGGAGCCTCCTACGCCTATGCTGTCGCCATCTTTCCCGACGGAACCATGGACACCCTCTGGGTCGAGACAATCGGCAAGAAAAAACACACTCCCCCCATGAATGCCTTTGGGAATGGACTCCCGTTGACCGAGCAGTTTACCGAGGGCACGGAGGTGTTGGTTGTGGCCAGTCATTCGCCGATCGAGGGGATCGAGCAACTGGCCCAATGCAGCGAAAGTGCTGCCTCCGCTTGTGACCGTGTGGTGGAGCTGCTGGAACAACACACCCCCGAGAGCGCCCCGACCGGCGCACTTCGGATGCGGCACATGGAGGTGGAGACCCCGGCCTACGGAAGCATGAACTCGGGGCGCGGAGTCGCGGCCGTCTCCTTCTCGGTCAAGGGACGCTGAACGAGCGCTCCACAGCCGCTGTGCGCGTTGAATTTTGCTGGTCCCACAGTCGAGCCGATTCTGCTTTTTTGAGCGCAACTTCACGGGCATTGGATCCGTCGATCACACTCGCCAACCACATGGCCCCTGTAAGAGCCACAGAAACCGCAGAGAGTTCACGCATCGCGAGCTCTTGGTCCACCTCTCCCTCCTCGGCGAGACGCACCATCTCGACACCGCTGTAAACGGCTCCGGCCACACCCACAGCCTGGAGCCCTCCCAAAACCAGGCCAAGTCGACTTCGATCCGTTGCAAACTGAGGGGTTCCAAATGGAAGGACCATGGTCCACGCAGGAGGAACCTTGACCGTCTCCTCTTCAGAGGCGGGACCCTCTGCAGCAGCAGAGGAGGAGAGGACGAACATCGCAAGCAGACAGCGTTTCAGCACAGGGGCTCCTGGGTGGGGCATGTCTCCAATGTGTCCGACCCTTGAGAGTCTGGCAACAGCCTTTATCGCCGGGGGATGGCCTTTAGACGAACTTTGCCTTCTTCCACGGTGACCTTGAACTTCACCGACTGACACCGATAGCGGCTCTTCACATCCCTCACCTGCTTTCGCAGGGCATCCCGCACCTTCTCATACGGGACATCGGTCGACTCTCCCATGCGACCTCGAGCCGTCACGTAGGCATCAAAGACCTTCTTCAGCGCCTGATCTTCCTTCTGCTCTTTTTCTATGCGAACGTTCCTGAGGCCTTGATTGGCACCCCTCTCGGCGCGCCTCCGCTCCGCGAGATTGGTGCGAAACTTCATCTTTGGGTGAGTCCCTCGCTCGATTTGAACCATGTTTCGCGAGATCCACGTGTCCAGTGAGACCGAGCGTGCCTTGAGCTGCTGGAAGCGAAACCGAAGGGCGTTGTTGGTCGGAGGGCGCTGCATCATATCCCGCAGCATGCGTTTGATTTCATCGCGCTCGCGGACCGGCTCGATGGCGTCGAAACCCATAAAATACTTGTTGTAGAGCACTTTGAGTTGGTGCATCCGCTGCTCGAGTTCATCGAGCTGAAGCTTCAGCTGGCGCTCCGCTGCCGACCTCCGAGCCACAAAAGCCTCCCGTTGCGCACAAGGATAGCAGACGATCCCCTGCGGACCGGATTATGCAGTGTGGGTGAATTCAAGGACCTACCGCATCTTAGTCGCCGATGATGACCCGCCCATCCTGGAGCTTCTCGGTGAATACCTGGCCACCCGGGGGCACGACGTCACGCTCGTGCCCGATGGTGAGCGCGCCCTGGAAGTGCTGGAAGCGGAGGAAATCGACGTCTTGGTCACGGATCTGAAGATGCCCGGAACCGACGGGCTTTCCTTGCTCAAACACGTTCGTGAACACAACCTCCCTGTCGCAACCATCATGATGACCGGGTACGGCACCATTGAGTCCGCGATCTCCGCCCTCAAGAGTGGCGCGCACAACTACCTTCTGAAGCCTTTCCGGTTGCGCGAGGTGCACAACTCCGTGGCCACCGCAGTGGAGGCGAGAAAACGCGAGCAAGCCACTCTGCGTCTGGAGCATCTTCTGGAGATTCAGACGCAGGCCTTGGGCCTCAAAGATCCCCATGAACTTGGGCAACTCTACCGCCTCGTCACCGATCGATCCCGTGAGGAACTCCAAGCGGATGCGGTCTCATTGGCCTTCTTCGAACCTCTCGGCCAGCGCTGGATGGAATACCATCGGAGTGGCGAGGCTTCGGCCTTCCGAGGCATCGACCTCGACGCCCTTGCTGATTTTGCCCAGCGGGGGCAACAGCCTCTTCGGTCCACCGAGTGCTGGTTCGGCTCGTCCAGACATCTGCTGGTCTCCCCCGTTTCTCTTCAGCTCTCCCCTGGACCTGCGAGGACCCTTGGCCTGCTCACAGCATGCGAGGCAAAGACAGCCCTCCCCATGCCGCATCGGGTCCTGGAAGCCTACGCGGGACTCCTCGGCCCAGTCGTCAGCAATCAAATTCTGCTCCAGCAGCAGAACCCAGAGCCCATTTTGGGTACCCCTCAGGTTCTGGAGCCCTGGAACAGCCAAAAGGAGGCCGACTTTCGACGCTGTGCCGCACGCTTCGGCTTGACAGGACCTGAGACAGACGCGTGCTCCTGGGCGCTGCGACTGCGAGCCAACGAAGGCTTCCGGCTGCGCGATCTCATCGAAGGGGGGATGCTCGACGTGGTCACCATGGGCGGCGGAGGTCTGCCCATGTCGACGGTCGAGAAACTTCTTCCTGTTCTCAAAACCCTGGACGAACGAGCCGACGGAAACGGAAGCCCAGGGGAGACGTTATCGCGAGAGGACAACTTGGACCGAGCAGCCTCCCTGGGAACAGCGTTTTCTCGATGGATTTGGCTGACGGAGCATCGCAGCTACGCCCCGCGCCTTGGCCGCGCAGCGGCCTCACGTGCGCTCGATGCTCTCGCAGATACCGAAATTACGGAAGAGGCCGCGAGCAATCTGGTGGAGACCCTGGGTGAGGAGAGTCCATGAGCTTTCCCTCTCACCTCTTCATTACGGGAACGGACACGGAGGTGGGCAAATCGGTCGTGACAGCCGCTCTTGCTGCCTCCGCCATCGGTCCAGTGACCGCGCTCAAGCCCATCGCCTCGGGAGTCCCCGCTGGAGAATCGGGATCCGATGCGCGACTGATTGGCTACGCTGCACAACATGCTCCCCAAGAACTCTTCACCTGGGAGGAGCCGCTTAGCCCCCATCGGGCTGCAGAAAACAGCGGGCTCTACGCCCACCTCGGTGAAACGCTGGCTTGGATCCGAGAGAAACCGTGCAGCCAACTTCTTGTTGAGGGGGTCGGCGGCTGGCGCGTACCGATCGGCTGGGACTGGGGTGTGCCTGAACTGGCCAAAGGCTTGGGGTACCCTGTTCTCGTGGTCGCCGCGAACCGTTTAGGGGTCCTCAACCACACCCTTCTCACCATCGAGAGCATTCGGTCCCGAGGCCTGAAGTGCGTCGGAGTGGTCCTGAACAATGTCCATCCCCCGGAGCACGCCAGCGAGCTCTCGCAGCGACACAATCTCGAGGATCTCCAGCAGCTGCTTCCCCATCTCGCCGTTGTCGGCTTGCCCTATCTCCGAAGCTTTGACCGCAAGGTGCTCGCAGAAGCTGGACAGGCCATTCGGAAAAAACTCTCCTAAGGCTCCGACGGCTCCTCACCAGCGAGTCGAGACTGAACCTCTCGCGCCAACACCTGGAGGCCATTTGCCAAGGCATCCGCACCTTGGGCAAACAGAGGTTCCGACTCCTCCTCGGACTCTTTGATCTCCGAAAAAGAACCCTCGGCACTCTGCTTTTTGAGGGCCCGACCGGCTTCCTCAAGGACACTTCCCAAGGCCACCCCCAGACGCTCGATGGCGGCATCCACCTCTGGGGACAGCGCTGGTTTTTCAAGATTCACATCATCGCCCACATGCTTGGCTCCAGCCAGTCTTCCGACAATGCCAAAGGCGACTTGGCGAAGTCCCTCGACACTGTCGCGAAGATGGGACTCTCCCTCAAATTTGGCCTCTTCGTCACGGTCACCCATGGCGTACTCCCGGTGATTCAAATCTACCATCTTGCCCCTGCACAAAATCTCCCTGGTCCGCAAGAAAGAGCAGATGACAGAGGACCTGACGTGTCGCGATCGGCCAAAATTTTTGGGGAATCTCCGAGTAGATCTCCGGGACAAGCTCCTCCGGCGTAAAGGAACTCCTCTTCCGGCCTTCTGACGCAACCTGTTCCGTACGCGCCAATCGGTGACGAATGTAGTGTTCCAGGATCCCTCGAGGGTCTTCTAAGGCAGGCCCATGGGCAGGATACAGACGCTGAGCATTCAAGGTCAGCAGGCGCCGGAGCGATCGCAGGTAATCGGAAAGGTTCCCCTCCGGTGGATCGAGGACAATCGTCCCCTCGCCTGCAAGCATGTCTCCGACGACCCCCTCCCCCGTATCCGGAAGAAAGAAACAAATGTGACCGGTGGCATGACCCGGGGTGTGCAAGACGTGCCACTGCTGTGGACCGGTTTGAAGGCGATCCCCCTCGTCCAGAAACCCATCCACCTCGACAGTTCCTGAGAGGAGTTCTGCAGTTCTCGGATGGGCGAGAACGGGAAGCCCCGTGGACCTCTTCAACGCCATCACCCCTCCCACGTGATCGTGATGGTGATGGGTGAGGGCAATGCATGCGGGCCGAATCCCCTGTGAACGTCGCTCCTCAATCACCGACAAGAGGCGTTCCTGTTCCTCCACCCAAGGAGATGCTGGATCCACGATGGCGTAGTCCTCGCTACCCAGGAGCAGGCAATTCGTTGTCGTTGCAGGAGGAAGCGTCGGCGACTTGAGCGGCAATCGCTCCACGCAGCGCTTCATCCGAGCACCACCCATGCGATTCCTGCACCCAGCAAGACCAAGAGGCCGCCTCGGGCGATCTGTTCAGAGAGTGGCTGGGGTCGCCAGGCGTTGTTCCACTCCACACGCTCCATACGGCTTTGTTCTGCTGGGCG
>JAYXVV010000015.1:0-5971 GCA_036021505.1 Myxococcota bacterium | reverse complement strand
CGGGTGTCGACAGTTCCCAAATGGTTCAGAGCGGAACGCTGACCCTGCCCGCGGACGCCCGTGGCGCGATGACGGTGGGCGCTTATGTGCCGGATGGGGATACCATTGCGTGGTACAGCTCGCGTGGGCCGACTGAGGATGGCCGAATCAAACCGGATTTGGTGGGTCCGAGTGGGGTGTCCACCTCGGCTCTGGGTCCTCGGTCGGCGCATGGGACCAGCTTTGCTGCTCCCCATGTCGCTGGATTGGCGGCCTTGGTACTCGAGCAGAAGCCGAGCTACTCGGTGGACAGTTTGAGGGACTACCTGATGACGCAGACCCGCGATCTTGGGGTCGAGGGTCCCGACTCCGTTTTCGGGGTGGGTGCGGTCGCGGTGGTTGACGACCCGGAGGGATGCGGGTGTGTGAGCACGACGGGTTCACCCAAATTGAGATGGGCGGCTCTGGGTGGATTGGCTCTGGTCTGGAGGAGAAGGCGATCATGATTCGTTCCGCGGTGCTCCTTTCCGCTCTGATCGGGGGCTGCAGTCCAGCGCCGAGGGGCTGGCTTGTCGACGTGCATGGCTTTGTCCTCGATGCGGCTGGCGATGGGGTGTCGGGTGCGAGCATCGAGCTCTCGAACTTGGATACGGAAACGTCGATTGGGACGGTCTACAGCGATGACTCTGGTCGATGGAGTTTGCCATTATTTGTATCAGAATCAGAATCTGAATTGAGCTGGGCCCTCCTTGTTGAGGCGGAATTGTCCGGGTATCTCCCCTCGGAGTTGTACTGGGAGGTGTCATGGCGAGATCGGACTTGGCCCGCCTCCCCACACTCCCTGGGACCCGGGCAACGTGTGGACTTGGGGGCTCTGCGAACGCCTGGGATGGTGCTCTTTGAGGACACCGGGCCGGCCAGTTCGGAGGCTGTGGTTCAGGACACGACGGACGGAAGGGAACTGGCTGGAATCAGCGTCGAGTTGCGTGCAGGCTGGAATGCTCCGGAGAGTGCACCCGTAGTGGCGCAGGCAAGCAGCAAGGCCGACGGTCGTCTGAGCTTCAACCTTCCTGCTCCTGGAATCTATACCGCTTCCACTGAAGCCTCTGGAGAATACGAGGCCAGCCTCGCTCCGCTTTGGGTGGGCCCCAATGCACCGGGGGATCAAAGAATCTTGGTAAGCCCCCAGCTCGTCGGTGAGTCGCTTCGGGCCTCTTTGATCTGGCGGGATCGAGCCCGAGATTTGGATCTCCACATGAGTGGCCCGCTTGCCAGCGAGGCGGGTCGTTATCAGGTCTATGTGAGCGATACCCCGCACCCGATCTACGGAGAACCGGTCGCCGAGATGGAGTGGTTTTCCTTGAATTGGGAAACGGGGAGTGTCTACACCCTCAGGCAAGGAAACTACCGGTTCTCGGCACACGACCGGGATTTTGGCTCGGAGACCGGCAACACCGCACTCTCGGCAGAGGAGCCCACGCTTCTGCTTTGGACCAGCAGCGGGGTCTTTATGGAGAGTCTCGGCTCGGGTGCCAACGGGACAATCTGGCAAGGACTGGAGTACGATCCGGACAAAGAAGTCGTCTATCGATTGCAGGGGATGAGCGAGGGCTTGAACGAATGGGATGTGTCTGCATTCTGAGGGGACACAATACATTTAATGGCCCAAAACGCTTCGCGGTCCGCATTGATTCTTGCGCAAGCCGGGGAGAGACCCTATAAGTGCGGGCCTCTTAGTGAGCAGCCCCCGTCCGATGCGTCTTTTTTCAGACCCTTTTGTTGAAAAAATCAGAGAAATGCCCCAGGAGTGCAAGAGCTTCTTAGGGGAGCTCTGTGCGCCTCCTGCGCGGCGCGTTCGTGAGCTTCTGGACCATGCCTTAGATGGACTTCAGCCTGACCTCGCGGCCGAAATCGGTGCACGGATGAGCTCTGTGGACAACCGCCGATTCTTTCAGGGGTTCGCAGAGCTGGCAACGGCACAAGTCTTTGGTGACTCGGGCTGGTCTGTGGACATTGGAGAAGGGGGCAGTCTTCCGCTGTTGGCGAGACATGAGGATGGAACGGCGGTCAACCTGATGGTTCTCGCCTTCATTCAGCCGCAACATCCACAGCTCGACCCGCTTCAGCTCGAGCGCTTGCGCACTTCTCTTGGTCGAGTACGCTCGGATCTGAGGTTTTCGGTGTTCATCCGTCGCTGGCTTCCTCCTGAGTTTGATCCGGAGCCTGTTCGGCGCGCGGTGGACTTGTGGCTCCAAGAGGTGGAGTCTGGCCGATGGGAGGGCGATTTTGCGACCTATGAGGACGTCGGTGTATCCATGGAGTTCAGTCTGAGTGGTGAACGGGCTGCACCGGAGCAGTCGCCAGTGGTGCAGCTGCTGGGGCCTTTTCTCACCGGTCGTTCCGTCCAGCGGCTCGAACACACCATGGTCCGTCGTCTGGACCAGCATCTCCTCGGAGGTGCCGACGACACGCCGTTGGTTGTTGTGGCTGTCGCGAACCGGCCCTGGAGCCTCTCCCGAGGGTATCTGCGTGAGTTTCTCTACGGAAAACCGGCCTGGACCAAGACGGGGTCTCAAGGCGACTCGGGCTGGGAAGCTTGCCTCACTGCGGATCCAGAGCCCTGTCTCTTCAAGGATCCGCTCTACTCTTCCGTGGGTGGGGTCATGATGCTGGAGCGGGACCCACTTGAGCCGCTGAAGCTCACAGGACGCACCTATGCGAATCCGTTCAGCTCGGCGCCTCTTCAAAAGGCTCACCAACCGTTTCCTTTCTTGGGAGAGACGCGACGCGAAGGGGAGGGGGTCGTGCTTCGCTGGCAGTAGGATGCTTCAATGTCAGGACGTCAAGCAATGCCCTGATTGACTGGAGAAGGAGCAAAAGCGAAAAGAGCGGCGCTCCAACAGGAGGCGCCGCTCTATTGCGTCAGGAGTGCCCGAGGGGCATTCCCACAGGGTCTACATGGAGCCGCCGTTGAACATCCACACGGTCTGTTGGCCATCTTCGCCGACCAAGAGATCGTCGATGCCATCGCCGTCCATGTCTCCAACCTTGTTGTCACGACCAAAGTAGTCGTAGGTTGCTCCTCCCGTGAGGGTGGAGTCTGCGCTGGTGACATCGTAGGTGCCGGAGCTTAGCGGACCGTAGAAGGTCCAGACGACCCCCAGGTTGTTGGCACCGAAGTAGTCTGCCATCACCAAATCCCCGGTTCCATCGCCTGTGAGATCGCCCACGGAGAGGGCGGAGCCGTTGATGGAAGAGTAGCTGCTTGTGGTGTCTTCGATGGAGATGTCGGAGGCTTGTCCAAAGTACAAGCGACCCGCGCTGCCGAAATAGACTTCGACACTGCCATTGGTGCTGGCGAACAGGTCGTCGTAGCCATCGCCATCGATGTCCGCACCACCAGCCAACTTGCTGCCCAGGTAGTCCGAGGCATTGCCCTCGAGGATCGCATCGGCATCGGAGGTGTAGGACCAGGATGCACTCGTGGCGCCGTAGAACACCCAGACCTCTCCAGCATAGGAGTTGCCCGAGGAATACGACATAGCACCCGAGGCTGCCCAGTCGTCAAAGCCGTCACCGTCGAGGTCGCTCATGCCTTCAACCCGGTCCTTGTAGCCCGCCTGGTCATAGTAGTCGCCGGAAACGATGCCCGTGGAGCCGCTGCTCAGGTCACCGTAGTAGATGAAGCCGGAGCTGGTCGATGGTGTGTCGTAGCCGTAGCCGCCATACCCCAAAGTGGTACCGCCTGTGCCGAAGACATCCCCCAGATTGGCCACCACTCCTGCGTAGATGTAGGACTCGTCCTCGAAGAGCACATTAGCGCCGCTAAATCCAAAGTTGGTGCTCTGGTTGGCGACAGCGCTCTCCGTGGAGGTGGTGCCTGAAACGAGGTACAACGCACCGACGGAGGAATAGCTTCCGACGTCATAGCCATCAGCACCCACTGCGAGGTCATCGGCACCGTCTCCGTTAATGTCTCCCATGTTGGCCATGTGTTCGCCGAAGTAGTCATAGGAGTTCTCACCGTAGACCATGCCATCGGGGCTGTTCTCCGAGTCTGCGCTGAAGGGGCCGTAGAAGAAGCTCACGGAGCCTTGACCATAGTCACCGGTCACGCTGTCGTAGTAGTCACCGACAGCGAGGTCGTTGACCCCGTCGCCGTTGAAGTCACCGATCTCCATCTCTTCGTAGCCAAAGTAGGAGCCTGAAGAAGCCACGAAGCTCATGCCTGCATCGGCAGAGGTTCCCACAGTAGGAAGGGTGCACTCGGGGGCGTCTCCCGAGCAGTCGTTGTCGATGCCGTCGGCGCAGATCTCCGTGCCGCCGGGGTTGGCAAGTGGCTCTGCATCGTCGCAGTCTCCACCGAGCGCCGAATAGCCGCTGGGGAGGGCGCATTGGGTGATGCTCATCCCATCATCGCCGTAGCCATCGGCATCGCCGTCTGAGTAGTAGGTGCTGTAGGTGCTGGTCTCGACGGAGTCATCGTCATCGTCAGAGAGTCCATCGCAGTCGTTGTCGATTCCACCGTCACAGATCTCGAGTGCGTCAGGATTGACGGCGAAGACCAAATCGTCGCAGTCATCGGCGTTTCCGACATAGCCATCGGGCTGCTCACAGCTCATCATGCTGTAGTTGGCTGCGCCAAAGGAGTCGCCGTCGACGTCTGAGTACCACACGGTCTCGGGATTGAGGTCGGCGTTGGTGTCGTCACAGTCGTCTGCGTTGTCTGCGTAGCCGGTGGGGGCATTGCAGGACTCCACAGTCACATCGGGTTGTCCGTATCCGTCGGAGTCCGCATCGCCGTAGTAGGTGGAGAAGCCGGCTGTGTCGACGGAATCGTCCTCGTCGTCGATCAGAGCGTCACAGTCGTTGTCCACGAGGTCGCAGATCTCCGCGGCATCAGGATTGATGGACGCATCGGTGTCGTCGCAGTCATCGCTGTTGCCTGCGAATCCGGACGGAGCATCGCACTGCGTGATGCTCAAGGCTGTGCCTCCGTAGCCGTCGGCATCGGCATCGGCGAAGTAGGCGATCGCACCATCGGCGTCGGCCCCATCGATGCTGCTGTCACAGTTGTTGTCCACACCGTCGCAAACCTCTGTGGCATCGGGATGGATGGCAGCATCGTTGTCGTTGCAGTCAATGTCGGCTGTGTAGCCGTCGCCGTCGTAGTCAGACGGCTTGTTGCAGGCCACCAGAGTGGCTGCGGCCAGGCCGATGAGGCCGATGCGGGTTCGCATAATTCTATGTCCTTCGTTGGATTGGAACTCGGTGGAGGTGGAGGAAGGGGGCTACATTCCGCCGCCGGAGAAGATGTACAGCGTTTGTTCCCCAGGGGCAGTCACGAGAAGGTCATCGGTGCCGTCACCGGTGACGTCCTCTCCGAGGGCGGAGTATCCAAAGTAGCCGTAGGAGCTGGCAGGGTTTCCGGTCAGGTAGGAATCGCCGTCTGCGTAGGCATCGTACGTTCCAGCACTCATGGGCCCGTAGAGGGCGAAGACCCCACCCAGACCCGAGGTGCTTGCCCCGTAGTAGTAGTCTGCAACAACCAGGTCGGCTTCGCCGTCATTGTTGAAGTCGCCCGAGGTGATTCCCGAGAAAACCAAGTCGTTGTAGCTGCTGGTGACGCTGTGGCCGATGGTGATGTCCCCACTCGCCCCATCGCTCAGCCAAGAACTGTTTCCAAAGTAGATGTAGAGTTCGTCTGAACCGGAGTCACCGACGAAAAAGTCATCGTAGCCGTCGTCGTTGATGTCGCCAACTTGGCCCCCGCCCCAGCCGTAGCCGTAGGCGCCGGTACCGAGCACCACGTCTGAGACAGACGCTCCGAGCGCACCCGTCGTGGAGCTCAGTGCACTGAAACCGTAGTTCAGGTAGGCATAGCCATCTCCAGCGGTACCGAAAATGGCGTCGTCATAGCCATCGCCGTCGACATCTCCGGCTCCGTCGATCTGTCTGTAGCCGCCCAAGTACATGTAGGAGGCCTCTCCGT
>JAYXVV010000014.1:0-3311 GCA_036021505.1 Myxococcota bacterium | reverse complement strand
GCCAACTTTATTTTCACGCGCTGCAAGACCATCTGCCCGATCTTCACGGACCAAATGCATGAGCTCCAGCGACGAACCAAGCAGATCGCGGATGCAGGGCATCTCGTGAGCTTCACCGTGGATCCCGAATACGACACACCCGAGGTTCTTCTCGAATACGCGAAGAACAACAAAGTGAGCCCTCGGATGTGGTCGTTTTTGACAGGGGACATTGACGCGATCAAGGCTACGGTGGTGGAGGGATTCAACGTCGCTATGGGGGGTTCGGATGGCTCCAGCGGAGACCACTCGGGTCTCTGGCACGGCTCGTACTTTGTGCTGGTTGACTACGAAGGCCGGGTTCGGGGATTCTACGACTCTCGGCAGGATGGAATCCTTGACGAGTTGCTCGGCGACATGAACATCCTGATCAACATCCCGGGCATTGGTGATCTGCCTCCCAACTACACGCCAATGGATCCCACCCCAGCCTCTGCGCCTGAAGAGAAGGCAAGCAGGGACAGCGAGACGGGGCCAACCCAAGCGATGGATGAGGATGCGGAGCGGATGGAGGTCGCTGAAGTCGGCCTGCGAGACCGCTCCCAAGACGGCATCGAGTAGGGCGGGTTCAGCGCAGCCAGTCGGTCAGCAAGTCGGCAGGGCGTGCGATCAGAGCCCTGTCGCCATCGACCGCGATGGGACGGCTGACAAGCTTCGGATTGCTGGCCATGAGGGCAATGAGTTCGCCCTCAGGCTCGTCCCCAGACAGACCGTGTTTTTTGGCTTCGCGCATCCTCAAGAGCGCTCGAGGCGCGATCTTCAGTTTTCTCAGAAGCTCGCGAATTTCCCCCTCAGCAAGAGGTTCGGAGGTGTACTCGCGCAGGGTGTAAGAGACTCCTGTCTCGTTGAGCAAAGCGACCGCTTTGCGACAGGTGCCTCAGGTCTTGGTGCAAATGAGAAGCATGGTGGACTCCCGAAGGTTGACGCGGTTGTGCTGGAGGGGAGGGAGTTGGGTCTCCCCACCGCTATCGTCGACGTGGAGCCCCGGTTCGTCAAGCCCGAACTCGTACTGTGAGGCGCTACAAGGTGTTCCCGAATCCAAGCTAAATCTCCAGGGTCTTCCATTTTCCTCGGCGCACAGCAAGCCCTTTGAGAGCCGCTTTGATGACGGTGGTGATGTTGATGGCCCACCAGATTCCTCCGGCTCCCCAACCCAGAGGGAAGGCGAGTGCCCATGCGAGAGGGATTCGAAGGAGGTTGACGGGCGCGGACAGCCAAAAGACAGTTCGAGTGTCCCCGGCGCCCAACAGACATCCCTCGAAAAGGGCCTCCCACGCCACAAAAGGTTGGGAGAAAGCCAGAATCAGCGTGTAGACAATTGCTTCCTCGTGAACGAGGGGATCTTCGGTGAACAGGCCCGTGAGAAACGGGCCGAAGAAAAAGAAGACCAGCATCGCAACGACACCCATGGCTGTGGACAGCGGCAGGGCCTTTCGGACCACGGCTACGGCTTGGTCAGGACGTCCAGCCCCGATGGAACGGCCGACGAAAGAGGACACCGCCAAGGACAGGCCATGGAAGCAGGGCCATGTGAGTCCCTCGAGGGCGGAGAACCCAATCCCAAGAGCGGCATTCACCTCCTCTCCGAGTCGGGAGATGCTTGTGACGAGCATGGCCCAGTAGACGAGGGTGTAGGCAGCAACGCTGATGGAGACTGGAAAACCAATTCGAAGAACGCGTCGGAGTTCCTCTCCTCCACGAACATCGGAGACGGACATGCCGGTTCTGCGCCACAGGATGAAAAATCCCACAAAGGTGGTCGCGGCCCGGGAGAGATTGGAGGCCAGCGCTGCGCCTCCGATACCCATGTTGAGGTCATAGATGAACAAGGGGGTAAGCGCAATATTGAGGGTGAGGGAAATCGCATGAAGCGTCATGGGCAGTCGAGCGTTTCCGATGGCGATAAAGGCCTGGTCGACCAACGGGACGAGCACCAACGGGAAGATGGTCCAAGAGAGTGCTCGGAGGTACGCCGCACATTCCTCAGCGATCTCTCCTTGCAGACCCAGGGAATGAGCGATCAGGTCGGCACCAAGAACTCCAGCGACCATCAGGAAGACCGTGATGCCGAGCACACCCGAGAGCCCGGCTCCAAGTGCTCGACGGAGCGCCGCGGGGTCATTGGCTCCAGCTGCACGTGCGATCAGTGGACTCGCTCCTGCAGAAAGTACGATGATGATGGCGGCAAAGAGGATGATGACAAACGCAGAGGCGCCCAGCGCTCCTTGGGCTGCAGTCGATACCCCCTGAATCCAGAACTGATCCACACTTCGGTAGGCATGTGTGAGTACTGCGAACAGCACACTGGGAACAGCGAGCTTGACGAGATCTCGGGTGGTCAGGTCGGTCATGACTCCGCTATACCTTGTGGAGCATGGAACGTGAGTCCCCTCCGAGCACCCGTGACGTCATTGTTTCTCTCGGAGTGGCATTCGCAGCCTTGATTTTGGTCAGCCTCATGGGGGTCGGTGCGCTCGGAGCAGTTGGGGTAACGGAGCCGAATCATCCCGCTGTTTCCGCGACACTCCTTGTGTTGACCCCGACCACAATCGGGATTTGTGCCATCAGTTTTGCCCGTCTCCACAGCAGCACTCCATGGGATTTGCTTGCGATCCGTTGGGGAAAATACTGGGGACTTTTCGTGGGGGTTGTTTGTGCCGGAGTCCTTTCGGAGGGAATCTACACGTGGATTCAAAGCCATGCCTCAGACTTGGATGGGGGGGCTGTCGACCAACTTGGTGAGGCGGTCCAGGCGGGAGGAGTGAGCGGAGGCTTCATCCTGCTTGGAGCACTCGTTTTGGCTCCGGTCGGAGAGGAGTTGTTCTTTCGCGGCTGGATTTTTGGGGCGATCGAGCGTCGGTCAGGCTCCATGACAGCAATTGGGGTCTCGAGCCTGGCATTCGCCGGCTACCACATGGATCCTGCTCACGCTCTCGCTATCCTGCCCCTGGCCGTATGGATCTCATGGCTCAGGGCGATTTCTGGGGGCCTTGGGGCGTGTGTCTTGGCTCACATGCTCAACAACGGCATCTGGGTTTTCTCCACACGGGCCGGGACTGAGGAGTGGGACTTTTTTCCCTGGTTGGGTCCGCTCAGCGCCGTGGGTCTTGCTGCCATGGTGGGCTTTGTGGCCTGGCAGAAAACGTCCGTAGCGCAGGAGCAATCCGGCCTGTCTGGAACAGGAGAGCAGAGTGGGTGAACCGAATCTCAAGAGGGCTCGGTGGAGCCCTGAGGTCCATGGATGGCTTGAGGGGGTTCTTCACGACAAGCCG
>JAYXVV010000013.1:0-17596 GCA_036021505.1 Myxococcota bacterium | reverse complement strand
GGCCCCACTGGGTGGGACTGTAGTAGAGTCTCGCAGACAGCTTTTCTGGTAGTTAGACCTCATCAACGACGGCGTTTGGTGCATCGTGTGGGTAGCGGTACCCGTGACTGTAACCTTGTTTCTTCATCAGCTCGGTGGGGGCATTTCGCAGGTGCAGGGGAACAGGCAGTGCACCAAGGCGCTTGACGTCCTGCATGGCTTCGTTGATGGCGGTGTAGCTGGCATTGCTCTTGGGGGCGGTTGCCAAATAGATCACAGCCTGAGAAAGGTTGATTCGAGCCTCCGGCATGCCGATCATTTGGACCGCTTGCGCACAGGCGTTGGCCACCATGATCGCCCGGGGATCCGCATTGCCGATGTCCTCTGAGGCAAAAACCAACAGGCGTCGAGCGAGGGTGACGGGATCCTCTCCTCCCGTCAGCATACGCGCCAACCAGTAGACGGATGCATCGGGATCCGAGCCTCTCATGGATTTGATCAGTGCGGAGAGGCAGTTGAAATGCTCTTCTCCCGCTCGATCGTAGAGGATGTCGCGTCGTGAGAGGGCCTCTCGGGCTCTGTCGACACCCAAATGGCCGCCCCTCGCACACTCTCCGACCAAGCGCTCCAAGAGGCCAAGGGCTCGTCGGGCATCTCCATCGGAGAGCTCTGCAATTCGCAGGAGCACCTCGGAATCTGCGCTGACGTTCATTTCCCCAAGACCCCGTTCTGCATCTTGGAGTGTCTGCTGAAGCACATCTTGGAGGGTCTCGACGCTCAGCGGACGGAGGAGGACAACCTCTGCTCGAGAACGCAGTGCGGGTATGACCTGAAAGGAGGGGTTTTCTGTCGTGGCTCCCACCAGAGTGACCAAGCCGCTCTCGACATGAGGGAGAAGCGCATCCTGCTGTGCCTTGTTCCAACGGTGGATCTCGTCCACAAAAAGCAGGCAGGGACGGTTCTCAAAGGTTTGAACGTGTCGGGCCTTGTCGAGAACCGTCCGCAGCTCCTTGACGCCATCGAGAACCGCCGAGATGGAGAGAAAAGAACAGTTGCTATCGTTTGCCAGAGCACGAGCAATGGTGGTCTTGCCACACCCTGGCGGACCCCACAAAATCACAGATGGCGGTCGGCCATCTGCAGCTCGAAGCAAGCCGTTGGGCCCCGTGAGGTGTTCTTGACCTCGGACTTCATCCAGAATTCTTGGGCGCATTCTTTCCGCGAGTGGAGGAGCGTTCATGGTGTCACTCTATCGGCTTCCGAGCAGAGCCTGCTATTCTTTGGAGCATCATGAAGCGGATTTTGCTCTCAGATGCCCATCTCCTTGGACTCGAGGATCCCAATCTCTTCATCCTCTCGGATTTCTTGAACCAGCTCGAGGCGGACGAAGTGTATTTCCTTGGGGACATGTTCCATTTCTTTTGGGGCTTTGAGGGGTATCGGGACCCCAACTTCGAGCCCCTCTGGGGCGCCTTGGAGGGCCTAAAGCAGCGTGGCTGCCGACTTCACTGGGTGAGAGGCAACCACGACTTTCATTTGGGTGGCTATGTGGAGCACACCCTCGGCGTGGTGGTCCAGGATTCATTCTCTGTGGAGTTTAGTGGGCAGTCCGCGCTCTTTGTTCATGGAGATGAGGCGGACGACTCGCGTGGATATCGCCTCCTCCGCAGGCTTGTCAGGGGCACAACTTTTGCTCGGTTGATGAATGGCCTCGGACCCCAGCGTTCCCGCTGGGTGGGACTGCGACTCGCGGGAAACTCGCATCACGATGAAACTCCAAATGCTCCATTGCTGCATGCCCAAGCTCGATGGGCCGAGCAGCGCTTTCGAGAGGATCTTCGACTGGTCGTAGTGGGTCACAGCCATGTTCCCGGCGTTCATCACCTCAATGGAGGAACGCTGGTCAACTTGGGCGACTTCTCATCGGCTCACACCTATCTCGAGATGGCCGAGACCCTGAAACTGTCTTCCTGGAAGTCAGGCCAGTGCCACACGATTCAGGAGGAGTGCATCCTCTAGGGCCATGCCTGCTCCTCGAACGACGCACTGCATCGGGTCCTGAGCGAGAGCACATTCAACTCCTGAGGTCTCTTGGATGAGTTTGTCGAATCCATGGAGTTGAGAGCCTCCGCCACACAGAACAATCCCTCGATCGAGAATGTCGGAGGCAAGCTCCGGAGGCGTGTCGGCAAGAGTCTGCTGGATGCTCTCGAGAATCCTTTTGAGGCAGGGTGCCAAGGCCTGCCCAATGTCCAAACTGTTGAGTGTCTGTTCTCGAGGAACCCCGCTGCCGATGTCCCGTCCCTTGACTCGAGCCTCCTTGGGAGTGGGGAAAGGAATTGCACACCCGAGCTCGCGCTTGAGGTACTCCGCACTTTGCTCGCCGATCAACAGGCCGTGGGTTTCTTTGACGTAATTCCCGATGGCTGCATCCATCTGGTCTCCGGCCACCTTGATGGAGTTGGACTTGACCAGGCCCCCCATTGAAAGCACTGCGACCTCGGTTGTCCCGCCTCCGATGTCGATGATCATTGAACCGGTGGCTTCCATCACTGGTAAGCCTGCGCCCAGTGCCGCGGCCAAGGGCTCCGCGAGCAAATAGACCTCTCGGCCTCCGGCACCTCGTGCAGACTCATAGACTGCCCGTTTCTCGACTTCCGTAACGCCAGAGGGCACGCAGGCTAGAATTCGAGGCTTGAAGAAGCCCTTGGTTCCCACCGCTTTCTGGATAAAGCTCCGAAGCATGTCTTCCGTGACACGGAAGTCGGTGATGACACCGTTTCTCAAGGGGCGGACGGCAGTCATGTTTCCAGGAGTTCGGCCGAGCATCTCCCAGGCATCGCGGCCAACGGCAACGACGTCTCCCAAGACACCCCCACGCCCTTTCTGAACAGCGACCACGGAGGGCTCGTTGAGCGCGATCCCACGCCCGTCCACGTAAATCAGGGTGTTGGCTGTTCCCAGGTCGATCGCGAGATCTCGGGAAAACGCATTAAGGCCTTGGCCCATGACACCTGCCCTCAGTCGCTGACCTCGACCCCAGCGAGCATGACGCCTTGGTTGGTCTTTTTGATGACCTCGTAAATGTCCTTAGCAGCATCGCCGAGCGGGTAGGTGCCGCTCTGGAACTCGATGGCATTGCTGGAGGTGTGCACAACGACGCGGTACTCGCTGCCGTCGTTGGAGTGTTCAACGCGGGTGATGTAAGAAAAGTCTGCGTGCTCAATCAGAAGCCCAGACGCCGTCATCTCCATGCGGATTACGGCCTGGTTTTACTAGCTGAGGCGGGTCACAATTTCACTCGGTTTCTGAGAACTCAGATAAAACACGCCGGAAGCCAGGACAGCCATTGCGGAAACCAAGGTCAGCAAGGTCATGAAGGCGCTGGATTTTTTCTCGGTCACTTCATCAAAATCATGGAAGCAACTCTTGCAGCGAAAGGCTCCAGCTGGAACCTCTTCTTGGCAGGATGGGCAGGTTTTGGTTTGCATGGGCACTCCCCGGGCAGATGGCTGTTCCAGTCCTACGTTTTCGCTGCCCTCATGTCAACCGGTTTGGGGGGCTGAAACGTCTACTTTTCGTAAGCATGACGAGCCACGGCCGGAAGCAGGAGGGGAAGCATGATGGCTACCTGGGAGTTCCGCCTCGTCTTTTGGTACTCCTTGTAGATTTTACCGCCCTGTTTGAGGAAGGCTGAAACGTCTGCGGGCCAGCCCATCTTTGCCGCGAGAGCGTTGAGGTGCTCCTCGGGAAGCTCCTTGAGATCATCGGCATCGTACTTGGAAAACGGAAGCCCCTCCGCCACAGCTCGGTCAAGGATTCTCTCCACGAGGACAGACAGAAGTCCGCGCGCATCAATCTCTGCTTCAGGAACCATGTCCAGTTCGACTGCCAAATCGGCGATATCGGCCTCAGGCAGCAGTTGAAGGGGCTGAAATTCTGAGTCGCTGAGGGTGAACAAGTTCACTTCTCCGGGTAGGGGATTACGTTCTCCAGCCATTAACCGGATGAAGTGCTGTGCTCTCGATTCTATTCCGCATTGTTTTCTCGCCGTTGTTTTGGATCGGGCTGTTCGGAATTCAACTTCTCAACAAGCTGGCTCTTCGAAACTCTGGGGTCCTGGAGGTCGTCTTAGACGGCAGCAAAAGTCAGAAGCATCCTCTTTGGTTTCGAGCGCTCGAGAGCGCTGCTGCTGAGCCGAGGATCCGAGCGGTTCACCTGAAGATCGAGTCGCTGGGACTGGGGTGGGCCGAGCTCCAGTCGCTCCGTGATTGCATCCAGCGAATCTCGAAATCGGGCACTCCTGTGGTGGCCAGCATGGAGAGTGGAGACACCCCCAGCCTCTTTCTGGCCAGTGCCTGTGACGAGATCGTCTTGGCACCACTCGGTGGAGTGCTGCTTGGTGGAATTGGTCTCCAGCTCAAGTTTTTTGGCGAGGCGATGGAGCGCCTCGGTTTGAAGTTTGAGGTGGTGTCAGCGGGAGACTACAAGTCGGCTGCTGAGCCGGTCAGCCGTGCATTTGCTTCTCGTCCAAACCGCGAGGCCCTCCAAGCCTTGGTGGCTGACCTTCAGGCCCAGCTCCGAGCAGGAATCGCTGAGGGTCGGGGCGTTGATGAGAACGAGCTCCAGGAGCGGATGGAAGAGGGGATTCTCACCAGCGAGCAGGCTCTTGATGCAGGCCTTGTGGATGCCCTGCTGTACCCCAAGGGCTTGGAAAAGAGGTTGGAGGAGCGCCTCGGCGAGAAGCCTCGAGTGGTCAGCGCCGCTCGATTCCTCAAACGCCTCGCGTGGAAGAGAAGGTATCAAACCCTGTTCAGAAAGCGTCCTCGGGTTCAGGTCATTCACCTCGAGGGAGCCATCGTGCGCGATGCTCCAAAATGGAGTCGGAAATCGCAGATCAGTCAGGAAGAGAGCTTGGACGTCTTGGAAGCCTTGATCCAGCGTCCACCCAAGGCGGTCGTGCTTGTGGTGGATTCTCCTGGGGGAAGCGCCTTGGTCTCCGATCTGATTTGGGAGGCTGTGGGGCGTCTGAACCAGGAGACCCCTGTTGTGGCGTGTTTCAGCAATGTAGCGGCCTCAGGCGGCTACTACCTGTCAGCCGGATGCCGGGCGATCGTGGCCCAGCCAATGACCTTGACGGGTTCTATAGGGGTGATCTCCGGCAAGCTGGTAACCGGGGGCGCCCTGGCGAAATTCGGCGTCTTCAGCGAGCGAGTCTCCGGCGCCGCGGGTACCAGTCTCCTGGGAAGCGACCGGCCGCTCAGCCAGCAGCAGCGTGCGCTCCTTACGCACCATGTTCGGGAGATCTACGCGGCCTTCAAGAAGAGGGTTGAGGATGGACGCGCAATGGGTGCCGATGAGGTCGAGGCTGTGGCTCAAGGTCGTGTCTGGTCGGGTCAGCAGGCACACAAAGCTCAGCTCGTTGATGAGCTTGGCGGGGTAGCGGAGGCGCTCTCTCGTGCGTGCGAGTTGGCCGAGATTTCCCTGGAAGAGGCGCGGTTGACGTACAAGAAAGTTGAGCGCCCCAAGCCCCTCTGGACTCGCTTTGTGGGGCAGAGTGAAGCAGGTCTTGCAATGCTGGTGGACCGAAGTCTGAGCGCCCAGGCAGAGACTCTCATCCAGCATCCCTCCGAACCGCTCGCGATCTGGCCCCTGCATCTCCATTTGGACTAAGGGGACTGGTACACCGAGCGGTAGTGCATGAGGTAGCCCAAGACCTTTCGCACATAGCGACGGGTCTCGGTGTAGCCGATGTTTTCTGTGAAGGCGTCGGCACCTTGAAGGTGGGGAGGCATGTCGGCTTGAGCCGCAATCCAGCGCTCCACAGCAGCGACACCTCCGTTGTAGCCCGCGATCGCCAAGGGCAGTGAGGGGCTGAACGTGTCCGTGAATCGATTGTGGAGTCGGCCGAGTTCTGTGGTTCCAAACCAAGCATTGTAGCCAGGGAGGTAGAGGTGCTCCCCGTCATAGGGGGTCTCCGAAAGGAGGAGTCCGTGGAGTTCTTCTCCCAAGAAGGGCATGAGTTGCATGAGCCCGCGAGCACCTGCAGGAGAGGTCACACTGGGGTCGAAAGCCGACTCGGCTTTCATGATCGCGTAGGGCAGGAGGGGGGCCAATCCCGTCTCTTGAGCGGTCGGATTGACCACGCTGGACTCCGGTCGGGGCAGGCAGATCTCTCGGAGCTGGGTGTTCTGTAGAGCCGATGCGTTCGAGCAGTCCTGCCTCAAGAAACGGCGTGCTTGGCGGTAGTTCCCGGCCACCATCATCAGTTGGGCATACTGGAGTTGCTGCTCAGCCGTTGCGCTTTTCATCTGCTGCGTGCGGGCATTCAGCGCATCGCGCGCCCAAGACAGCCAGCCGGCCTTTACCAGTAGGGAGGATTCATAGAGGGGGTGCTCGGGCTCGAGGTCTACAGAAATCGGGGGAGGGGTCTCCGAGGGGGCACTCTGATTCTGACCGAGGCGACTTGCTGCAAAGAAGGCGTACCCCGTGTGGGGATGCCTCTTCAGCAGCTCCTCCAGCTTTTCGCGCTCGGATTCGGACCGTCCCTGCAGTCCTTCAATACGAGCGAGCCAATACCGCCCTCCAACGGCCAGGCCGCTGTTTGGGTGTTTGGCAACAAGCTCCGACAGGGCTGTTTTCGCGTTCTCGAACTCTCCGAGGCGGTAGTGCGACCACCCGATAAACCATCGCGCCTCGTCAGCATGGCGTGAGTTGGGCCTCCGCTCCAAATGGGCTTTGAGCTTTGGAATGGCCCGGGCATGCTTGCCTTCGTCCACATCGAGGTAGCCGATTTTGAAGGAGGCGAGGTCTCCTCGGCGAGTGGTGGGATGCCGCTGATCGAGTTCAGTGTAGGCCACTGCCGCTGCGTCGTAGTCTCCGGTTCGAGAGATGGCGAGGGCATAGTGAAAGAAGCCCTCGACGGAGATTCGGTTCGACGCCATGGGATCGAGCCGCTCCCAGATGGCGATCGCTCCCGCGTAGTCGCGCGCCCAGAAGCGAGCCTTGGCAAACTCCTCGAGTGCGCGATCCCCCTGGAGCACCCCTGCATCAAGCAGCATCTCGAAGAGAGGAACAGCATCCTCCGCTCGGTTTCTCTTGATCAAGCGACGGGCTCGCGCGAGAGTGAGGTTTTGCTGATGTTCTGTCTCAACGGAGGGAAGAGCCACGTCGAGGCCTGCCAGACGCTGTTGGGCCTTGGCAGACCAGGGCGATGTGGGAAAGTGGACCCACACATTCTCATAGGTGCTTTGAGCAGCAGCCAACTGCCCTCGGTCCTCCGCCCCTTTGGAGAGCCAGTAGCGCGCCTCCGCCCCGTGCAAGTTGTTTCGGTCATCCAAGCTCCCGAGGAGCTCTCGGAGCAGAGGGCGTGCCTCCAGACTCCGTCCGAGGGCGACCAGGGCCTTCCCACGAAGCAGCTTGGCCTGCTCGCCTGCAGCACCAGGAAACTCGAGACCTTGAAGGAGGCGAAGAATCGTTTCGGCTTCCTCCTCCGGAGTGGAGAGAGCCTGAGCGAGCCTTGCCCATTTGGCCAGGACGCTTGAAGACTCTCCAAGGCTTTCCAGCCTTGTCGCATCTCCGCACCGAGCCCGCGCCAGGTCGACTGCGGCGCCCTGCAAGGAGGACACCTCAGATTGAAAGCTGGCGCAGTCTCCTCTCAGGAGGGAAGACTGAGCCGACAGCGGCATGGCTGTGACAGCGGATATCAACCAGAAAAGCATGGGAATGGGTAACACTCTGCTAGTGGCTTTCCATTCACCGAGTCATGAATTCAGCAAGAACCGATTCGAGGGCTTTTTGAGTGAGGCGCATCCTCTCCGATACTGCGTCGGTTTCGATGTAGGTCTGGCGGTCATTGGGATCGGTCATCAGGGCATGGGCGAGGGTGTCGCAGAAACTTGCAGGATCCAGGTCCAACTCCATGAGGGTGCTGAGTTCTCGAAGCTGCGGCGAGAGGCTGATGAGTTGACCGAGTGCGAGCTTGGTTTGCCGACTCGCTCGGGAGAGAACGGCGCCGTCCCCGGGCGTATCGTTGATGAGGCTGACCTTGGCCTCCCGGAAGCCTTTGGGGTGAATGCCTTCTTGAAGGACGCGAACCCGGGCAATGCCTTCAACGAGGATGTTGAATCGTCCCCCGCCGAGTGTCTCGTGTTCCAGAATTCGTCCCAGCCCGAAGGTGGGGTAGATGGCGGGGTCCGCGTGGTAATGGGGTTCCCATCCCGGGGCGAGTTGAGGGAGGCCCAAGAGCTGGTTGCCCGCCAAAACCTCCTCAACCAAGGCGCAGTAGCGGCTCTCGAATACGTGAAGGGGAATGACGCCTGCCGGCAAGAGAACCACATTGGGGAGTGGAAACAGGGGAATGGCGCCGAGGTCTTGAGGTTGCATTAGAAGCTCGTGCCCAGTCGGAAATACCAGGAGGCCGGTGAGGTGGGGGAAATCCCGCCCGAGGGGAACAAGGCAAAGGCGTAGCCAAGACGCGCCTGAACCGGCAGGCCCCACCCGACAATGCTGGTCATCCGAAGTTCCGTTCCGCTTCCGAGCAGTGGGCTCTCGGGTTGGTTGGGGTCATCAAAGGCGCTTCCAACATCGGCAAACACCGCTCCGTGAAGGGTGCGAAAGAAGAAGGGGAGCGTCCCTGTACCCCGGTCAATTCGCCAGATGGGAAACCGGTACTCCGCACTGCTGAGGTAGTACCAATCTCCCGATACCGCCGCGATGGGCCACCCTCGCAGGGAGATGTACTCATCGGGAATGACGTAGTAGGAAGACTCCCCATAGTTGCCTCCAAGCCGGAACGAACCGTATCGGAGACGATCGCCGAAGGAGACCCCACCCGCTGCTCTAAACGCCAGAACGTGGTTGCTCACCCAGGGAATGTCGATGTACTCCCGCAGCTCCGCAGTAATCTGCATCTGATCAAACGGTTCCCGCATGTCCTCCGTATTGAGGGTGTAGGAACCGAGGAGGCTGGAGGTGAGCTTGCCGCTGACGCTCACAAGGCGGGCTCCCTCGGGAGAGATGGAGTAGGTGTTGGCGCCGCCTCGGGCCCATCGCAGACTGCCTCCGAGTTGGGAGAGGAAGCCTCGCGTGGGAAGAAAGGGGCGGTAGGCGTTCTCAGGAATCCCGTGGAGCGGTCCTCGGTGGGTCCCCGTCCATCGGGCATATGCGGCAAGGTTGCTTCGGATGGGGTAGCCCACCGACACACCGGTTCGAACGCGTCGGTCCCAATAGCGAAACCCGGCAGACTCGATACCCGGGATGTTCGAGCCGATGCTTGAAGGGGTCTCGATGTAGATGTCGCCATACGGAACGGCGTAGGTGTTTGCGCTGACCCCCACGACAGGCAACCACCGATTGATGGTGAAGGACCCTCCACCTCCGAGATACTTCGCATCGGTGCGGTAAGTCAGGTAGCCCGAGTAGCCGTACTTGCGAAGGGTATCGACTCCACCGGTGGACAAGACGCCCATGAATCCGAATGCTCCCTGGTAGATACCCGGCATCACAAATCGAGGTGGAAAGAGAGTGCTCGTGGGTGAATAGGCCTCTACAGGATGGCCACCGAGATTCCCAGAGACCTGTTCCTTCTCGTCGTCAGCACCCGTCGCATTCTCTCCTTGTTCCGTCCCTGAAGGAGCGTCCCCCGGGTCCGCTGGAGGGTGTCCTGGGGGTGGCAGGGCAGGATGGTCCTGGATCACAGGCGTGATGTCGCCATCGTAAAATAGGGAGCGATGCAGCACTCCGGAGAGCCGCCAGGATTCCCTGTCGATCGGCATCCGAGCGATGTCTGAGCCGTTGGTGCTGTAGGCCTGAAAGGCAAGCGTTTCTCCATCCGGAGAGGGCGAGGGCTGGAAGGCGCCTCCAAGCACATTGGTGACCTGCCAGACCGTCTCGTCTGACAGGTCGATGGCAAACAGATTCGGAATGCCTGTACGGTCCGAGGAAAAGTAAATGAGTGACCCATCCGAGGAGAACACCGGGTCTCGGTCAATGTGCGTATCCGCTGTCAATCTCCGATAGGGCTCTCCGTTTCGGTCGTACAGCCACAGGTCGCGGTAGCCATTTTGCCACTTGCTCAACACCAAAAACTGGCCGTTTGGAGAGAAGCGAGGGGTGGAAAGCTGGGTGTGGTCGCTGTAGTCGGTGAGGTGCTCAACAGATTGGTCCACCCTCATCCGGATGAGGTTGTTGTTCTGCGCTTGATTTCTGACCATGAAGAGGTCGGTGCCATCGGGTGAAAAGGCAGGATCACGAGCGCGCCTTCCCGCCGTGAGTGCTTTGGCGCTCTCCGATCCCAGCTGGTGAAAATACACATCCTCGTAGAGATTGAAGAAGCCGACGCTGTGAGGCTTGGAGAACGCAAAGGCTTGACTGTCGGATCGCCAGGTGAGGGTCTTGGCAAACTGGTCCTCGAGAAGGACTTCGGGTTCTTCTTCGTCGTGATGGAGCACCCAAATGTCCGAGCCTTCGGCTCGGTCCGAGCAGGAATACACCAGCTTTTTCCCATCGGGTGAAAACACCGGGCCGTAGCAGGTATCTTCTCCATCGGAGACGTGTTCGAACTCGGTGAGCCCTTGTGCCTCGAGTGCGTCTCGCTGCTGGCCGTAGTGATCCTCTAAATGGGCTTTCCAGTCATCGTAGAGGGCGCGGAAGCTCTTTCCAAAGACTTGTTTGGCAGGAAGAAGATACGGAATCCAGCTTCCATAACTGTGGGTCCACCGTGTCCAGGCATCCTCGGAGCTGTGGTCCGCGATGTACTGCAGAAAGCTCTGACCGAAGAGGTATCGGAGATTTCCGCCTGGGGGATCGGAAATCCAACCATCCATCTGTCCCAGTTCAGGAAACTGGTCTTCCAGGATGGCCATGCGAATGATCATCTGCGCAGCCGGCGCCCGACCACGGCCTCCGGTGGTGAAGCGAGTTTCTTGGTACGTGGCCAATCCTTCAACGATCCACCAAGGGGAGACTTGGTTGACGGAGATGATGCGTCCTAAAAATTTTCGAACCCACTTCGGAATGCCCTCGACGGTATCCAAGTGCAGAATGTGGGCATATTCATGGGTGAAGATGGCCTCGAGCCAATCCTCGTAGAGTCCGAGGGAAGACGATTCCGTGGGTGCGGTGACAAAGATCACGATGGTGTTGACGGGCAGTGTTTGGGCGTAGCCGTTCGCCACGTCCGTGTGATCCACCAAGACCACCTCCGTGGCTCGGTTTGGCTGGTGCTTCATGTCCTCTGTGAGAAGGATGTGGACCCTTTCTGCCGTGGTGGCCAGGGCCTCGGCGAGGGCTTCTTCACCTTGATGAAAGGTGATGTTGAAATGCTCTGTGCGGAGAGTCTTCCACTCAAGTTCGGGATCGTAGGATGCCGTATGGGCAGTGAATCCTGAGGCGAGGGTGACCGCGCAGAGGATGAGAAACCTGACAAAGACATGCATGGGCACATCCTACCCCAGGATCAACGACCGCTGAAAACTGCTCTCAGCGGCGCTCGTAGGCGCCGATGTCTGGGGCGCCGCCGAGTGGCCGATTCCATCCTTCTACATCGCGCTGGAGTCCCAAATCTTGTGCGCCATCAATGAGAGGAGAATCCCGCTGTGGGCGGAGGTTGGGTTGTGCGCCAAGGGGCGAGAGCAACGCGGCTTCTTGGAGCGAACCTTCAAAATTGTTGTACAGAAGCGGTTCTTGAAGGTCCCAGGCAATGGCTTCATCGAAATGAACCAAGGCGCTGTTTTCGACGGTGAGTTCGCTCTCGCCACGAAGCTTCAGGCCGGTTCCGCGTTGGTCTCCAACGAGCTTGGCCAGGGTGAGATGCTGGAGGTCGCCTTGGCAGTCCTCGAGACTCAGCAAGGGTTCACTGGAAAACGAGGTGTCCCCATCCGAGACAGCTGTGTTCACCATGGAAATCCGCTCTCCCTGACAGTCGACTTGGATACCACCCCCGAGCAGGTGGATCACGGCCTCCTGGATCAGCGTCTCTCCTCGGAGAACAATTCGGGGCGAGGATCCTGTTGAGAAAGGTTGACCGACGTGAAGGTCAATGGCATCGAGATCGCGGGTGTAGAGATCCCCAGCGTCGGTGCCGGTGTTGTCCTGGAAATGAGCTCGGGTGAGGACCAAGGGGTGACTCGAGCGGATTCCACCTACGCTCGAGACACCCCGCTGGCCGTTCCCCTCGACCCTGAGGTCGGTGAGAAGAAGGGGCGAGTGCTCGCCAGATTCGCCCTGAATGAGACCGCCGATTTCGGTGTTGCGAACCAGCGACAACTCCTCGGCGATCAAACTCCCAATGGACGTTGCGTGGAGGCCGACCGTGTTGGTTCGAAGGTCCACATCCCTGAGCTGGGTTGTGCTTCCGGGCTTGAGTCGAAGTCCGGTCTCAGCCCCGCGAAGCTGGACACCCTCGATCGAAACCCCCTCGGCGTCGACCTTGATGACCGTCGCTCTGGAGTCTCTCGGGTCGCTGAAAGGGTATCGTGGCTCAATGATGGTTCGCTCCGACCCGGCACCTCGGAGATGAACATCGGGTTTCGTGATGGAGATTTCTTCTTGCCAGATACCGGAGCTGATGCAGACAGTTGTTCCCGGACTGGCGGCCTCCAGAGCTTCACCAATGGTGTCGTATGCGAGCGGATTGGTGCCTTCTAAACGGTGGTCGACGCTGTTGTCCCAAGCGAAGAGGACCGGGCCGTCAACCTCGGAACAGGGTCCGTCGGAACAGCCCGAGAGAGCACCAAGGCCAAGGAGTACGCCAAAGAGAGGAAGAGTGTTCTGCATTAGAAGTAGTAGTGGAGTCCAGCGGAAGGAGCGGTAGAGGTGGTGTTGATGCGGTTTTCATCGCCAAGGTCAATGGTGACACCCCACTCCACGAGGAACCCGAGGTTCTCGAGTCCGTAGAGAAAGAACTCTGCACCTACGACAGGCTGTAGACGAAAAGAGCTGGTGTTTCCTTCACCCCACACGCCACCCCCGACTCCGAGATGGAGAATCATGTTGTCTTCACGCACCAGGCCCCAAATGACACGTGCTCCTGCGAAGCCAGCGTTGTCCATTCCCTTCAAAATGCTGGTGCCAAAGTGCCCCTCAACCCCGATGTGGAGGTCATGCAGTGGAAGCACGTAGCGGGCCGAAAGCGCAGGGATGTGCGCGAATTGATTGTTGAAACCGACACCGATGTGACCGGAGAGGTCTTTGGCAGTGGCGGTGGCGGGGAGTGCAGAGAGACAGATCAGCAGCGTTCGCATCGGTACAGCATCCAGTTGGGCTGTTCCAGTATGACAAAGAGATATGCAGTGTCAAGAGACTAAATAAAGTAATGTCGAGTAGTTGGGGTTCATAAATCAGATCTCAATACCAAAAAAAGAAAAGCGGGCTCAGCGCCCGCTCGTCATTGCCTCGGCTGCGTTTCGGCTAAGGGGTACAGGCAACGTAGAGGGTGCTGCAGTTGCCCGGTCGACTGGCGGAAACGCTCAGGTCATTGCATCCCCATGTTGAACCCGAAACATTGGGGTAGGACGAATCGTATCCACTCGTGCTGTTGTAGACGTAGCCAAAGACAGAGGAGGGCTGCCCAAAGGGCAAGGTGTTGCCGTGCCATCGGCTGGTACCGCAGCATCCGCTCCAGTCCAGATTCGAGATGCCCACGAGGCACTCGTTGCTGCTCATGGTGCTGTCGACGGTGTAGTAGGACACAGACCAGTAGCATGAAGAGGAGGCACCCAGGCTGTGGACTTGGCTGTTGCCATCACTCGCGTGGCTGACCACCTTCATGCCCACCGCGGAGCATGCATTCTTGGCATCTGACGCTGTACAACTCGTTGTTCCGCACACCTCGTAGTTGACATCAATCCAGGTGCCATCCACCATTCTCGCAGTTCCGTCCGAGCAGTCGCTGATGGTGCTGTCGGTGTCGTCGCAGTCACCCGCACAGGTCGTTACCCCGTCACCATCCAGGTCTCGGAGTTCAAGGTCGGGATCGCGGTCGTCACAGTCGCCGTCACACGTGGTGTAGCCGTCTCCGTCCCGATCGAGCAGCTCGAGGTCTTCGTTGGCGTCATCGCAGTCGCCGTCGCAGGTGCTAAAGCCGTCCGAGTCGTAGTCATCAAGGTTGAGAGACAGCTCGTTGTCGTCGCAATCACCATCACACCCTGTGTAGCCGTCTCCGTCGAGATCAACGGGTGTCATCAGTGGATCGGAGTCGTCGCAATCGGTGCCTGCGTCAGCTGGAGCCCCGACTGTTGGATCGCCCCAACCGTCCCCGTCTGCGTCTCGGGTGCAAAGGCTGGGCTCTGCGGAAGCGGCTCCGGGATAGATGCTTGCGTCGGAGTCGACGCAATCACTTCCGGGCTCGAGAGGGGACGAGGCCCGTGCATCTCCCCAGCCGTCGGAGTCCATGTCTCGGGTGCAGAGAGCAGGTTCCCGAGAGGCCATCCCGCGGGCAGCGGTGGGATCTGAATCGTTGCAGTCGCCCGCGCAGGTGCTGAAGCCATCCTGGTCGTTGTCGATGATGTTGAGCGCTGCGTTGGTGTCGTCGCAGTCCCCCTCACAGCTTGATGCGCCGTCCGCATCCGTATCGGAGAGGTTGAAGGCCGCGTTGGTGTCGTCGCAGTCTTCCTCAGTGAGCGCCCCGTCGCAGTCTTGGTCGAATTCTACAGCGCCCAGCCCAGCATTCGCGTCGTCACAGTCCTCCTCAGCGAGTGCTCCATCGCAGTCTCCATCGTAGAAGACGTCTCCGAGGGAGGGGTCGCTGTCGTTGCAGTCGACAGAGGCCTGGACACCGTCGCCATCCGCATCGGCTTTTCCGGGATCACAGGCAGTAGAAAGGGCAAGAGCCGTGGTCAGGCCGACCAACAACACGCGCGTAACCATGGGCGTTCTCCTCCCGGACGAGTGTAGCGCATGGTGGGTGGGTACGGAGATGGTTTTCCGAGGCCCCGTGAGGATGCCGCTGCGAATCCGCGGACCCTGATGGGCTCTATGCAAAGACCTCGTGGACGGCAGTGCTGCGGAACTGGAAGATCCGGAAGAGAGACCGCCGCACGAACAGCGCGTGCGCGATGGTCCCGAGTAGCCCGAATCGAACCCGGTATCGGACGGTGTCCTTCATCAGCGTCCCACCTTCCACATCCTCGAAAGAGTGTTGGTGATGCCAGAGAGCATAGGGGCCGAAGAGCTGTTGGTCGGTGAAGTGGCTTTCGGGCTCGAAAGCCTCGATCTCGGTTCGCCACTTGATGGGCACGCCGTAGAGCTTCAGTCGGTAGTCGATGAGGGTACCTTGACCCATCGCGATGGGGGCCGCCGTGAGAATCTTGAAGTTGAGGAATGAGGGCGTGAGGCGCTCAAGGTTGTGAGCGTCGGAGAAGAAGGAAAACACCTCTGTGCGATCCTTCTCGATGAGCTGCGTTTGCTCCAAGAGATAGGTGGCGCTGCGGAAAAGACCACCGGGTTCCAGTCGCGTGATGTGGGTCTCTGTCGGCGTCATGGCTTCCTCCAATAGAACGGCTAATGAACAAATTTATGGACAGAAAAGTGCCCTGTGCGTGTATTGTTGAATAACTTATGTACGGGTTATTCGGAAGAGGCAGGGAGAAAAGCAGTGGAAGCCAAAGCAAGGTTCGAGGTCTTTTACGACGGCGATTGTCCGCTTTGCGTCAAGGAAATCCGGATGCTTCGGTGGCTTGACCGCAAGCGTGGAAAGATTGAGTTCACAGACATTTCCGGTGCGGACTTCGATGCCGTGGGCCACACAGGGCTGGAGTATGAAACCCTGATGGCGGAAATCTACGGTCGGATGCCGTCGGGGGAGCTTGTGACGGGAATGGAGGTCTTTCGCCAGCTGTATTCGGCTGTTGGATTGGGTTTCCTGTTCGCGCCGACCAAATGGCCGGTTCTGCGACCGGTCTTTGACGCGGCCTATCGCCTGTTTGCACGAAATCGCCTGCGGCTGACCGGCCGCTGCAAAGGAAAAGAGTGCGAGGTGTTGCAAGACGCCTCGACGGCCTAAACACAAAGGAGAGGCAGATGTTTGGTTGGTTGAAAGGCAGTCCCACGAAAAAACTGGAAAAAGAGATCGCAGCGAAGCGCTCTCGGGCAGTCAGTGTTCAACGGTCGGGTGACCTGCGAACGTACGCGGACCTGATGGCTGAGATTGAGGATCTGGAGGGCCAGTTGGATCGGGCGATCGCAGAGTCGAACGCGGCATGACAGCCTTCTTAAAACCGAGCCCGGGGATCGCTTTCTTCCTGGTGCTCTTCGGCGCTTGGGCACTCACGAGCATCAATCTCGCACGGGCCGCCCGCGTCAAGGAGCCCGCTTTTACCGTCATTGGAAAGTACAGCGGCTTCGAACTACGAAGCTATGGCGTCATCCTCAAGGCTTCGACGCCCCTCGATGGACAGGAGGGACGGAAGATGGACCAGGGGTTTCGACGACTCGCCCGGTACATCTTCGGCGGAAACACCGAAGCCCAACAGATTGCAATGACGGCGCCCGTGATTCGGGAAGGCGGGGAGGGGAATTGGCACCTGAGTTTCGTGATGCCCTCCGACATGACCTTCGACGATCTCCCACAGCCCGTTGATGAACGTGTCAGCCTGTCCCCGGTTCCGGCGAGGACCGTCGCGGCCTTGCGCTTCTCGGGCTGGGCGACAAACCGCCGTGTGAAACACCACACTGAGAAACTTCTCAACGGGCTGAGGGAGCAAGGGATCGAGGGGACTGGAGAAGCGATGGTCGCGCAGTATGACCCACCGTTTCGCCTGCCCTTCCTGAGAAGAAACGAGATCCTTATCGAGGTGGCCCAGCCGTAGTCCTGCTCACAGAGGGCGCGGCCAAGCGGCCCTGTTGAGGGGTTGACTCAGGTGTGTACGCCTACGCCAATGGCTTCTGCCACGGCCTCCATCACCGCTTCGCCGGCAATGGGGTGAGAGTGGATCGCTTCCAAGAAACTCGTGCCATCCAGCTCAGTGGCCATCGCGAGGACGACCTCACTGAGCAACTCCGTGGCATCCTGCCCGATGATGTGAGCTCCCAGGATTTCTTCAGTCTCTGGGTCAATGAGGATCTTGACGAAGCCGTCGGTGTGGCCTGTGCCTCTGTTCTTCCCGTTGGCAGCAAAGTTGAACTGACCCAGCTCAAAGGCGACGCCCTCGGCCTCAAGTTGTTCCTGCGTTTTGCCCACTGAGGCCACCTGAGGCACGGTGAAGATGCCGCTCGGGATGAGGTTGGGATCCACGGGACGAGAGTTGTGGCCCAAGATGCTGTGAACAGCGACATGGGCCTCAGCACTGGCCTTGTGGGCCAAACACGGGGCGCCCGCAACGTCTCCGATCGCATAGATGCTGGGAATGCTGGTCTGGCATCGGCTGTCCGTGCGAATGAAGCCATTCTCCAGCGCGACGCCCACGTCCTCGAGGCCCAGATCCTCGACGTTCGGACGAACACCCAGGGCCAGCAGGGTGATCTCCGCTTTGATGACCTCGGTCTCATCGCTCCCTGCAGGCGCGAGCGTGACTTCGGTACCCTCCTTGGTTGCCGCTACGCCTTTGCAGAACGTTCCGGTCTTGATGGCAATGCCGAGCTTCTTGAGTGCCTTTGCGAGGTGTTTGGAGACCTCGGC
>JAYXVV010000012.1:0-13434 GCA_036021505.1 Myxococcota bacterium | reverse complement strand
CGCCCCGTGTTCACAAAAACAGCGGTGGTTTTCATCCTTTTGAACGCATCGAAACCGAATTGATGGAAGGTATTTTGGGTCAGAGGTGCATGGACACAGATGAAGTCGGATACTTCTAAAAGTGTGTCAAAGTCGACATGTCTTGATCCTTCGGGAGCCATGTGGTCTTTGGGTGTTCGGGAGCAATACACCACCTCCATTCCCCATCCTCCCGAGCAGCGGTGGGCCACTGCGGAGCCAATTCGACCCATGCCAAAGACGCCAAGGGTTTTACCGTGGAGGCTCCTGCCAAGGTGTCCGAGGGGCTCCCAAGTTCTCCACCTCCCGTCTTTTACGTACTGTTGAGCCTCACCGAGTCTTCGAGCGGCGCTCAACAGGAGCGCCACGGTGAGATCAGCGGTGGCGTCAGTGAGAACGTCGGGTGTGTTGCCGACAGCAATGCCCCGGACCATGGCCTCAGCCAGATCGATGTTGTTCGTGCCTACTGCAAAGTTGCTGATGACGCGTAGGGAGGCACCGGCTTCCTGCATGACAGCAGAATCGATGGGGTCGCTGAGCATGCTGAGAATGCCGCTGCAGCCGCGGACACGCTTGAGGAACTCCTCCCGCGACGGAGGAAGGGGATCGGGCCAGACGTCCACATCACAACCCGCCTCGGAAAGTTTGTCGAGACCGCAGGAAGGGATTGCTCGGCTGACAAAAATACGCATTGGAGCTCCAGGTTAAAATGAGGGTTCACCGGGGATCGTGTTGGCCATCACTGCGAGTTGTCGGGCGTTTCTTTCGTTGGGGGAGTCAGGGGAAGACGGGACGTCGATGAACGATTTGGACCCGCCACCATGGCTCGCGCCTCACTCATGCGGCCGCTGATTCGAAGGCATTTGCTGCGCTCAATTTCCAAGAGCATCTTTTCCCGGCGACCCAGTTCAGGAAGGGTCAGGACATGAGTGGCGAGGTCGACCCCGCGGGAAACAGGGCCCTTCATGCCCAAGACCTTCAGCGCGGCCAAGCAGCACAGTGCTGCACTTTGGGTGTCCCCTTGTTCGATCCCTTCGACCAGGTTGTCGAACTCGCGAAACAGCTGCGCCCAGCGCGTGTCGCTGTTGAAGCCATCCAAGGCTTGGAGTGCTGATTTTTTTCCCAGCTGGCTGAAGTGTTCCGCATGCCTCTGCTGGGCGTCGTCCAATGCGTTTTTTCCACAGAGATCGGGGTCGAATCCGGGTGTTTCAAGCAACTTGTCCCTTGCGTAAGCCCGAATGGATTCAAGGAGGCTGTAGCGGACTCCTCCATCTTCAGTCTGGTCTTTTCGAAGAAGACTGTTGTCGACCAACTCACCCAGAATATCGAACATTTCAGGTGTTTTTTTGTGTCGGCCGAGATCGATGATTCCTTCCGCTGCCGCGAGTGTGAACCCGCCTCGAAAGAGGCTCGCTTGGGTGAGGGCGGCCTTGGTCCACGGCTTCAGCATGTCCCAGGACCAATCCAGAGCACCGTCCAACGCCTGACCGTCTCGACCGCGCGATCTCAGGATACTGAAGCGCTCTTCCAAACGAGCGCTGAGATCATCGATGGAGAACACATTGAGTCGGGCAGCCGCCAGCTCCAATGCAAGCGGAAGCCGATCCAGACGGTCGACAATCTCACAAACATCGGTGTACTGCTCGGCTTGAATGTTGATGTGGGGATTCGCTGCACGAGCCCGACGGATGAAGAGATCCACGCCTTCAAGCAAGGTCAGGGGTTGAAGGCGGACCACCACTTCTTCCGGTATTCCGAGTTTGAGACGGCTTGTGGTGAGGATCTGAAGGTTCTCAATGGACTGGACCCAGCTGGAGGTCATGGGGCCCATCAGATCTCGGATCTGTTCGAGGTTGTCGAGAACAAGGAGGGTGGATTCTTTGGCCAGAACCTCGCCAAGGTGAGTCACGGGATCCGTGTCTCGCAGGCGGGTTTGCAAGGACTGGGAGAGGCGCTGGACGATACCCAACTCATCGTTGGCTTCGGTGAGGTCGCAAAAAATAGTACGTGCGAAGTCCACTCGGAGGCTGTCTGCAAGTTCGAGTGAAAGTCGCGTTTTGCCTACACCGGCGGTTCCCAAGAGGGTGAGAAGTCTCGCACCCTCCTTGATTTGAGAGAGGATGGCGACTTTCTGATTGTGCCGACCAACGAGCACCCCCCGACGATGCCGGTGTCCCGAGATGACGTCGGCCAGTCCCTCATCGCGACGCTCGATCAGCTGGTTGCGCTGCTCTGAGGGGAGCTGGGCCAGGTGACCATTGAGCTGCTGGGTCCGGGTCTCTTGACCGGCCCGATCGCCGAGAGCGACACGTTCAATGAGCTCATCAATCCTTTGGAGAGCCAGTGCGTAGTGGGCTTCCTCCAGGTCCGGGGCGTGGACAAGCGCTCCCTGAAGTTTTCGGATGTAGCGGCGCCAGAGACGACGGGACTCGGCCTCAGATTCCTGGGAGGCCCTCCACAGTTCCCAAGCACTCGCGGACTCAGGACCTTCACTTGAAAGGATTCCGTCGGCCTGACCCCATTCGTCTGCAGACTTTCGCTCCTCCCCCCGTGCTCGATCCGCAATCTGACGAGCAGCCTCGACCTCATTGAGACCTTTCTCTCGTTTTTCGTCTCCCTCGAGCCAAGCACGAAGTTCATTTGCCAGAACTTCAGCACTTGCCGTTCGAGCCGAGATGTCACGCTGCATTGCAGCCTCGCAGATCTCCACCAGTCTTTTGGGGATCTTCGCGGCGGTGGGGACCGAAACCGGTTCGAACTCTTCGGAGACGATTGGCTCATTTTGCAAACTGCTCGGAACCCGAAGACTGGATGGGGCTCGCTCCTTCACCTGCTGGAGAACCAGAAAAGCGGATCGCCCATAATAAGGCGGAAGTCCGCTGAGAATCTCATAGAGAATGGCCCCCAAGGTGTACACGTCTGTGGGGATGCCCACCTTGTGCGTTTGTCCAGAGGCCTGTTCGGGTGCCATGTAGTAGGGCGTTCCCGCGACACTGCCGACTTGCGTCATATGGGCCTCGTTTTTCGAGCGGTCTGACTCGAGCAGCTCCTCATCGGGCAGCCACTCGGCTTCTTCCCGACTCAAGAGCTTGGCCAAGCCCCAGTCCACCACCAAGACCTCACCAAAGCCACCGAGCATGATGTTCTCAGGTTTTAGATCCCGGTGGATGACGCCCTGCGCGTGGGCGTAGGCTACGGTTTCACAGACGGTTTGATGAATACGGATAAGGTCTCGAAAGGTGGTCCCGTCCTCCGAGTTTCTCCAGCGGTCGTTGGTCGAGGCCGCATGCACCTCCTTGATCTTTACCGAGAATTCGGTCCCACGAATTTGCTTCATGGTGAAGTACTGGCGTCCATCGGCCAGAGTACCAATGTCATGAACAGGGACGATGTTGGGGTGCTGGAGCTGCGCCTCGATCTGGGCCTCTTCCACAAATCGGCTGACGTAACGCGGCTTGTTCATCATTCGACCGTGCATGATCTTCATGGCCAAGGTTCGATGAAGCAGAGTGTCTCGGACGCAGCGAACCTCTCCCATGCCTCCCTTGCCGATCAGACCAAGATCCTGGTATCGACCGGCCAGAAGCTCAGTTTCCAAGGCATCGGGAGACTCTGTGGAGGGGGCTTCCTCACTGTCTTCTTCTCCTTCGATGAAAACCCCAGTCTCCGATGAAATGAGAGAAGTCGATTCCTCGTCGAACGGGAGGTCCTCGAAGTTGATGGTTTCGCTGCTCTGTGTTGGATCCGCAGAGACTTGGCTCATCATGGTGAATTGACTGAGGAGGTCCAGAATTTCATGTGCAGGAACCCCCCATTTTTCAGCGAGTACGTCAATCGTTCCACGGAGTGACTTCAAGTCTGCCTCAGGTCGATGTGCCAAGTTGGTTGCCAGTCCAGCGTCTTCCCCGCCAGACCCAGGAAAGTCTACCAGTTCACAGGGCCTGAGGAAATCTGTCTTGCGTGCGAAACCCGCAGCACATCGGAGAATTCGCATCTTTCATGCGGGTCATCGTTGATGGATGGGCAACGGGTGCGTGCTGGAACTTCGGGGACGTGAATCCTGGAGGGCCCCGTTGACCTGCTCACTCCACGAACAGGAGTTTGATTTCGGAGATGTTGACGAAGTTGTAGGGATCCCCACCTCCTCCGGGACCTCCGGTGTAGTCTCGGTAGTGCTCGAGGTAGCTCATGTTGATGCCGTCTCGGATGTGGACGGTGTAGACCTCACCGGCTTCGAGTTGAGTGCGAACAAAGCTGCTGTCTCCCCAGTTCTCCCAACGGGTGCGTTGAGGCATCAAAAGAGCGCCCTCGGAAACCAGTAGGCCGGTGGAATCAACGACCTGTATTTTCTTCAGGGCACTTGTGATCCCTGTGTCCACGGCATTGCTTCCGTTTCCATAGACGGCCTGCAAAAGGTACTCGCCGCTGTGCTGTGCCGTGACAGTGAGGCTCAGAGTGTCGCCCGGTGCCCCCCAGTTCTCGTAATGCCCCCGGCCATGATTGGTGGACCAGTTGCCGCCAGTGGCCGTGAAGTCCGAAGCTTGAATGTTTTGGATGTTTTCGGAGGATTCACCCCACCAACACACCGGCTCGGAGGGAGGGCCCCCGAAGGTCAACCGCGCTACAGCGGTGTAGCAGGTGGACTTGTTGGGCTCCTCAATGAAACGGGTGCCAGCGTTACTGACCGCAAGTTGCCCATCTCGATAGAGATCGACTTGCGCCCCCGCCTCGGCGTCGATGCTGACTTCAACCGTGCTGCCCGAGCTGCTCAGGGTGATGCTTGGTGGGCGTGCTCCATAGAGGTCGGTCCATGTTTCGGTGCCGATTGGGGTGAGGCCTCCGTCATCCAGGGTCGCCGCATCGAGTTCGATGGTCAGGCCTCGAACCGTCAAGGATGCTCCTCTTTTGAACCACCCTCCCGGCGGCAGAATCGGATCGCCGCTGAGAACCCCACGCTCACCTCGGAGTCCAAAGACACCCTGGCCGATTGCTCCGAGGAAGCCCGCAACACTCCAGAGCTGCCTTCTGGAGTTGACCACGGGGCCCGAGTAATCACCGTCGTCCAGCCAGTTGGCGCCGGTGATCAGTTCGAGATTCTCCATGTGCGACAGATTGAGGGCCGCTCCCCGAATCAGCGAGTCAAGTCCTGCCTGGAGCGTTGCTGCATTGTTGGCTTCACGGGAAGCGAGAACACTGTAGGCCGTCACGAAAGGCCAGATGGAGCGGTTGTGGTAGATGGGAGTGAACTGCTGTTGAGGCCAGATCACGGGCGGACCGTGGGGGCCAAAGGGGTAGTGACTCAGAGCCTCCGGGTGGCTTTTGAGGTCCAACACAGCGAGGCTGGTAGCGAGCAGGTCCTGCTGGACCACCGGGCTGGGGTCGAGGGTTGTGGACAGCCGGCTTCGGTAGCGTTCACCATCCCAGAAATGGTGTTCAATGGCTTCCTCCAAGGAATCAGCACCCTGATTCTCGCTCGTGAGCTCTTCACGCGCCCGAAGCAGCAAGAGGTGGTTCAAGTTGGTACTCAGGGACTTGGACATGCCGATGTGAACCACGTTGTCAGCGACCCAGCTGGGATAGGTTTGCTCGCGCCAGTCCAAGAAGCTGGTCTCCCCCCAATAGAGCCCATCGCGGGGATCTTGAGCGTAGATTCGGTCCAGCTCCGCCGTGTTGCTCATGGCTTGGATGGCTGCAGCCTCGAGCTCGGGGTGCTCGATCATGTCCAAGACCGCCATGGCCCCCCGTGCCCAAGCCACACGATCGGTGGAGACGGGGTAGCTTCCGCCTGTCCCGGTATCCTGCACAATCTGTGGGGAGCCTCCGGTTTTGAGTTCCGAAATTTTGAACAGCAAAGAGTTGGCGGCGCGTTCCGGATCCACCCAGGCGAGGGCGAGCTCGGTGGCGTAGGCGATGTCTCGGGTCCAGACCCAGTTCCAGAGCTCACCGGTTTGATAGCATTCACAGTTCTTGGGTTCTGAGAAGGAAGCATCGCTGATGCTGGAGACGGCATTCTGACGAGCTTCCTCCAAGGCCAGCGCAAAGAGAGCGTCCGTCAGCAGGACCCCTGAACGCAAGAGTGGCTCACCAGGAAGCTCGCTGTAGCTGCGCTCACTTGGGCCCCCGTCTCGCATGGAATGGGTGCTCTGCAGGGAGTAGGTACACAGTCCGTTGGAAGCCACAGTGGATCGGACTTGGACCTCGTCCCCACCGAAGGTCCAGTTCTCCGCGCGCGGGATGCAATTCTCAGACTCGACCCCCGAGTCCTTCGTTGCTTGGAAGCTGTCGGGGTAGGAATCCGGCGATTGGGTTGCAGTGTCCGGATCAGAGCCGTCTTTGCTGCAGGCGAACAGTGCCAGTCCAACAACGAAAGCAGTCGGCGGGAGAGGGCTTCGCATGTCACCTTGGGGTTGCGGTTTTTCGTGTCTTTGTGAGACCGGTGAGAACCTCTCCTACCGTACCATTGGAAGGGCCTTGTGGGTTTTTCCTCGCGAACTCTGGGCGCGCTCCTTGGATACCACCCATCGCGTTGTGCATCTCTTGGAGG
Source organism: Myxococcota bacterium (assembly GCA_036021505.1). Classification (GTDB taxonomy): domain Bacteria; phylum Myxococcota_A; class UBA796; order UBA796; family CAJQPC01; genus JAYXVV01. The sequence continues at coordinate 6,872 of JAYXVV010000012.1, read as the reverse complement.
GCGGAATGGATCTCTTGCAGTCCTTGTCTTGCAAATGAGGTGTTCCTCCAGGGACTTCGGTCAACCGCTCAAAATAGACCTTTATCCCTGCTTAGTCCCAAGAACGAATCGGCTTGTATGGGCTGCAGGGGGTTCAGACGCAAAAGAAAGCCGCGTGAAATCCGGCATCACACGGAGTAAGCCGCTTGTTTTGCCGCACCTCCTCCGGGTATAAATCGGTCGCCGGGAGGTTTGATGATGGGAGAAGCGACAACGGTTGTTCTTGCGGCCTTGCTGCTTGGCATAGCGGTATTTTCCGTCTACGCGCGCTCGATTGTTGGCGGCCTTGGGAAGTTTCTGGTTCGTGCCAACGTCAACAAGCAGAATGCCAAAGCCCAGTTGACCTTTGGAGAGGTGACCTTAGCCAGTGGGACAAAGGCTTGGTTCAGTGAGCGTCCCGCGGAGGAGGGAAGCCACCGGCCTCCGCTTGTGATCCTGCCCGGGGCCACGGTTAGCATGGAGTTTATGGGGGCGTACATGAGTGCTGTTCTCCAGGAAATGCCAGGCCGTCGAATTTGCATCATTGAACTGCCCCATCACGGCCGAAACCTGGCTGAAGACCTGGATTTCTCACACCCTACATCTTCAATACGAGGAATGGTGGCCTACGTAGAGGAGGTTCGTGAAGCCCTGGGTATCGAGGACAATTTTGATTTGATGGGGTACTCCCTCGGGGGTGGGATCGCGGCACAGTACGCGTCGGGTCATCCGGGTTCTGTGCGAAGACTTCTGCTGCTGGCACCGTATTTCTACGAGACTGCAGGCGATGGCTTCCGTGACCACATGGATCGACGAGATTGGCGGAAGGTGCACGGCTGGGAAAGCTACAAGGAGATGAGACATTTTTTCTTCTACTGGTTGGGCATGGACCCGAAGTCAGCGCTTCCGGGTCTGGTGCTTCGAGGCATTCATGGAGTGCGTCACGAGGTCTATCCGTCCGGCTACTGGAGCCTGTTCTATGACGCCTTGGAGGAAGCGAGTGGTCCGAGTCGAACGGTTTTAGCGGATACTTCCGACGCCTTGGCTGCGCTTCAGAATCCTGTGCTTCTGGTGTGTGCAGAAAATGACTTGGTCTGTGATTCTGTGAAGCTCCTTCAGCTCCAGACCATCATTGGTGAGGACAGTTGCGAGGTCCTCCAAGTGGAATGCGGACATGCTTTTGGACCCGGAGGGAAAACCCTTTTTGAAATTGGCCAGCCAGCAATCTGCGAGTTTTTTCAAGCCCCGTAGCCTGGCGAAGGCCCACTTCCGCTGCTCTTCATGCGAGAGTCATGGGGTGCTGTCAATGACCCGCCAGCAGTACCAGGCAACAATCGAGCGATAGGGGCGAAAGGCGTCACCCCGAGGCTGAAGCTCTCGAGACGAGGGGACGGCAGGCAGGTCAAAGGCTTGACCAAACCCACGACGCACTGCGAGATCGCCGGTGGGCCAGACGTCCAGTCGACCCAGTTGGAAGATCAAGAACATCTGAGCCGTCCATGGCCCGATTCCGCGGACCCGGCAGAGCTGAGCCACCAAGAGGTCGTCCTCCAGCCCCTCGAGTTCGTCGAGGTGGAGCAATCCCTTTTGGTCATGACGAGCCAGGTCTTTTATGGCGAGGCTTTTGGCTTTGGAGAGGCCCGCAGACCGGAGGGTGTCGAGCTCCATCGAGAGCACCTCTTCCGAGGTCACAGTTGCACAAAAGAGGTCCTGAAATCGACGGTGGATGGACGCAGCAGCCTTTCCCGCCAGCTGTTGGTGGATGATGGTTTTCGCAAGTGAGGAGAACGCATCGATTTGGCGGTTTTTCCGCGGAGTGTAAGGCCCATGGCTCTCAATGAGGCGCTGCAGGACCGGGCTTCGGAATGAGAGCTCCCGAAGCGCCTCATGGATGCTGCAGTCGGACCCGTTCATGCCGAACCCCGTCTGCAGGTGTACCGCTCTTGCCAGTCCGGTCGAGTAATCGCCAAGAGCCACTCGTCGATCCAAATTCCATTCTTTTCGACTGCACGGCGCTGGATTCCCTCCAGGGTAAAACCGAGTTTTTCCATGACGCGACGCGAGGCTTGGTTTCCCACAAAGCAACCCCCAAATACGCGTTCAGCACCTCGGGTGAGAAAGGCCTCGTCGACCAATGCACCGACGGCCTCGGTGGCGTAGCCCTGTCCGTGAGAGTGCGGGGCCAAGGTGTATCCGATGTCGATGATCCTCGGGTCTCTCGCGAGGGGCCTCAGTCCGGCTCCTCCGATGCAGCGCATGGAGCACGCCTCCACAATGGCGAGGTTGAATTCCAGACTGAAGTCACAGGGGTCACGCGAGCGACCCGCCTCCCACCACTCGTGGAGTTCCTGAGCAGACGAGGGCCCGTCCCAGATCAGGGTGTCGAACATGTCGGTACCCACGATGGACCGAAAATAGTCGTCAATCTGCTCGTGTGTCGGCCAGGTCAAGAGCAGACGACTCGTCTTGAGAAGAGGAGTGGGGAAGGCATGCATCAGAGCGAAAGTCCCCCCACTCCATGAGGGGGGTGACCCTCATCGATTTGAATCTGATTTCTCAAAAAGATTTCCCTTCGATGGTTTTCCGCTTGGACCCTGAGGCCCAGTTCATGGCCACAGTCTACCTGGCGCGGAGAGCAAATGGGCAGACCTTAGGGGGCTCTGGCTCTCCGCCGCGGTCGTTTGCGGCTGCCGTGCCTTTTGAGTACCGCCTGTGCCTCATCCCAGGCACCCTCGCCTCGGCGCTTGGCATAGACCCGCGCTTTGCCGATTCGAACCGCTTCTTTGTGGTCCACGATCGGTGGGGGGTAGTGCTTTCCGATGATGCAGCCGTACCGAAGCTGCTCGGCGGTGGACATCTTGTGGGGTTCAGCGGGGTGTTCTGGGGGGACTGCAGCCAGCTCGGGAACCCATCGTCGGATGAAGGCTCCGTCGGGATCATGGTCGGAGGCCTGTTTGATGGGGGAGTAGATGCGTACGGAGTTGATTCCGGTGGTACCGCTCTGCATCTGAATTTGGCTGTAGTGGATGCCGGGTTCGTAGTCGATGAAGAGCTTGGCCAGGTAGGGGGCCGTTCGTCTCCAGTCCAGCCAGAGGTGGTAGGACGCGAAAGACACCAACATTGCCCGCATCCGAAAGTTGATCCAGCGATGGGCCTTCAAATAGCGCATGCAGGCGTCGACCATGGGGTAGCCTGTGCGTCCCTCACACCAGGCCTCGAACCGTTCCTCATCGAACTCGTCCTCGCGGAGGCCGTCCATGGAACGACTCATGTTGGTGGTCTCCAAGTCCGGCTGAATCTCCAGCCTCTGGATGAAGTGCCCGTTCCAGTGGAGGCGCTTGTTGAAACTTGCCATCGCACGAGACCAGTCCGCACTGATGCCGGTTTTTGCCTTTCGCTCCGCTCGCACCTGGTCCCGACGCGCCTCAAAGGTCTGGAACACCGTGCGCTTCGAAATCACGCCGTAGGTCAGGTAGGGACTCATGCGGCTGCATGACGAGTCGGCGGTGATGGGAGAGGACATCTCGGACTGATAGCGCTCGCCGCGGCTGTGGAGGAAATCGTAGAGGGTTTCGATGGCGGCTTCCGTTCCGAAGCGGTGCCCGCTGACATCAAAGGCCTCCAAGCCAAAGCGCTCCGGTCCTTGCAGACCCTGAGACTGCACGCCGGGGACGCCTCGCAACTCGGTGGGCGCTGCCAGGATGGGAGAACGCATTGCAGCATTCCATTTCCGGGACCAACCGTCCCGGTCAGCAAGTGCCCGAACGACGCCATCTTGAACAAACTCATCCCAGCTCACACCGTGTTTTCTCGCCCATCTCCGAACCGCACGATCGCGCGAGTAGGTCAGGAGGTTGCCGGTTTCTTGGTGGCTCACCAAGCGGTCAAACTTCACCTCGTGGCGAAGTTGGTCGAGGACATCGACGGCATTACCGACCCGGGTGATCAGCTCACCCCCGCGGTCGGCGAGCTGCTGGGCGAGTTTCTCAAGACATCCGTTGATGTAGGCGAGGTGTGAGGCGTCGAAATCCGGCGAGTGAATGATCTTGGGTTCGTAGATGTAGAGGCAGACGAGGGGGCCGGGGGCCGCAGCGGCGAGCGGAGCGTGGTCCTCGACCCGAAGGTCTCTCTTGAACCAGACCAGGGTACTCACGGGCAGTTCCGTTGGAGTGAGTGCGCTTGCAAAGAAACCTCCCACAGAAACGAACCGTCGATGACAGGGTCTTATTCCTGCGTGTGGGGATGCCGTGTCAAACGATTCGGAGGCCGCTTCCAGGCAATCCGTTCAGGCGGTGTGTTTTTCAGGTTGTGTTGGTTAGGGGTGGAGAGCGTTTTTTGTCAAAGGAGAAGCCCCATGCTGATGCCGAGGTCGATTGATCCGAAGAGTCTCGAGAGGCCGTGCCTGGTCACCATTCCCTACTCTCACTACTGCGAGCTGAGCCGCTGGGCCTTGGAGCGTGCGGGCATCGAATTTGACGAGGCACAGTACAGCCCCGGGTACCATGCCAAGGTGGTCGGTCAGCTGCGAAGCAACAAAGCCGACCGCTCCGAGAGCAGCTACGTCGGGCAGGAAAGCGGCGTACATGGAGGCAGACGGAAGTATGCAGTGCCGCTGCTCTGCTTGCCGGATTCACGGATTCTTCGGGACAGCTGGGAGATTCTCGACTTCGCTTTGGGACCGGTAGACGACGCGTGGCGGACCTCTCTGGATCGGGAACTGGGGGTCGCTGTCCGACAGCTTGGCTACCACTACCTCCTGACGCCGGAATCCAAGCACCTGCTCAAGCGCATGATTGCATCGTCTTCCCTGTATGAACGGCTGCTCTGGGTGTTTATTGGAGGCAAGGTCGTTGATGGCATGCGTCAACTCCTCGCGGTCACTCCAGAAAATGCGGAGAAGAGCAAGGCAACAGTTCTCCGGGTTCTGGAAGCCGCAGGTGAAACCTTGTCGGAGCGGGATGGTGTTCTCGACCCCTCGGGAGTCTTCGGTCCCGTGGATGTGGCGTTCTGCAGTCTGGCCGCGTACACCCTCATGCCGGACAATTTTGGTAACGGAGCCGTCGAGATGCCCACGAAGGAAGATTTTCCCTCCGAGTACCAAGAGTTCATTGAGCGCTGCCGGGAGACCCCGGCGGGTGCTTATGTGATGGAGAGCTACCAACGACGAGCCGAGACCGTCTCTGGGTGAGGCAAGGCGTCAGGGTGGCGCCATGGCCTCCATGGCGCCATCACTCCCTAGACGCGTTCCCAGATGGTCAATCGCAGCAGCATGTCTCACTGCAGCAATCGCAGCTGTTGTCTTTGCAGCAATCGGCGGACTTGCAGTCGCATTCACAGACCTGAGAAAGAATGATGATCATGGTGCCTCCTGGGCGGTTTCGATTTTGTCAGCGAGTTCTCTCAGCTGGTGGGCCACGTAGGACCTGTTCAACGAATAGGTGCGTTCTCTTCCGTGCTTTTCCATCCGAAGCACGCCCTCTTGAGTGAGAACCTTGAGATGGCGCGACACTCCGGAGGCATCCACGCTGCAGCAGTCGCAAAGGCACATCGCATTCTGGGGTGTCTCGCAGTCGCACAATCGGCACACGAGGGAAAGGCGGTTGACCTCTCCCAAGGCTTTCAGAAGATCGGCGAGTTGTTGAACATCGTTGGTGACCATATCTGCAGAATAGTTATATTTGCAAAATAGTGCAACTATAAAATTAAAAAGCGTGCGAAACCTGTTGGAATGAAGCTTGCCGAGTGCACGCACAGGTGCCAATAGAGACAGCACAACGCCGCACAAAAGTGGAGGGAAAACCCATGCAGATCGACGCCTTTTTTGATTCGGGAAACATCGAGGTGCTCGCCTTAGAGGGAACCTCCGCAGACCTGCACATTCGAAAGGATGTGGGGGATGAACACATGCAGTGGTTTTACTTCCGTGTCGATGGTGCTCGAGGGGAAGACTGCGTTTTGCGAATTTTGAACGCGGGCAAGGCCAGTTACCCGAAGGCTTGGGACGGGTATCGGGTGTGTACGAGCGTGGATCGTCAGACGTGGACCCGAGTGGATACCTCCTACGAGGAGGGCGTTCTGACCATTGCGCATCGCCCAGAGGGACACCTGCAGTGGTATGCCTACTTTGCCCCCCACACCCATGATCAGCACTTTCAGCTCCTGGCAGAATGCCAGCTCTCGGACGGGGTAACGGTGGATCGACTGGGATCCACTGTCGATGGTCGCGATCTCCATCGTGTGACGGTTGAAGGGGGGCCCCTGCAATTTTGGATCGTCGGTCGCCAGCACCCTGGGGAGAGCATGGCTTCGTGGTGGATGGAGGGATTTTTGGCCCGATTGATGGATTCCACCGATGCGATCGCGCGATGCCTCCTGGAGAAGGCGACCCTCCATGTGGTGCCCCACATGAATCCGGATGGGGCCATCCGCGGTCACCTCCGTTGCAATGCAGCGGGAGCCAATCTCAACCGCGAGTGGGAATCGCCGACCCTGGACCGGAGTCCTGAGGTCTACCTCACCCGCAAGGCCATGGATGCTTCTGGGGTCGACTTTTGCCTGGACGTGCATGGAGACGAGGAGCTTCCCTACAACTTCCTCAGTGGAGCAGAGGGGACGCCCGGCTTTGAGACCAGCCGGCTTCCAGAGCTCTGTGAGATCTTTGCGGCGGCCTATCAAAGGGCCAATCCCGATATGCAGCGAGAGCACGGCTACTCGGTTTCAGCGCCAGGGGAGGCGAACATGACCATGTGCACCAACGCGGTCTCCGCTCGGTTCAAATGCCCCGCCTACACCTTGGAGATGCCCTTCAAGGACAACGCGAATTCTCCTGACCCGGTTTATGGCTGGAGCCCTGA
>JAYXVV010000011.1:0-29830 GCA_036021505.1 Myxococcota bacterium | reverse complement strand
CCCTCTTCTTCCTCCGTCTCAAGGACCCAGTCCTCAAAGATCTGAATGCGCCAGCCGTTGGCTTGGATGACTGGGCTGAACTTGGCACCAAAGGGCTGCTCGACACCCATACGAACGAGGGAGATGTCTTCTCCGGCAGCTTCGATGATGAGTTCTGGAGCCTCATTGGTGAGGTCCCAGTCCTGGCAGGTGTCGGTATAGAACGTCAACTGAACCTGCTGAGAACAGCCGGCGAGCAGCAGAGCGAGTGGCAAAGAAAGCGTCTTGTACATGGCCATGGATATAACACTAAAGCAGCCGGTCTTCGCCCCGTTCTTCCAATTTTGCGACCACATCCTTTACCGACTGAGCGTCACTTTTTCTGCACACAAGAATCGCATCGCCTGTGTCAACGAGAACCAGATCGGACACGCCAATCATCGCTACAGTCTTTCCTGGCGCATACACCACGTTGTTCTTCGCGTCGATTGCCACGGCACCCTCTACACGAGCGTGCCCCAGCTCGGACACAGGAAGGTGTTCCCCCAATGCCGCCCAACTGCCGACATCCGACCAATCAAACGTGGCCGGCACCGTCAGTACTTGCTCACTTCGCTCCATGATTCCGTAGTCGACCGAGATTTTCTCCAGCCTCGGATAAAGCATGTCGAGGGTTGAGGGATCCGTTCCAATCTGCTCCAAGAGGTCCCAGCTCGACGGGAGAAAAGCACGAAAGGCTCTCTCAACAGCCTCGGTGGTGAACACAAACATTCCTGCATTCCAGAGATAGTCGCCACTCTCAAGATACTGTTTGGCCCTCTCGAGGTCGGGCTTCTCCACAAAGCGACTCACCCGGTGAAAGTCGGCCCCACCGAAGTTGCCGACGACATCGCCGATGTTGAGATAGCCGAACCCTGTCTCAGGACGGTTGGGCGGCACACCAATGGTGACCAGCGCTCCGGTGGCCCGGGCCGCTTGAGCACATGCCTCGAGTTGCTTCACGAACTGCTCTTCCTCAGCAATGAGGTGATCGGCCGGGAGAACCGCCATCACGGCACCGTCTTTTCCGGCCCTTCTGTTGACCTCAATCGCACCCCAACCCACACATGGCGCTGTGTTTCGCCCCTCCGGCTCCACCAAGACGTTTTCTACAGGGAGGTCCAGCACGTTCTCCCGCACGGACTCCACCATGTCTGCGGCCGTGATGACAAGGATTTGCTCGCTCGGAACAAGCGCCTTGACTCGCCGAATGGTGGCCTCAAGAAGACTCATTTCCCCATCGACCGGTAGGCACTGCTTGGGGCTGTGCCGGCGAGAGCGCGGCCAGAACCGTGTGCCGCGGCCTCCAGCAATGATCACGACATACAACGACTCTCCACCAGTGCTCATGAGATTCCTTTAAAACAGATTCGAATGGGTTTGCTGCAGGGCATGATAAGCCGCCACCGCGACGGCGTTGGAGAGGTTCAAGCTTCGAATCTCACCCGGCATCGGAATGCTCCATGCTCCGTACTTTTCGACCAGTGCAGGAGGGAGTCCAACACTCTCGGGTCCAAAAAGCAACACATCACCAGGCTGAACCTGCAGTCGCGTGTAGGGTGTGCTTCCATGGGCAGAAAACAAATGCACATTCCGCGTCCCGGCCCACTCAAAGAAGGCCTCTACGGAGTCATGAGTCACCAGTTTCACCTGAGACCAATGGTCAATGCCAGCTCGACGGACCGCCTTTTCGCTGAGGTCAAACCCCAGCGGTCGGATCAGATGCAGCCCTGCGCCAATACCCACTGCCAACCGGCCTATGTTCCCGGTATTTCCCGGGATTTCCGGGGTCAGCAAAGCAATGTGCAGGGGCTCCACGGCCCTACTCTTCGCCAGGCGTATCGTTGGATGTCTCGGGCGCTTTGTACTGCCCAATCACAACCTTGGCGGGTTGGATCAAGGTCTCACCGACGCGATAGCCCTCGGAGAACACCTGGATAATCCGGCCATCCGCAGCTTCTTGAGGCACAGGAAGAACCGAGAGCGCTTCATGGAATTCAGGATCAAACCGGCTTCCCACTCCCGCTACCTTTTCCAAGCCCATTTCCTCAAAGGCACTCATAAAGGTGCGGCCCACCATCTGGATACCGGAGAGTACGTCCCCATCCACTCCCGACTTCTCCATGGCTTCCACGCTGCGACGCAGATTTTGGAGTGGCTCAAAAAGGCTCTTGACCACCTGCGCCTTCATCAGGCGTTGGTCCTGGTCGCGTGTCCGCAGATGACGCTCGCGCATGGCCTGCATCTCCCCCTGCAACTGCTTGTATGCGCTCGATACCTTTCGCAGTCGTCCCTCAGTCTCCTTTGCGATCGCCACGGCGTCCGGACCCATATCGGCTGCGCCAGCCTCGTCGGGCACCACGGAAATGGGCGGTTGTTCTTCAGGGTTGGCGGGTGGATTTGATTCCGACATGAGGTTCCTCAAAAAGCCCGTAACAGGGATGGCGTCGTTGCGGTGGTATTGCTAATCACCCAAACACTCCTGGCAAGCTTTGGAGCCTCGTTGACCCGCAAACAAACAAAGATTCTGCTGCTTCTTTTCGCGCTTATTGCAGTTCTGCTCATCGCCCTGCGACCCGAAAAGGCCATTCAAGGAGACTTGGACCTCCCTGGAGTCGAGGAGGTAACCGGCATTCGCATCGAGAACCGAGAGGGCATCTTTGTGGCGAGTCGCCGAGGAGGCGAGTGGACCGTCAATCAGCCGGCTCGTGGGCTGGGCGATCCCGAGGCTCTGGATGACCTCATTCTCATGGGGAGCCGACTGCGTGTCGAGGCCACCTTTCCCAATGGAGAAAGGAGTCACTACGGGCTCAACCCTCCCGCGGCCCTGCTGGAGTTGCGAGGAGGAACCACCGCCACTCAGATTGCTTTCGGAAAACGAGCCCCCGCCCACTATGCCTCCTACATTCAGGTCGACAATGGGCCGGTCTTGGCGGTGAAGGGGTACCCCATCGAAACGGTGGAGCAGCCCTTTGAGAATCTGTTCGATGAAGCCTTTATCGAGGGGCTCTAACGGCGCTTCTTCCCGCGCCGGCGGCGAGCTTCACGCGCCTTCTTTCGCTTGGCGATCACCTCGTCTGCGCTGAGGCGGGGCGCCTCCGGCTGTGGAGCCCCAGCAAACATCTCCTCCATTCCCGCCATGTCCCCCATGCCCATGCGTTTCATTTGCTTCCGCATTTTCCGCATCTGACGCATGCTTCCGAACATACCGCTTGCTTGCCCCATCTGTCGCATCATCTTTCTCGCGCCAAGGAAACGCGTGTAGATGGCTCGAATCTCGTTGGATGTCTGACCCGAGCCCCTCGCGATTCGCTCGATTCGAGAATGGCTCGAGAGGAGATCCGGGTTCTCCCTCTCTTGTTTGGTCATCGAGAAAATTGCAGACTTCACCCGAGTCAGCTCACTGTCATCCAAAGCCCCGTCGGGAAGCTGGGACTTGACGTCGGAGAAGCCGGGAAGCTTATCCAGCAAGTCTCCAATGGACCCCATCTTCTGAATCGTCTCCAACTGAGACAAGAAATCATTGAAGGTGAATTCCCCACTGAGCATTTTCGTGGCAGATTGCGTGGCCTCTTCTTCGGAGACGTGGGCTTGAAAATCCTCAACGAGGCCGACAACATCGCCCATGCCAAGAATTCGGGACGCAAGGCCCTCGGCACGGAAGCGCTCCAGTTCCTCAAGCCCCTCGCCCATCCCCAGGAACATGACGGGCTTACCGGTGACCTGATTGATGGACAGTGCGGCGCCACCTCGAGCGTCACCATCCATTTTGGTCAAGACAAATCCACTGAAGTCCAAGACTTGGTCGAACTTCGCTGCGGTTCGTACAGCGTCTTGACCAATCATCGCGTCGCAAACAAAGAGAATGTTTTTCGGCCGCACCTCGCCTTTGATCTTGAGCACCTCATCCATCAAGGTGTTGTCGATTGCGAGGCGTCCGGCCGTATCAATAATCACGACATCCCGACCCACGCTCTTGGCCTGCCGCACCGCCAGACGTGACAGCGTCACCGGGTCCATCCCTTTGATGGAGAAGACAGGAAGGCCAAGTCGACGACCGAGGACCTGAAGTTGGTCGATCGCCGCCGGGCGGTAGATGTCCGCAGCTACGAGGAGGGGTTTCTTGCCCTCTTTCTTTAGCTTGTGAGCCAGCTTTCCAGCAGTGGTGGTCTTACCGGACCCTTGGAGTCCCACCATCATGATGACGGAGGTTTCATCGTCCAGGTCGAGATCAACCGGGTCGCCACCCATGATTCGGACCAGCTCATCGTGGCAGATCTTCACAAAGTGATCGCCTGGAGTGATCGGATTGGCCTCGTCCTTTTTGACGCGAAGCGGCACCACCTCTCCGAGGCTGCGCTCCTTTACTCGAGCCAGGAAGTCCTTGACCACGCCCAAGTCCACGTCACCCTCAAGCAGCGACACGCGTACGGACTGGAGCGCATCCGAGATGTTTTCCTCAGTAATGCGACCTTTGCCCTTGAACTTGAGGCGTACGTCACGAAAGCCCTGGGTCAAGCCATCCAGCATCTTCTCTCCCTTCAGCGAGACAGTCTGTTCTCTAATCCGGTTTTATCGCACCGTCATCGGTCACTTCGTGCCTTTGAGGCGCTGCAAACCCTCTTGGGCCCAGTGGAGTTCTGGATCCACCGCCAAGGCAGACTCCCAAGCCGCCCGCGCCTCGGCTTTGTGACCCAGCTTTTCATGAGCGTTGCCACAACCGAGCAGCGCCAGCGCACTTTCGGGCTCAAGCTCGATGGCGCGGTCAAAGCATGCCAGAGCCGATGCAGGTCGCCCCGCCATCAGGAAAGCGTCACCTCGCCCATGCCAGGCCCATGCGAGTGTCTCGTCCCGCTGGATCGCTGTACTGAACTGCAAGAGAGCCTCTGAATAATCCCGTCGAGACAAGGCCCGCCTTCCCGCCTCGAGGCTGTCGACCGCAGAGAGGGCCTCTCGACCTCCTCGAAGCCGTCCGGATGCTTCACTCAGCAACTCGTCGCTCGGCCGTTCGAGAATCCGACCGGCCAGACCCAGGAGCGGCGTCACAATCCGGTCGAGCACTCGACCGAGACGGTGACGACGTCCTCCTTCCGTTGGGTGAGCCATGAATCGGGTCAACCTCGCCCTGTAGAGCCGAAACCGCCGCTTCCACGCTCGGTTGCCTCTAAAGAGTCGACCTCGAGCAGGCTGGCCTGCACAACGGGGGCAATCACCAACTGCGCCACTCTCTCGCCACGCTGGATTTCGACCGTCTCCTGGCCAAGGTTGATCGCAAGCACCTTTACCTCTCCCCGATAGTCCGAATCAATGGTACCCGGTGCATTGATCACGGCCAAGCCTCTCCTCCAAGCCATTCCAGACCTGGCCCGAACCTGGCCCTCAAAACCCATGGGAATGGCCATCGAGAGCCCCGTGGGGATCTGGACCCGTTGGCCTGGCTCTACAAAAACAGAAGACTCGACCGCCGCTCGGAGGTCGAGTCCTGCTGCTCCCGCCGTTTGGTAGGCGGGAAGCTCCAGGCCCTTCCCATGTGGAAGGACCTGGAGTCTCAACGTAGGAGAATTCTCCACGCTTCTACGCCTGGGCCTCGAGGGCCTCCTTGCGGGACAGACGAACCTGGCCGCGGTCATTGATCTCAATGACACGAACCAAACACTCGTCGCCCTCGCTGACCACGTCGGTCACCTTGTCAACACGCTCGTTGGCGAGGTGGCTGATGTGAATCAGGCCGTCGGTTCCGGGGAAGATCTCGACGAAAGCACCGAAGTCGGTGGTTCGCTTGACCACACCCATGTACAGCTTTCCAATCTCAGGAACGCGGGTCAGCTCGCGGATGAGTCCGCTTGCCTTCTCGGCATCCTCAGCGCTGGTGGCTGCGATCTTGACGGTTCCGTCGTCCTCGACAGTCAGCACCGTGTTGGAGCTGTCCTGAATGGAGCGGATCATCTTTCCACCCGGTCCAATGACGTCGCGGATCTTGTCCTCGCTGATCTTGATGACCGTGATGCGAGGAGCGAACTGCGACAACTCATCTCGACCCGCACTGAGGGTCTTGTCCATCTCTGCGAGGATGTGGAGGCGACCTTCACGGGCTTGAGCGAGTGCCTTGGACATGATGTCACGGGTCACCGTGGAGATCTTCACGTCCATCTGGAAGGCTGTGATGCCCTTGGTGGTACCGGTCACCTTGAAGTCCATGTCACCGAGATGGTCCTCGTCGCCAAGGATGTCGGAGAGAACTGCGAAGTCATCCCCTTCCTTGATGAGTCCCATTGCGATTCCCGCCACAGGAGCCGAGAGAGGAACACCAGCGTCCATCAATGCCAGGCTGGAACCACAGACGGTTGCCATGGAGGAAGAACCATTCGACTCCAGAATCTCCGAGGTGCAGCGCAGCACATAAGGAAAGTCCTCGAAATCGGGCAGCACGGGTGCGATGGCCCGGTGTGCCAGTGCTCCATGACCCACCTCTCGTCGCTTCGGTCCGCGGAGGGGGCGTGCCTCGCCGGTGCTGAAGGGAGGGAAGGAGTACTGCAGCATCCAGTTCCGGGTGCTGGCGGGTGCTCCAGGCCAGTCGATGCGCTGGTTGTCGCGCTCGGTACCGAGTGCGGCCAGGACAAGTCCCTGGGTCTCTCCACGGGTGAAGATGGCCGAACCGTGTGCACGGGGAGCCATGCTCACCTCGCACCAGATGTCACGAATCTCGTCCGGGGCACGGCCGTCGATGCGAGTACGCGTGGAAATCACACCGTTTCGCATTATGGAGACTTCCACCTTGCCAAAGGCTGCCTTCACGTCGTCGGTCTTGGCGGCGAGTTCTTCCTCGTCCTCGATGCCTGCAGTCAACTCCTCAACGATGGCGCCACGGGCCTCTTTGAGTGCAGCCTTTCGGGCGTGCTTCTCTTTCACGGCGAGTGCAGCAACAATCTTGTCGGAGTGGCCCTTGACCGCCTCGATGATGTCCGCTGGAATCTCGTAGGCCGCCTCCACCTCGCGGTTTTCGACGCCGACCTTGGCCTTGAGCTCATCAAGAGCAGCAACAATGGTCTTGATGGCAGCGTGTCCGACGTCGAGAGCCTCGAGCATCTGCTCTTCAGACACCTCATTTCCGCCACCCTCAACCATGGTGATGGCGGTCATGGTGCCGGCCATCACAACGTTGAGCTCAGCACCAATGCGGTCTTCAAAGCCGGGGTTGAGCACCAGCTCGCCATCGACGAGGCACACGCGCACGCCGGCGACGGCCTCACCCATAGGAGCATCCGACACATGCAGTGCAGCAGAAGCGCCACAGAGAGCCATCACGTCGGTCTCGACATCCTGGTCGTAGGAGATGAGGTTGCAGATGACCTGGGTCTCATTCCGAAACTGCTTGGGAAAGAGGGGGCGGATGGGGCGGTCGATCAGACGAGAAATCAGAGTGGTTCGCTCGTTGGGACGGCCATCGCGCTTGAGGAAATCGCCAGGGATACGCCCCACAGCGCCCTCACGCTCGACATAGTCGACCGTCAGAGGAAGAAAGTCGAAGCGGCTGGGCTCGTGGCTGCAGACCGCGGTGCAGAGAACTCGAGAGTCCCCACTGGACACCACAACGGCGCCATCGGCTTGTTTGGCGTACTTGCCAGTTGAAAAGGAAAGGGTTTGTCCGCCGATCTCGACGGACACGGAGTGTTCATTCACACCATGCATTTGGTTTGTCCTGTATGTGCACCTCCACCAAACCAAAACCTATGGCGTGTAGACGTGCGATTTGAAAAAGCCCACAGCGAGAAGTCTCTTCGTCTGCCTCTCTGTTTCCGTGAACCTTCTCGGAGCGAGCTTTGGGCCTATTCCCAATGCTCGGTCCGCGGAGACTCACAGAGAGTTCGTCAGGCGACTGGCGACATCCTCAGTGACGTATCGATGCGGGTTGTGTTGAAAAGAACGATTCGCTTGCGCGAAAAAGCTGCGGCCCGAGCCATCGACTCGAGCCGCACAGAAGCGATCAGTGACGCAGGCCGAGCTCTTTGATGAGAGCGAGGTAGCGGGCTTCGTCGTTGTTCTTCAAATACTTGAGGAGCCGACGACGTCGTCCAACGAGCTTGAGCAAACCGCGGCGGGAGTGGTGATCCTGCTTGTGGCTGGCAAAGTGGCCCGTGAGTTGATTGATGCGTGTCGTGATCAGCGCAACCTGAACCTCGGGGGAACCGGTATCGCCTTCCTTCTGCGCGAACTTTTTGATGATTTCAGCCTTCTCAGACTTGTGAAGCGCCATGATTATTCTCCTTGTCGCCATCCACAGCAGGGTCGCTTGGCGCTGACTGTGCAGGATTGCTCAGCCATCCGGCCCGGCCACAGAGGGCGTGGTTCTCTCTCAATGCATTGAAAGATGCGGACGCATTAGCCCGTTTTCCTGGACAGGTCAACGACGGCGTGGTTTTCCATCCAAGACTCGCAGAGCCTGCCCTGTTCGACCCTTCGACTCCAGTATCGCGAGAACCTCTTCGCCCTCCATAGCGAGGTAACGTTCGCCAGGTTTGGTACCCATGGGAGGATTGGGAGCGGCACCTCCCGCGAGCAGTCTCTTCTTCTCACCTTCATTGCACTGGACACGAAGCAGCGTTGGAAATGCCTCCGAGAGACTCCGCGTTCGCCTCATCAACTCCGCGAAAACATCCTCTCGCGGGAACCACTTCACTCGCTCTCCCTGCTTGGAAAACACCACTGCATGATCATCACGGCCTGCTGCAATCTGAGCGAGCCCCGGCATATCCACGCTTTCATCCAGCTGAAAATCTCCCGACTGCGATCGCCTCAACTCGCGGAGGTGACCGACGGTTCCCAAGGCCTCAGCGACATCATTTGCGATGACACGGGCGTAGGTGCCCCGGCTGCAGCGGATTTCAACCCTCAACCAGTCCTCGCCCTGCTCGATGAGCGTCATCTTGTAGATCTCGATTGGCCGAGCAGGAACCTCAACCGCCTCCCCTGCACGCGCGTATTTGTAGAGGGGCTTGCCCTTGAATTTCACCGCGGAATACGCCGGAGGCCTCTGCATCTGCTTGCCCTCAAGCGACCGCAGCACCTCCTCGACATTCTTCAACGGCGGAACGGACGCCGTTTCGAGGATGTCCCCTTCAGGATCGCCAGTCTCGGTGGATTCACCGAGTTGAATCACGGCGTCGTAGACCTTCAGGGACTCATCCAAGTACTGAATGAAACGAGTCGCTCCACCCAGCGCAAGCACCAAGACGCCAGTCGCGAAGGGATCCAGCGTGCCGGTATGACCGACTTTTTTTAGGCCCGTAATGGCCCTCACGACCCCAACCACATCGTGTGAGGTCATTCCCGCCGCTTTGTCGATGACCAAAAATCCAGCCTTCATTCCTCGCTCTCCTGTCCCGCCTCACCGAGTGAATCCAGCAAGTTGGTGATGCGAACGGCTTCCTCGAGATCTTCATCCATGAAGAACCGAAGCTGTGGCGTGTTTCGCAACTGGAGTCGGCGTGCCAGTCGCTTTCTGAGAAACCCCGAATGGGCCCCGAGTCGGTCCAGGATGTCCGTCATGCTGCCGTCTCCACCGAGAGGCAGAAAGTAGACTCTGGCCAGCTTGAGATCTTTGCTGAGCCAAACTCGGGTGATGCTCACTGGAGGGATTTCACCTTGGTGCACGTCTTCTCGGAGAATAGTCGCCAGACAGTTTTGAACCTGAACTGCGACCCGACTTGGACGATTCATAGAACCTCTCTTTCGCTCGTGGTTTAGCTCGACGGTGGGAAATGGTCGACGCAATCAGTCCTGATCGCCCACGGGCTCGCCGGACCAAAACCTTAAGTCGGTGAGTGAGGATGCCAGGTCCTCAAGTCCGCAGTCCACCCCATCGATTGAAAACTCCCCCAGCGCCGCCACAGCCTTCACAACACACGCCTGGCGGGTTTGTCCCTCCACAATCAAGACCCCAAGGAGGCCTCGCCCTCTCGACCCCTCCGTCAAGTGGGTCTCAAATCGCACGCCCTCCGGCACAACGATTTTTTGGACCATTCCCGCTTTTCTTGCTCGAATTCGAAGCCCAAGAGCACACCCTTTGGGCTCGAGATCCTGAGAAGACCAGCCGATTTCCTCCTGCGCCGCGAGACGCAGCTGCAATTCCGCCAGGTTCAGCCCCTGAACACAATCTGTCAGAAGGTTGCCGACCTGGAGCCGAGAACGAAAACCGACGCACCAAATGCTCTCATTGGGGTCAACCAAGAAGCCTACCGAACCCAGCCCCACGTAGCCGAGCGCTGACGCGTATGTAAACGCCGCGCCGGACACCGCCTGAGCCAACACGTCAGAGATCGGCGCTGGAGCTTGATCCACAACAAGGTTGCCATCCGCACGAACAGCACGCTCTCGGACTCCCAAGGTGACCATTTCACCGTGAGCATCCGAAACAAAGCTCACGACAAGGTGACGGGCATTCTCGATGTGTTTCTCGAGCCAGACGGGTCCCTCCTCTGACGAGAGACGAATGCTGGCGACCTGCTCGACCAACTCCAGGCTGCTCAGACAAACTGGCCGGCGGCCAGTCGAGTCCTTCAACCATACCGGCAGGCCCAGCCGCTGTGCTTCGGCTCGGATCATCTCGGGCCTCTCGAGGGGCTCAGAACCTGGGATAATCGGGATACCCGCTTGAACCGCCATCTCTCGGACCATCCATCGATCCGCCAGGGCTTGAATCACCTCGGGCTGGGGACCCACGAACCCCACTCGAGCGCTCCCCAACTCTTGAGCGAACTCAACACTCTCAGCGAGGGGGCCGTACCCTGGATGAACAGCATCGCACCCGGAATCCACAGCAACTTCCAGCAGCGCCTCGCGAAAATCCGCCTCTCCGCCCAGAAGCTGCACAAAAAAGTCGGCATCCGAATTGTAATTCACCGGCTCCACCGGATCGGGGGCGATCGCAACGGTCTCCATCCCCAGCCTCTTGAGACTGCGTATTAAGTACCCCGCAAGCGGCCCTCTCTCCGCTACAAGTACCCGCCCGAGATTCAAGTTAATGGACTCCATAGATGCTGATAGTGTAGCCGTCACCTCTTTGCTGCGGGAGACAAAATGAATGTGGCCATCATGGGCATGGGCCGCCTCGGTCGAAGTCTCAACGCCCTCCTGAGCACGAAGCCGGCTGTCCGAGTCGAAACGTGGCGGCGCGGGATGGCCGTTCCCCTTGAAAGTGACGTCTATTGGATTTGCGTACCCGATGGCGCCATCTCAGAGGTGGCCCAAATCATTCCGGTTGGGGCAGTGGTCCTGCATGCTTCAGGAGCCTGTGATCTGGGTGTCTTGGCACCCCACAAGAACGTCGGCTCCATCCATCCACTTCAGTCCTTTCCAGGCCCTGATTTGGGTATCCCTGCACCAGAAACGACTCCTGCAGCGATCGCAGGAACCCCTGCCGCCAAAGAGCAAGCGTGGAGGCTTGCGGAGACGATCGGATTCCGGCCCTTCACGGTGGAGGGAGACCGCCGCGCCTACCACGCAGCCGCAGTCATCGCTGGGAACTTCGCCACGCTGCTTTTGGACCAAGCTTGTCTGCTTCTGAGTTCAACAGGCGTTGACCCGTCAAATGCCCCGGCCATTCTCTCACCCCTAATGCGCTCTTCCATTGACCAAGCCAACGGCCCCAACCCCTTGGAGGCGCTGACGGGCCCGATTGCGAGAGGAGACACCCTGACGGTGGAAAGCCACCTTGAATTTCTGGCATCCCACAGCCCTGAAATTCTTGAAATGTATAAAAAACTGTCCGAAAGAGCTGTTGAGAGGCTGCACGGGCTTGGCCAGATAAAATCTGAAGATCTGGAGAACTGGCAGCGTCTATTGAGGTGACCAAAGACAAGAAGACTTCCGAGAGGCCTTGTCGCTCGGATCAACCGTGTCTATAATCCCAGCATACCCCAGAGACCGGAGACGTCATGCTCGATGCATTCATCATCGAGAAGATCAAGCGAGAACAGGAGGAGGCCCGAGAGGCCCCCCGCCTCCGCATTACGCCGCCAGATCCCCTCCCTCAACGACGGCGCCCCCCGGGCCCCGACAAACGTGAGGAGAACGGAAATCGCGGCGTGGTTGAGATCGATTTCAACCTCGATGCCTCGGTTCCGCAGGACAACGTGAGCTTCACCATCTGAGCTGACAGCCGTCCAAAAAAACCCTCTCGCACCGCCAACGAAGTGCTTGCCCCGCAGCAAAGGGCATGCTAAACGCCTTCCGCTTGGACGGTCTCCTCCGTCCGATTCATTTCCCCACGATTCATGGGAGGCCCCCGATGGCCCGTCGATGCGACCTGACTGGAAAGCGCCCCAACAGCGCAAACAACGTCTCTCACTCCCACATCAAGACCAAGAAAAAGCAGAATCCAAACCTGCAGACTCGTCGGATTTGGTGGGAAGAGGAAGAGGTCTACGTGAAGCTCAAGCTTTCCACACGCGCTTTGCGAACCCTTCGAAAGAAGAGCCTGAATGACTTCGCCAAGGAAGCAGGCATCGACCTTCGGAAATACACCGTTTGATGTCGGAGGGGCTCACAGACCCCCAAATGCTGTGGTAAAACCGAGTCATGGAACGCGACCTCATCGAAGTGTTGGAAGCCAACTCGGAGTTCTACAGAGCATTCGAGTCGATGGACTTTGAATCGATGGAGAGGCTCTGGAACAAAGACGGTTCCGACGTCTGTATCCATCCGGGCTGGGAGATTCTGCGCGGCTGGGGAGAAATCCGTGAGTCTTGGCGTGCCATCTTCGCCTCGGGTTCGTTCATGCGCTTTGACCTAACCGAGGTCGAGGTCGTTCGGATCGGCGAGACGGCCCGAGTCACCTGCGTAGAGAACCTCTACTCCGTGCAAGACGGTGTGACACACCGAGCTCGTGTGGCCGCCACCAACCTCTGGATCCTGTCCGCACAGGGTTGGAAGCTCAGCCTCCACCATGGTTCCCCCATGGCCCATGGCATTGAGACCCAGGACGACGAACTCGTCAACTGAGAAGGCAGCAGCCGTCAGCGAAGGAAGCCTTTGATTCGGGGCAGGTGGTCGTAGGGCGTCACCGGCTTTGGTGAATGGTCCGTCTCCACAAAGACCACGAGTGCATCTGGGCAATCATCCACAAAGCGATTGACGTTGGAAGGCTCGTTGTCCAGGAAAATCACGGGCTCGCCGTAGGTGCGAATCTGCTTCATGGCCTCACCCTTGAACAGCGTATCGTCCGTCTCGAAGTCGGGCTTGACGATCAAGGTGGCGCGATCACCCAGGGGGAAACCAAATCGACGGAGCGCTTCTTCTGTACCCGCTCTCATGGTTTCATCTCGACCCGTCAGGTACACCACATACGTCCCCTCCGCATGGAGCTGGCGGACGAGTTCCGGCCCACCCGGCATTGCGTGGTCGTAGAGCACATAGTCTGAGGTAAAAAAGGTGCTGAACCAGTGGGAATTGACCGCATCATAGATTTCTTCCACGCGCTCGGCGGAGAGCCCAATGTTCGACAAGGTGTTTCGAATGCTCCAGTCCTTGAAGTGTTCAGGCTGGATTTGAGCCAGATCATTCCAACCGTTTCGGCCTGCAACTTCACGATAGATGTGGGTCTGGCGTGGGCGCGTATCGAACAGGCAGCCATCCAGGTCGATCACGGCGACCCCGTCGCTCTCTCGACCTCTCTTGAGAATGCGACTCAAAACCTGAGACTGTTCTGCACTGTGATGAAAAGGAGTGTAAGGCATGAGAAACTCCGAAAACCCGATGGTAAGGACTGCCGCCTGCTGTTGCAGACGATATGAATGGAACCAAGGAGTTGACCCATGGCAGATGCCGCGAGCCACTACAGGAACTTTCTAGCCGCCCTCGGCTTTACTGGCGACGAAGAACTTGGACAAACTCCCGAAAAAGTTTCTGAGCTCTTCGGTGAGTTTGCTCCCAAGAAGGACAAGCCAGCCATCAAGGTACTCCCGACAGAGTCCAATGAGCCGATTGTCCTCGAGAAGCTCCCCTTCCATTCGCTCTGTGCACATCACCTCGTCCCCTTCTTTGGGCATGCAAAGATTGCTTACCTCCCGAACAAAAAGATCGCCGGGTTCGGCTGCATTGTCCGTTCACTGCACCACTTTTCCCGCCAACCTCAGCTTCAAGAGCGCCTCGGCGAGCAGTTGGCGAGCCATCTCCAAGAAGCCCTGGGCGCGAGCGCCGTTCTTATCGAGCTCGAGAGCCGACAGCTGTGCATGGAAATGCGAGGAGTCAAATCGACGGGACAAGTGAGAACCTTGCATCGGAAGATCGCGCCTGGGATTGACCCCACCTCCCACCCGATCCGTCTCCTTGAGAAGCTGGTCTATGGCTGACCCCTGCCTGGAGTTCCACGACCTGTCTCACGGTTGGGTGGATTCGCCGCCCCTCTTTCAAAACTTCAATGCAGAGCTCGAGGCGGGCCAGATCACAGCGTTAGTGGGTCTTTCAGGATGCGGGAAGAGCACCCTGCTCAAACTCGCCGCGGGCCTTCTGTTGCCCCAGGCCGGTTCGATCGTGGGCCGCTACCAGCGAAGCGCCATGGTCTTCCAGAGCCCCAGCTTGTTGCCTTGGCGCACTGCAACCCGAAACACGGCCCTTCCTCTGGAGCTCCGCCAGCACCCGGATGCAGACACTCAGGCACAACAGATGCTCGACAAAGTCGGCCTCCAGGGAGCGTATGACAAGCTTCCTCACGAGATGTCTGGCGGAATGAAAATGCGCTGCGCCATCGCCCGTGCTTTGGTGGTTCAACCCGACCTGCTTTTTCTCGACGAAGCCTTCTCCGCCTTGGATGCACTCACACGACGCGATGTACACGCCCTCTTCCTGCAGCTCTACAGCGACTTGGGCTTCACAGCCCTCATGGTCACCCACGACATTGAGGAGGCTGTCCTCTTGGCCGATCGAATTTGGGTATTGAAAGGCCCGGAAGCCGCCACGGTGGAATCCATCCAAGTCAAAATGGACCGGCCTCGAGCCCCCAGCTGGCGGCACTCGTCCGACTTCGGGGCGGTGTGTGCATCCGTAGAGTCTGCACTATGAAACGCCTCTATCCACTGATTGCGGCACTTTTGGGCCTGGCCGGTTGGACCCTTTTGGCGCAACGCTACGAGGCCATCATCCTCCCCTCGCCCAACGAGGTCTTTCGGGCAGGACACGGAATTTTTGGAGAGCTCCTCGTTGCGACCGGTTGGACAGCCGCCGCTGCCCTCACAGGACTCGGAATCGGCCTCCTTTTGGCCTGTACTTTTGCTGTGCTGTTCGTGCGATTCCGATGGTTGGAACTGGCACTGTACCCTTACGCTGTCGTCCTGCAGACCCTTCCCGTGATCGCCATCGCACCCTTGCTTGTGATTTGGCTAGGGTACGGCCTGGGAGTGTCTTGCGCGACCGCCGCCCTGGTGTGTTTCTTTCCCCTGCTCACCAGCCTCCACCTTGGGCTCACCTCCACCCCATCCGATGGCGTGGCCCTCTTCCAGCTTCAAAACGCGAGCTTTCGAGACATGCTTCTGAAGCTCCGCATCCCCTACGCCCTCCCCTATCTCTTCACGGGACTGAGGAGCGGCGTGGGTCTGGCCGTGATTGGGGCTGTCGTCGGTGAGTTTGTGGGCTCGAACGGCAGTCCCCCCTCCCTCGGCTACCTGACCATGCGGAAGCTGCGCAGCGCAGATACCGCGGAGGGCTTTGCATTGATCATCGCCTCCGGCTTGCTGGCTCTCACACTTTTTCTTATCGTACGCCTGCTTGAGCGACGTGTGCTGTCCAGTTGGCACACAGGAGGTGCTTCATGATGTTGTTGATGCTTTTGGCCTGTGGTTCATCCAATGACGATGGATCGACTGCCGTTGACCCCGGTACTGAACTCCAAGAGATTCGTCTGGCGCTGAACTGGTTCCCAGAGCCCGAGTTCGGAGGCTTCTACGAGGGTGCTTTGGGGGGACACTACGAGCGAGCGGGTTTTAAGGTCGAGATCATTCCCGGTGGTCCTGGCGCTCCTACCCTGGAACTTCTGGGCTCGGGCAAAGCCGAGGCCGCAATCAGTGCAGCCGATGACCTCCTGATCAAGCGCAGCAAAGGCATCCGAGCCATCGGAGTGTATCCCGCCTTCCAAAACAGCCCCCAGGGTCTCTTGGCCCACGCTGTCACCGGGATTGAGACTGCCGGCGACATCCCGACGGGAAGCACCATCTCCATTGAAGTGGGCTCCCCTTTCCAGCAGCATCTTTGGGCGACCTATTCCTGGGAAGGACAAATGGAAGCGGTTCCTTATGCGGGCTTGGTCGGCAGCTTCATGACCGACGAATCCAGCATTCAACAGGCCTACATTACCTCTGAACCCTGCATTGTTCGCTCCAAAGGCGGCAGCCCTGTGTTTCTCGAGGCACGAAGCACCGGCTGGAATCCCTATGGAAGCCTCTTGGCTCTTCCCGACCCTCTCCCTCAATGGGCCCCAGCCTTTGTCGAAGCCACCCATGCCGGGTGGGAAGCCTACCTCGCCAATCCGGAGAAAGCGAACAAGGCGATGCTTGACGCCAATGACCAGCTTACGCCAGAGCTCATGGACTGCATCGTGGACGCCCAAAAGCCCTTCCTTACTGGCGAGGATGGCCTCGGAAAGATGACTGAGGCTCGCTGGACGTCCGTCAACGACCACTTGGTCGCTCTCGGCCTGCTCCCCGAGGGGAGCTCCACCGAAACGGCTTGGAAAGACCTCCTGCACTGAGCAGTGGCTGTCCTGGCTTCTACTCTGCGGACTCCGCCTCCGCCGCCTCACGCTCCGCGCGTCTTCTCTCCGCCTTCTCACGGGCTTTGAGCTCTTTCTTCCAAGAGCGGGGATCATAAAGCTCCCAGAGACGGTCCCTCTCGGCGCGGTAGTCGAACACCTCGTACTCCAGTCCTCGCTCATCGAGCTGAGGGGTGATCACCTCGGCGGGGCCGACAAGGGTCACCACCTCGTGTCCGATGCAGCGGTCGACCTCGTTGGCCAGGTCGTCTGCTTGGATCCCTGCGAGACGCCCCGCCATACCGGTGAAGTAGTCCACGCCCCAGCCCTTTCGAACCGGGTAGCTGATTCGGTTGAGCATTTGGGCATTGGACTGCTGACCAATCACGAACTTGCGAGCGGTAGAGAGCTTCATGAGCGGGATCAAGTCGAGGTCGTAGTCCCGCTCTTTGACCTTCTGGGGCAGCCCGATGAAGGTTTCCGCAGCGAGGCCCGCCGCGTCATTCTGGACGAGCGAACTGAAGACCAGTCGAGCCCCACCACCCGGCATGGCCGCGATTCCCGATCCTGCGCCGTACGTCACACCCGACTGCTCTCGCAGAGCAATCCAAGACAGCTCACTCATCAAAGAGCCCAGCACCGAGTGCGTCTGGACGTTTTCAAGTGTCTGCCCTTGAACCTGGCAGGTCAACGCCACGTCCGTTTGCGAGACGAGGTCCTTGTTCAAGACGATGATGGAGCGCTCTAAGGGCTCGGGCATCGCTGGAATCTCCACGACCTCTACCTTGGGCTCCTCCACCGACCAATCGGCAAAGTGTGCCTCCACCAGAGACTTGACCTCTTGTGGCTCCATGCGACCCACGAGAAAGAGAACGGCCTTGTCCGGACGGTAGAGGGCATCAAGCCAGTTTTCGACATCGCGCAGTCCGAAGCCCCTCATCGCTTCAATCTCAAGCTCCGCGTCCACCCCTGCAATGGGGTGTCCCGGGAAGAGACGCTGCATCGCCAGTTGGCTGACCCAGTACTCGGGGTAGCGCCGGTTGGTGCGAACCGACCCTTCGATCGCATCAAAGTAATCGCGCTTGTTGCGGATCTCGGGAGTCAGCTCCTCGAGACGGCTTCGCAGCAGATAGAGCAATCCGTCCACATTGGCGGAGGAGCCTGTGATCCCGAGGGTCTGGCTCTCATCGCCCCATGAGCCCGACCATGTACCGGCCAGTCGCAGCGGTGAGTTTCCATCGCCACTGGGGTAGAAGTTTGTGAACTGGTTGGTGAAGCCAGCGAGCCCGAGTGTCGGCTCGTTCATGGCCCCCCCCTCGAACGCCATGCTCATGCTGATCAGGGGTGCCGTACCGTATGGCATCTGGACCACTTTGAGCCCATTGTCCAAAGTGTACTCCAAGACCCCCTCGGTTTCTGGAAGCACGAGCAGGTTGCTGAGGAAGTCCTCGTCCACCTCTGCCAAATCAACGACCGTGTTGACGGTTCCTTCGAATGTTTTTCCGTGGTAAGCCGCGTCCGACGAGTCGACTACAATGTCATCCTCGCCATAGGGCTCGAGCACCGCAGCAACATAGCGATCGCGGTTGAGGAAGGTTTGTGCAAGCTCAACCGCCTTGCCTTCATCGACCTGGAAGAGCGAGTTGAAGACATTGGCGAAGTACTGCCCTTTGCCTGTGAAGTGGGTGAACAGTGCGGTCGACGTTGCTCGCTGCGAGAAGAGGCTGGAGATCTCATCCACTGTGCGAAACACCCCAGCCATCTGGCTGTTCTTGGCGTTGCCGAAAATGGCCCTCATGTAGGGACGGTTGTTGAAGTTCCACATTTGGTAGAGGCCGTCGGCGGCCTTCTCGATGACCGCCTCGGGGTCCGCTGAGCTCGACATCTCGATGAAGCAGGTTGCCGTTGAACCGTGCTCCTCCGCGTTCAACCAGCATCCCACGTTGCTCAGCTCGTCGATCGAATCCGTTTGGGGATTGAAGTCCGGGTTGAGGTAGGTCGCGACCGCGCTTGTCATCATCGAAGCCGTGATCTCCATGAGAGGCTGGTCCTCGCGGTAGCCGCCAGGAAGTGACCACGCCATGATGGCTGTCTTTTTCTCAACGCCAGCCTTGTGGTAGGAGATGGTCCGATCGAGCGGCGGGTTTTCTTCGAGCCAGCGCTCGATGTCCACTTCCTGCTCAGGGTTCACTCGAGCCTGGCAGTAGGACTGGTCCACCAACGGGGCATCCGGATTGTTCGGATCCTCGAGCAGCTCCATGGGGAAGCTGTTCTGAAGCATGGGACCAATTTCTTCCGAGGTGAAGTCACCGACAACCATCATGGTGGTGAACTCAGGCCGGTAGTTGGCCTCCGTGAAGTCCAGAACATCCTGCATGGTCACGTTGTTGAGGCTCTCGTGGGTTCCGATGGTCATCCGGCTGTACGGGTGGTCCTCAGGCCACAGCTTGCTGTAGACATAGGGAAGACCCGCCCCACCGGAGTTCTCCATGCGCATACGAAGTTCGTTGCGCACAACCTCACGCTCTACGAGAATGTCATCGGGCACCACGCCAATGACCGACTTGGCTCCCATCAGGCGCCGAGCCTCGAGCTTGAGTACGTCCTCCAAAGCAGTCGAAGGCACGACGGTCATGTAGGCCGTAACGTCCACGGAGGTGAAGGCGTTGAGCACGGCACCCATCTCATCAAGCATGTCCCAGACCTTGGGCTGTCCCTCCTCGATCGAGCGGAACCAGAGGTGCTCGATCAGGTGGGCCATTCCTTCCAGCCCGATCGGGTCGGCATCGGAGCCCTTGTCGATCACCTGTGTGATCGAGACGATGGGCTGGCTGTGATCCTCCTGGAGCATGATTCGCAGGCCGCTCGCAAAGCAATAGTCCAGTGTGGACAGCGAATAGTCGTCCAAACGAAGGTTGAGGGAGGGCTTCTCCGGGCGAGCTTGAGCCACAGTCGTGGTGAGCCCGAGAGCAAGAAGAGTCAGGTTTCGTCCGAGTTTCATGAGGGTCCTCAGGGTATCGTCGCAAGTACTCAGGCCTTTTAACACCCCTCAGTGGGACCGATGCGTCCAAGGCGGGAATTTCACAGGTCAGTTACGGCCTTCGAGAACAGATTGACGAGAAGCCCGTAGCGTGGCACCTTGCAGACATGCGTGTTCTCATCGCCTACCCTCCCCTGAAGTCGACGAAGGGCAGCCCCATGCTGACCCAAAATCGACAGTTCCAATGGTTCCATGAGCCGAGCTACCTCTACCCTTGCGTTCCGGCCTATGCCGCAAGCCTCCTGCAGGAGGAAGGACACGAGGTGGCTTGGTGTGACGCGCATGCCGAACACAAGACCTGGGCACAGTTTGAAAAACTGCTCCGAGACTTCAAGCCCGAGTTGATTCTTCTCGAGACCAAAAGTCCAGTTGTTCGGCAATACTGGGCACTGATTGATGACATCAAAGAAGTCAGCCCGGGCGCTCGATGCGTCATGATGGGCGACCACGTGACCGGAAACCCGAGAGAGACGATGGAGCAGTCCAACACCGACTATGCCTTTGTGGGCGGTGACTGGGACTTCCTCGCTCAAAACCTCGTCAACCACCTCGAAAAGGGCGTTCCGCTCGCCGGGGGAATTTGGCACCGAGAGTCGGGGCAGCCCGAGTCGACAGGGGACTACCAGGATTTGGGGGACCTCGACAGCCTCCCCTTCATCGACCGGGACCTCACCAACGCCCACCTCTACTTCGAAAAGTGGAAGAAGAGACTCCCGTTTATGTGGACGATGGCAGGTCGAGACTGTCCCTACGGTCGCTGCACGTTCTGCTCGTGGACCGTCACCTATCCGAAGTTCCGTACCCAAAGTCCAGAGCGCTTGGCGGACGAGATGGACTACCTGATCGCCAACTACGGGGCCCGCAACATCTTCGATGATACCGGTGCCCTGCCCGCAGGAAACTGGCTGATTCGCCTCTGCAACGAAATGATCGACCGAAAGATCAATGAGCAAGTCATCTTCGACTGCAATTTTCGGTTTGACTACTTCACTCCGAAAAACTGCGAGCTGATGAAGAAAGCCGGCTTTCGCAAGCTCATCTTGGGAATCGAATCGGCGAGTGAACGCACGATAGATATCCTCGACAAGTCGCTGACACGGGAGCAGATCATTGAGGGCTGCAAGATGGCCTCCAGTGCGGGCCTCCAGCCTCATCTCACCTTGATGGTCGGCTATCCCTGGGAGACCAAAGAAGACGCTTACGAGACGTTGAAGCTTGCCAAGTACCTCATGCACAACGGACTCGCGCATCACCTCCAAGCCACCGTGGTCATGCCCTATCCGGGGACACCCCTCTTCGATCTCTGCCAGCGAAATGGCTGGATTCGATTCGAGGAGACGGACTACGAGCGGTACGACATGACGGAACCGGCCTGCGTCCTTACGGACATGGACGCCGAGGAGGTCGTTCAGATGGCCGGTCAGTTCTACAAGCTCTACATGCACCCGAAGTTTCTGGCCCACCAGCTCAAGTACCTGCGTTCTCCCGAGGACCTCGACTACATGATGCGCGGGACAAAGGCCATCTGGGGCCACATCAAAGACTTTGCTGGCATTCGCGGGGAATTCGCACCTGCGGCCAAGTGATGAGAACGTCCCGTAGAACAGTGATCTCGCGCTCGGCTTTGCTGCTCTTGATGGTGGCCGGCTGTGGAGGCTCTTCGGACACCCCTGCCTCAACCGCACCCCGGATGCAAGAACCCGATGGGGATCCTATGGGCGACGCGGATCAGGTATCCATGGACGCCCAGATTCTCTGGTCGGCCGAGGTCAAGTCGACGCTACAGCCTTTGATCGAGTCCCAGCTTGGGCTTCGCAACCGCATCGAGACATCGAGGCCCAACGAACCCATCCGTATTGTGCTGCTTGAGCTCCCACCCCGCTCGGTCCCCAAAGAGCTTCCCAGTGGAGAAATTCGCAACGTCTTGAATCCCAATGGAGCTCCGAGTCGAATTCGACTTCTTGTCCGCGACGTGATTGCGGACAGTCGGTTAGACATTGCAGGCTTTGAACTCTTCAACGGCAAGCTCAACCCTGAGTCCCCCACCCCCTTTCAGTAGCCCACCTCTCTTTCTTCCGGTTCTGCCGTGCTTCCACTCCAGTCATACCCGCTTCAGTTGGCGGTTCTGTCCTCGGGCTCGAAGGGCAATTGCACCTGGGTCGGCGACCACCGAAACGGAGTTCTGGTGGACTGTGGTCCGAGCAGCAAGCGCATCTTTGAACTGATGGAGTCCGTCGGCTTGGGTGAGGCTCCCATCGATGCGGTGTTGATCACTCACGAACACAGCGACCATGTTGGTGCTGCTCGAATTCTGCACAACAAGCTCAAAAAGCGAACAGGCCGGTCGGTTCCGTTCTTCATGACAAAGGGGACCCTGGATGGATGCAAGGAACAGTGCATCCCCGCCAATGTCCAGCTGGTCACCGCTGGAGAGCCGTTTCGACACGGCCCCTTCACCAGCGAAGCCTTCTCGATCCCCCACGATGTCCGCGACCCCGTGGCCTACCGCATCGAGCGTGGCCCCTGCGCTGCAGCCGTGTTGACCGACTTGGGTCGACCCACGGCCCTTGTCGCAGAGAAGATTCGAGAGGTGGATCTCTTGGTGCTGGAAACCAATCACGACGAGCAAATGCTCTTCGAGGGCCCCTACCCTTGGGAACTGAAGCAGCGGATTCGCTCCAACCACGGCCACCTCTCCAACAGGCAGTCCGCACGACTCCTCAGTATGGCGATTACCCCCCGTCTCAAGCATGTGGTGCTTGCTCACCTCTCCGAGGAAAACAACACCCCGGAACTCGCTCGAGAGGCCATCCAGCAGGTTGTTGGAGACCAACCCGTCACCATCAGTGTCGGCAAGCAACTCTGCGCCATGGGCCCCTATGAGGTTCGAGCAGCGATGAATCACGCCTGATCCGCTACACTGCGAGAGACGTGCAGACTTTACAGACCATCGGCCACTTCGGAATTTTTTCCGCTCGCGTGATCCAGCGGCTTCTTTTGCTGCGTTGGAGCTTTCGCCGAATGCTCGCTTTTATGGACACCTGCATGCGACGCTGCATGCTTCCTGTTCTGGCTGTGGTCTTTCCCTTCGGGATGGTAATTTCTCTCCAGGGGCTCGAAGTCTTCCGACTCTTCGGAGCCGAGCGACTCCTCTCCTCGCTCGCCTCAGTCGCCATTATTCGTGAGCTCTCCCCTGTGCTTGCCTCGGTTCTTATTGCTGCACAAGGCGGCAGTGCGAATGCTGCCGAGCTGGGTGCCATGCGAATCGAGGAGGAGCTGGATGCCACTGAGGTAATGGCGGTGGATAGCCTCTCTTTTCATGTCGTTCCTCGTGTGGTGGCGTTGACCTTGGCCTGCACGGTTCTCAATGTTCTCGGGACCATCGGCGGGCTAGCGGGCTCGTTCCTCACTGCCGTCTACCTCAAAGGTGTAAATGCAGGTGTCTTTCTCTCAGGACTGGGGACCTACACCACCTCCTTTGACCTCTACGCGGCCTTTCTCAAGACCGCTGTCTTTGGTCTGATCATCGGCCTGGTGTCCTGCTACCTTGGCTTCCATGCGCGAGGGGGTGCGGCGGGTGTGGGTCGAGCCGTCAACAACACGGTGGTCTACTCGGTCCTCTTCTTCATCACGGCAAACTACTTCATGACCAGTGCGCTCTTCGGGGTGGCTGGATGAATCCGATGCAGGCACTCCGCTCAGTTGGACGCTTTGCCCGATTTTGCGCGCAGTTTTTTCGTGAGGGCCTGACCAGAAGGCCCCCAGAGGGAGAGGTCTTTCGAGAGGCCTACAACATCGGCGTCCGCTCCCTCCCCATCTTGTTGATCATTTCGGCTTTCGTTGGAACCAACCTGACCCTTCAAGGCCACCACGCCTTTGAACCCATCGGGGGTCAAAACCTCGTTGGCATGTTCGTGGGGCTCGCCGGAGTCCGAGAACTTGCCCCCATCATTGCCGCCTCCATGGTCGCGGCAAAGGCAGGAACTGAAATGGCTTCCCAGGTGGCGGTCATGCGCAGCCGAGAGGAGATTGACGCACTCGAGGTAATGGGCATCAACTCGCGTTGGTACCTGATCGCACCGAAGTTTCTCGGGATTCTTCTGGTGATGCCGGTGCTGACTACGCTGGCAATCTATGGAATGCTCGCGAGCGCCTACGCCGTGGCTGTCTACCAACTTGGACTCAACGGGTCGGAGTTTGTGGCCTTTATCTTCGATGTGACCGAGACGCGGGACCTCCTCATCGGCAACATCAAGGCTCTGTTTTTCGGAGCCGTCATCTGCTTGATCTGCTGCTACAACGGCTACAACAGTGAACCGGGGCCCAAAGGCGTCGGCAGCGCAACCAACCGGGCCGTCGTCACCGCAGCCGTCGCCTGTGTTCTGCTCAACTACCTCATTTCTGAGATTGCCTATGCCTAACGAACACATCATTGCTTTCGAGAACGTCTGCAAATCCTTTGGCGAGCATCGAGTCCTCGATTCTGTGAGCTTTGAGATCCCCAGAGGCCAGACCACCGCCATCATCGGACACTCGGGTGCAGGCAAGTCAGTGGTTTTGAAGCACATCGTGGGTCTCCTCCAACCCGATTCGGGGCGGGTTGAGGTCTTGGGCTGTGACATGGCAAGCGCCCCACGAGCTGCGATTTATGCCACCCGAAAACGCATGGGCATGCTGTTTCAAAACGGTGCGCTCTTCGAATCCATGTCTGTGGGGGAAAATGTAGCCTTTCCCCTTGCACAGCATCGAAAGGACCTGTCCATCAGTGAGCGGCAGGACCGGGTGTCAGAGGTCCTCAAGCAAGTTGAACTCCCCGGCTTTGAGAGGCGGTCGGTTGCGGACCTCTCCGGGGGACAGAGAAAACGTGTGGGCTTGGCAAGAGCCATCGTGTCCTCCCCGGAGGTGGTTCTCTTCGATGAACCCAACTCGGGTCTGGATCCCGTCACCTCGGAGGCCATCGACGAGCTGACCCTCCATCTTCAGAAACTCCTCGGCATTACCTTCGTGATCATTTCCCATGACATTGTTGGAACCCTGAAGGTAGCCGACCGAGTGGGGATGCTGTATCAAGGGAAGCTGATCGAGTACGATGAGGTCAGTCGAATCGTCCAGACGGAGAACCCGATTGTGAGAGCCTTCCTCAAGCGCAACGTCCAGATGCCTGACAACAGCCTGCCCGCTCTTCAGGACATTTTGGGAGACCGTCAATGAGTGGCCGTTCGTACCGCCATGAAATCGGTGTGGGATTCATCGTGCTGATCGCTGCAAGCCTGACAGGCTGGCTGGCTCTGCGAGTTGGCTCCTTTGGTATGGGAGAGTACCCGGTGTACACTGCTGACTTCGTCGAAGCCGCCGGAATCAAGAACGGTGCGAGTGTCGCGGTGGCCGGGGTAGACGTTGGCAAAATCGACAGCATCGAACTCGAAGAGGGCAAGGCGCGTCTCACTTTCCGCTTGAATCCGGAGATCACCGTTCGGCAAGATGCCCAGGCAATCATTCGTGCCCGCTCCATCCTCGGAGAGAAATACCTGTCGATTGAGCCTGGAAGTCCGGACGCCCCCCTCCTGGAGGGCTCCCACATTGACGACTCTCAGGGACAAGTCGAGATCGATCAGCTGCTCACAAAGCTGGGATCTGTCTTCGATGGCATTGATCCGGAGCGCTTGGGCACCGCAGTCGATGCACTGGCAGCAGCCTTCGAACAGGACCCTGAGCGTCCAGCACGCATCGTCGCGAACATCGAAACGCTTGTCTCGGAACTCTTGGATCTCGCGGAACACGGGTCAAGCCTGGCGCGTGAGGGGCAACAGGCTGCGGAAAGTCTGGGAAGCCTGAGCGACCGAGCCCAAACCTCGCTCACTCGCGCCGACCAGATTCTAGCGGATCTCGAGCTCGCTGCAGGCCACCTTCCTACCACCGCAGAAGGACTGCCTCTCCTGATGGAAGATGCTCGAGGCACCGCAGCAGACCTGCGGGAACTGATTGATGGACTCAGCGCACAGCGGGATACCATCGAGACCGTGCTCGCCAATCTGAGTGAGATCGACAAGTGGGAGCTTCGCCGGCTGCTCCGAGAGGAAGGCATTCTCTTGAGGCTCCGCCGATCGGAGGTCGACCCCGACTCGGACACCGAGTAGCGGCAGCCCTATGCCCGGACTTCGCTTTAGAGAAAGTGCAGCACAGCGGCTGCGAGAAGCCATTCGCGAGGCTGGCGGAGTGGAGGTCTTCGCCATTGGGGATGTGGGTTTCGATCGCCGCGTAAGTCGCCTGGAAATACACTGCCGAGGCACCAAGAGTGCAACGCCTGCGCTCCTCACACGCCCAAGGGCCGGCCAAGTGGTCATTCACAACCACCCCTCGGGCAATCTACAACCCTCCAGTGCCGATTTTGCCTTGGCCAATCGCTACGGCGATGAAGGCATCGGTGTGATCATTGTCGACAGTGATGTGGAGCGGGACAACTGGGTTGTCGAGCCCGCGAAGTTGCCCCGAAACCCGGTCGATCCCAGCGCACTTGTCCAGTTTTTTGAGGAGACGCTCCCCCAGTCCATGACCGATTTCGAGGGCCGGGATGGACAGCTTCCCATGGCCATGGCCGTTGCTGACACCCTTCATGATGAGCGAATCCTCCTTGCGGAAGCAGGCACGGGTACCGGAAAGTCTCTGGCCTACCTGATCCCGTCCATTCTCTGGGCCAAGGCCAACGATGCGAAAGTGGTCATCTCGACCTACACCCGAAACCTCCAAGCCCAACTCGTGGGCTCGGACATCCCTCTTGCGATCCAGGCAGGACTGGAATTCGATTGGGCCCTTCTGAAGGGACGCGGAAACTACCTGTGCCGAAGAAAACTTGTTCAAAAGCAACGAGAAGAGCCTAAGGATGCCCTCTGGAAGCGCCTGCAAGACTGGGCGGACCACAGTGTGGAGGGCTCCCTTCAGGACCTGGGAGAACCCATTGAGGATGAGGAGTGGGAACGAGTCGCCTCCGACACCGACCACACCCTTCGGACCCGTTGCCCACACTACAACGATTGCTTCTTCTACAATTCCCGACGAAAAGCAGCAGCCTCTCACATCCTGGTGGTGAATCACGCCCTGCTTTTGGCCGATCTCAACATGAAGCGCATGACCGGTGGTGACGGACTCTTGCCGCGCTATGAGCGCGTGATTTTAGACGAGGCCCACCATCTCCAGGAAGCGGCCACCAACAGCCTTTCGATGACCAGCAGCGCCAAGGCCATTCGGCGAGCGATCGGACCTTTGCTGCCCACTAAAAAGCGAAAAGGTGCCTTTGCCAAGCTGGCTGCGGGCCGAGCCTCAAAGGATCCGGATGCCTCGCGCATTCTCGAGCAGGTCACAGCACACCTCAAGGAGACTGCAGAAGACGTTCCAGAGCTCTACGACCTTCTCGGCGCAGAGTTGCTCCAGAGCCAACCTGAGAAGCGAATTACCCCCTCGATGTTCGAGGATCCCGACTTTCAGGCGAACACCGAGCCTTTGGTCCAGTCCCTCAGCAAGCGACTCCGCACCGCCATCAGCCGCTTGAGTGCACTCGAAACTCGGCTAGAGGACATCGAATATCCCGTGTCCGAGATGCAGCCGGTGAAAGACATCTCCCGCACACGCAGGCGTTTGGAGCAACACCTCGAGCGCGTCAACTGGCTGCTTCAGGAGGGCGGCGAGGAGTGGTGCCGCTGGGCGGAGACCACAGGCGCCTTGGGAAGTTCAGCCAAGCTCTGCGTGGCCCCGATCGACGTGAACAAGCTCCTGAAAGACATTCTGTGGCACCCCATGCATGCCGTCGTGGCCACCTCCGCAACTCTGACGGTCGGCGGTCAATTTGAGCCCTATCAGAAACGCCATGGATTGGAGGGTGAGGAGAGCCGAACCGCACTGTTCCCGTCTCCCTTCGATTACCGCAGCCAGTCCCTCCTTGTGCTGCCCAAGGATGTCCCCCTCCCCGATTCTCCCGGCTGGCTCGACGCCATCGAGGCGTCCGTTTTACGACTCGTGGAGATCTCGCAAGGCGGGTGTTTTGTTCTGTGCACCAGCCACGCCATGGTGCAGCGACTGGGGCAGGCATTGGAACGGCGATTCAGTTCCGAATTTCCCATTCTTGCCCAAGGGCAGAGAGGACGCGAGCAGCTGTTTCGCCAGTTCTTGGAGCACCGAGACTCTGTTCTGGTGGGAACAGATTCCTTCTGGGAAGGGGTCAGCGTGAAGGGAGAGGGCCTGCGGCAGGTCATCATTCCCCGGCTTCCCTTCCGAGTTCCCACTCACCCCGTTGCACAAGCCCGTGTCGAAGCCGCGGAAGCGCGAGGGCACGATCCGTTTCGGTCTTATGCCCTGCCCGAGGCGGTCATCAAGCTCCGACAAGGCTTCGGGAGACTCATTCGAGCCAAAAGCGACCGAGGCGCGGTCGTGATTCTCGATCGGAGAATCCACGAACGCGCCTACGGTAGGATCTTTCTGCACTCCCTGCCTCCCGCGACTCGCATCACTGGGCCGACCGATCGTGTAGAGGACCGTCTCAGGCTCTTTTTTCAGTCCGAATCGGACTGAGAGCCCCTCAGTTTTTCACTGCGGTGTAGTCAAAGGTACTCGCACACGGAACCGGAATCGGCAGACCGCTCTGCTGGATTGCAGTCGCGCAGTCGGTACCCGTACAGGCGATGTCATAGACCATCTCCCCCTCAAGATTCGTGGAGTCGATCCAGGCACCTGTGGTGTCGAGCTTGAAGGTGATGGTGGCATCCAAGTTGGGGTGCACGTCATTTTCCTCG
Organism: Myxococcota bacterium; assembly: GCA_036021505.1. Taxonomy (GTDB): domain Bacteria; phylum Myxococcota_A; class UBA796; order UBA796; family CAJQPC01; genus JAYXVV01. The sequence goes on along the minus strand of JAYXVV010000011.1, from coordinate 1,251 downwards.
AGCAAGGTACAACCAAAGGTGTCGCTGGAGAGCGAGCACTCCACCTTGGGTGCAATCTCCAAATCTCCCGAAATGCCGAACATCATCCGCTGGAAGTTGTTGATCTCAATCGTAGAGTTGCTCATGGCGGCCTCGAACCCGATGGAGGCGAGATCGCATCCATCGTTGGTGATCGAACCAAAGCTCCCCGAGTAGCGGCCATTCTCCGGCACAACAGCAATGACGGGCTCCTCCTCCGTCCATGAGGCCTCCACGCCAACCGTCGAAGAGCAAGGAAGTTCTGCGCTGAAGGGGTTGGATTCCGCAAGAACCTCAGCGCAATCTGCGCCCTCGCAGGAGAGCGCCCAGACGATGTTCGCCTCGACGGCTTCCTCGGCGCTGAAGGTGCCGTCCACACTGATGGCGTACACCAACTCGGCATCCTTTGCGGGGTCAATCGTATCCCTGCTCTCATCGACAGGGCAGCTGAAGCTGGTGTCGGCCGAGTCGACATCGCAGACCACCGGGCCCGTCGAACCGCCAGGCTCGAGAACGAGCATCGTCATTTCCGTGGCGCTCCAGTTGAACCAGAAGTCCAGTTCAGCGTCCGCAAGATCGAGTTCCTGCAGGATGCCGCATTCATCGTCCATGTCCCCCGTGAGTGTTCCGTTGAAGTAGCCCTCTTTGGGCGCTACTGGCTCAACATCCGTGTCACCCGTCTCTGCGCCCCCGGTATCCGTGTCCGTATCGGTATCGGTATCGGTATCCGTATCGGTGTCGGTGTCGGTGTCGGTGTCGGTGTCCGCCTCACCCGTATCCGAAGCCACCCCCGAATCCGTCGCAACGCCTGTGTCGACGCTATCTGTACCGTCTTTTTTGCCGCCACAAGCAACCAAAAGTCCTGCAGTCACCCAAATCAACCTTCTCATCAATACTCCACTCATCGTCTAAAGTTGCAGCTGCGGGAATGAACCATCCATTCCCATCGAGCCGATAGTCACAAATCAATCTGTCGCAGTCTATCTTCCGGTAAACGAAAAACCGACGGCACAGGGAATCGGATAGGGCGATTGACTCTGCTTCAGAGCCTCTGCGCACTGACTGCCTTCGCAGTCGAAGGCGATCTCATACGTCCCGCTCATCTCATCTGGCGCGACCCATTCCCCGAAGGCATCCACAGTCTGTACCAAAACTGCATCGTAATCCTTGTTCTCATTCCGAATTTCCAACAACGAGCAGTCAAAATTCGGACCGGAAATCGTGCAAGTGGAC
>JAYXVV010000010.1:0-101275 GCA_036021505.1 Myxococcota bacterium | reverse complement strand
GCTACGCTCGAACACCCCGGCGCCCTGGGTGGCTGCTGAGTCCCCCACACCGCGGACAAAGCGAGCGGGCTGCAGTTCTCCGTCCTCGGGCAGCAGGACACCCATCTGAAAGCCAGCATTTTGGAGTGCTGGGGCCAGCTGATGCCGGTCCAAGCGCTCAGCAAGAAACCCATCGGCATTGAGAAGCCGAGCCGACTCCAGGAGCTCCGCTTCCTCTTCTGGAGTGCCGGCCAGCTGGAGGCTGCCTCGCTTCTGATAGGCGCATTCGATGCGCTCTCGATCCAGCACTTCTGCCATCATGCGGTGGTTTTCGAGACTCCAGGAATGAATTCTCTTGGCTCGGTCGTGCCCCATGACCTCGATGGCACGGCTGTAGCGCTCGGCGGTCCCTTGAAGAAGAAATCCTGCATTTCGTCCAGATGCCGATTCGGAGAGCGTTCGAGCCTCCAACAAGATGACTCGGACACCGGCCTGTGCCAGGTGATAGGCCGCTGAGGTTCCACAAAGTCCGCCACCAATAACGACAACATCACAGCCGTGTTCCCCGTGCAGGCGAGGGTGGTTCTGAGTGATGGGCTCGAGCCAGTAGGATTCGGTCATTGACAAAGCTCTTGCAAGGATTCAGGGTCGAGGACTCCAGGCGGTTTCGTAGCCTTCCGATTCTGAGGAGGCAAGCAAAGCACTTCCTCCATTCTGCACACCACCTGGGGGGGTGATACAGGGCGTTCATGGCGATACCTCAACCGATTCGTAAGCCTCTCCGCGCGGTGTACCGGCGTGCACAAGCCGAAGTGCTTGTGGGCCGGATTGCGCTTCACACCATGGACCCAGAGCTGATGCAGATGGGTCGGAAGATGCAGGAGCTCTCCCGGGAGAGCTTCGGGTGGACAACACCTCACCGGACACGGTGGTGGGAGTATCCCTGGATTCTCCGAGAGGTGGAGCGGCGTGCCAGCGGCAACAAAAAGACGGCTTTGGATGCTGGAGCAGGCAAATCGCCGATGCCGATTGCTTTGGCTCAGCTTGGGCTCAAGACCCTCGTTGCAGATCCAGACTCCCAGCAGCAGACGGGCAAGAACTCTGGGGGAGAGTGGGACTGGACCGACTACTCGCGCTGGGGTGTTGAAACGCGTTGTGCGGGCATGCAAGAAAAGCTTTTTGAGGACGGTGAGCTGGGGGTTGCAGTGAGTGTGTCGGTGATCGAGCACATCCCTGCCACTGTTCGTCGCGAGGGGCTTAAAGCCATGGCCACAGCCCTGGAGCAGGGTGGGCTGATGGTGTTGACTGTGGATTTGGTCAAGGGATCGCGGCAGCTCTGGAATCGGGTGTTGGACATCGAGGTCGAGCCACTGGAGATTCATGGAAGTGCCGAAGATCTGATTGCAGAGGCAGCGGAGGTGAACTTGAAGCTTCTGCATCAAGAGCTCTGCCCTGTGTCTACCGAACACCACGATATTTTGGGTCTTGTCTTTGAGCGGGTTGAGGCTCCCTGAGCTAACGAAAATCGCGACTTTTGGCAGAGATTCCCTCAAGGGGTAGCACTTCAAAAGAGCGAGCTACCACGGAGATGGCTTCCTGCTCTTTTTGAAGGGTTCCTCGAACCAGCAGAAGACCTTCTGAGCGAATCAGTCGCCTCTGGCGCTCGTAGATTTTGGGCCAAACCACGATGTTGGTGATGCCCGTCTCGTCTTCCATCCCCAGAAACATCACGCCCGAGGCCGTCTGCGGCCGCTGTCGGTGCGTCACGAGTCCAGCCACAGAAACCTTGGAGCCATGGGGGCGCTTCTGCAGCTGTGCGATGGGAGTGACCTGGTGCTGATTGAGCCATTCACGTCCCAACTCAATGGGGTGCTTCTGAATGCACAGGCCGAGGTTCAGAAAATCCAGTTGGAGGTTTTCATAGGCACTGGCTTTGGGAATTTCGGTCGAGTCAGTGGGAGGGGGCAGGGAGCGAAGCAGCGATCCTGACCAGAGCCCATCAATACGCCAGAGAGCATCGCGACGACTCCAGCCGAGCTCAGCAAAAGCATCCGCACGAGCCAGGACACGAAGTTCCGCTTGGCTCAGGCCTGCACGATGGTGCAATTCGGTGAGATCTGAAATGGGGTGACGGTCTCGAAATGCGATCAAGCGATCCGCACTTTCTTGTTTCATGCCCTTGATCTGGTGGAAGCCAAGACGAATGGCTACGCCTCGAGCGGGTCGGCCATCCATTCCGTCGGAAGTTGGACTGTGTTTTCCATCCTCTTCCAGGGTGGAGTCCCAATCACTGGAGAGAACACAGGGTGGGCGAACTTCAACGCCTTGGCGTTTGGCCTCGCCCACGAGGCTCGATGGACTGTAGAAGCCCATGGGCTGGGAGTTGAGAAGGGCTGTGGTGAAGGCAGCTGGGTAGTAGTGCTTCAGCCAGGCCGACACATAGACCAAGAGGGCAAAAGATGCAGCATGCGATTCAGGAAATCCGTACTCTCCAAATCCAAGGATCTGATCGGCGATTTGCTGCGCATAGTGAGGTTCAATCCCTCGACGCTCCATGTTAGCGACCAGGCGTGTCAGCAGGGGCTCCAAGCCGCCTTTTTTTCGCCAGGCACCCATTGCTCGCCTCAGTTGATCGGACTCTCCAGGACTGAACCCTCCGACCGCGCTCGCCATCTCCATGACTTGTTCTTGAAAGATGGGAACACCGAGGGTGCGTTCCAGAATCGGCTGGAGGTCGGGATGGGCATAGTGAATCGGCTCCAGTCCGCGTCGGCGGTTCAGATAAGGATGCACCATGCCGCCTTGAATGGGTCCAGGGCGTACAATCGAGACCTCGATCACGAGGTCGTAGAAGCACCGGGGACGAAGTCGAGGCAGCATGCTCATCTGAGCACGCGATTCGATTTGAAAGACCCCCATGGTTTCACCGCGTGTGCACATTTCATACACGGCTTGGTCTTCAGCCGGCACAGTGGCGAGCTGAAGCGGCCTTTTGTGTTTCAACTCAATTAGATTGAAGGCCTTTTGAATGGCGGTCAGCATGCCCAGTGCGAGGCAGTCGAGCTTTACGAATCCAAGGGCGTCGATGTCGTCTTTGTCCCACTGAATGACCGTGCGCTGTTCCATTGTGGCTGGCTCAATGGGAGCGCGTGCTCTCAGACTGCCCTCGGAAATGACAAAGCCCCCACTGTGGATGGAGACGTGTCGGGGAAAGCCTTGAAGCGCTTGAGTCAGTGTGATGCAGTGCTGGAGCCTTGATTCCTGAGGATCAAGACCCGCCTCTTCAATGATTTCAGAGCGAAGTCCTTTTTTGTCCCATCGGTCTACGCGTTTGGACAGCTCTCCGATTTGGGCGAGGGAAAGTCCCAATGCCTTTCCAACATCCCGGATCGCTGAACGTGGACGATATGAAATCACCGCATTGATCATCGCTGCACGATCTCGTCCATACTTTTCATAGATGGCCTGGATGACTTCTTCTCGTCGCCCGTGCTCGAAGTCCACATCAATGTCAGGAGGCTCTCGACGCTCTCTGGAAATGAATCGCTCAAAGAGCATGTGGCTCCGTGCCGGATCCACCGAAGTGATGCCCAAGGCATAGCAGATGGCTGAATTGGCCGCGCTGCCTCTTCCCTGGCAGAGGATTCCGCGCTCGCGGGCCATTCGTACAATGTCGTAGACGGTAAGGAAATACGCTGGAAAATTGAGTTCTTCTACCAAATTCAGTTCATGGTTCACTTGCGCTTGAACCGCATCAGGAGTCCCGCTAGGGTAGCGTGTCATGAGGCCCAGGCGGGTCCGGTTTCGGAGCCAACTCATCGGTGTATAGCCCGGGGGTACGACTTCTTTGGGGTAGTTGTATTCCAGCTGACCGAGGTGGAATTGGCAGCGCTCTTGAATGGCGAGGCTTTCTTGAATCCACCTGGGATGGTGGGGGAAACGCCTGAACATCTCCTCACCAGACTGCAGGTGTCGCTCACGATTGGACTTGAGCGTCCTTCCAGCGGTGTCCAGGGTGCAGTGATTTCGGATGCACTCCAAGACGTCCTGGAGTGGCTGGCGATCGGGCGTGTGTTGGAGGGCACGAGAGGAGACGACTACGGGGAGGTTCAGTCGTTTTGAGGTCTTCTCGATGAGAGCAAGGTGAGCGTGATCGGTGGGCAGATAGTGTCGACTGGCTACAAGAGTGACGGCCCCAGGAAAACAGTCCACCAAGGTCTGGAGTGCTTCGGGTTGGGCGCACCAGGCCCAGTCCGCTAGGGCTACCAGACCGTCAGGGTGTGTCCAGAGTTCACCAGGAAGCAGGTGAGCGTTCTGTTTGGTTCCATTGCTGTGGGCAAGGCTGATGAGTTCGCAGAGACTCGACCATCCTACGGTGTTTTCAGCAATCAGACCGATATCTGGAAGGCCCTCGACGGAAAGGAGGGTTCCATGAAGCAGGGGGAGCTGGAATTGCTGAGCTTCTTTCCAGGCCCTAACGAGGCCATAAACCCCTCCTCGGTCACAGATTCCAAGTCCTTTCAGTGAAAGGCGGACGGATTCTTGAACCAATTCTTCTGGCAGAGAAGCGCCTTCTCGAAAGGAGAAGGCACTCTGGCTAAAGCATTCCACGAATTCCATAATTTACCTGTACGCATGTTCAGTATATCGTGTTCTTGAGAATGTGGATCGGAGGAGGATCGGGTTAGAGCACGATCCATGCTCTCTCCCCATGCTCAGAGCCCTGAAACCCTGATGGCTGCCTTTTGGATGGGCCTGGCCGTGGTGCTTTTGGGGGCCGTGATGCTGCTGAAACCCGAATGGTTCAAACGCATCAGTCGAGCACGTCTGGCTCATCATGGGGGGCTCCCCAAAAAAGAAGAAGAAACCTGGAAGCGTTGGCACAACCGCAGTGCCGTCTTCTGCATCTTGGTGGGGATGGTGGTTTCACTGACCTCGCTGGGGCGTGTGTTGCGTCCTGTCGGTCCTTTTGCTCCAGGATCTTCGATGGAAAACACCTTGTCGGCCTTCTCGATGGAGTGCGAGACCATGGAGGTGCGTCTGCGCAACCAACACGAGTCTCCCATTTGGATTCGACTTGCTCAGCCTTCTGTTTTTGGTGTGGCCTCGCTTCATACAGAGGATCTTGTGGTTCAGAATCTGGACCAAGGTTTTGTGCTGAATTCTGCAGTAGAAGACAGCCATCAAGTGGCTCTTCGAACCGATGAGTTCATTCCACTTGCGGTGGGGGAAGAAGTGGCGATGCCCCTCTTCGGAGTCTCCAGTGCAGACTGTGGAGGCGGAGTAGCGAGTCTTTCGCTGAGTCCTCAGGGTCGTGAACTCGCGATGGAGGATCTTCAGAAAGCCGTGTCGCAGTGCAATCGTCTTCAAGTGCAGCTAGCGCTCTACGATGATCCAGAGGCTTATCCGGCTTTCGCAGGTTGGCGTGGATGTGAAATTCGTCCCTGAGGGCCTCATTCAAACCATCCATGCAGCCACCACTCCTGCGTTGTACGGTCTTGGAAGACCCACAGTCGACGTCCTTGGGAAAGCTGCAGCGTCCAGTAGTCTCGATCGAATTCTTCCCTGCGCCACCATTCCCCGCAGACCCGTTCAGGACCTTGATGACTGCGAATGCGGTACGGCTTTCCCTCCAGCAGGAGCTGAACCGGGTGTCCCTTCTCCGTTTGGACTGCAATCGCACGCGGGAGAGCCATCAAGAGAGTAGGGCGCTCGAGAGGCGGGGGAGTGGACGTCTTTGTCTTGGGCGCAGGTGAAGTCGACCAGGCGCTCTCTGGTCGATGCGTCTCGCGGAGAACCGGAGAGAACAGAGCTTGTGAGCCCAGGCTGTCACCGAGACGTGTAAAGAGGGACTGGAAGTCCTCACGAGCTTGGGTACGATCCAACAGATTTCGCTGTTCTCCATGGTACCGGCAAAGCTCTAATGCGGTCAGATGAGCGGACTCAATGCCTGAGCGGAGTTGCAGGCCTTCTAAGCGCTGCTGAAGAAGCTTGCTGAGGGGGAGAGATTCTCTCATGGGGCGTCCTAAGCGCAGGTGGACATGGCGATCAGGATGGGCCTCTAGTGCCAGTCGAACATGGAGCTTTAGACAGGCCTGGTTGCGTTGGCGTAAGGCGGAACAGATGTGTTCTAAGCCTTGCTTCAGTTCAGCCATGAGCTGAGGGATGTGGGTAGCGGGTGAGGGGAAAGAGTGGGTGCTTTGCACCTGGGGCAGTGTGGGAGTGAGAGATGCCGGAGGAGGGGCCTGGGGGAGGCTTTTGCAGAGAGCGTGAAGCCACAATCCTTCTTCGCCGTAGCGGTGCGCAATGCTGGCTGCGGGGAGGGATGCGATGGAGCCTGCTGTACGAAGTCCGAGTGCGTGAAGAGACGCTCGCAGAGGAGGGGAAATGGGTAAAAACGAGAGCGGAAGGTCTTGCAGGGCTGTTGCAAGCCCTCCATGCGGCAGAATCTGGTGCTTGCGCTTCCACTGAGCCAATGCCTTGGCAGCCACGAGAGCTCCTGCGCGATCTCCGTCTACAATCCAGATTCGCGACAGATGGTTGAGGCTTCGGAGGCTTCGCATCGCCAATTCTAAACAGGCAGCCTCTCCTCCCAAAATGCTGGAACTTCTGCTGATGTCCACAGAGATGCAGTCGGGTGAGAGCAGATTCGTGTAAGGCCCGAGCGCTTCGAGTTGCTGCGCCAATTCGTTCAGATCGGCCTGTTCGGCTTCAGGGCTGTCCAGAGTCTCTAAGTGAAGGCTTGGAACAAGGGCGCGAGCTTGTGCAGCGCTCATGCCGAACTGAACACCGGCCTCAGCCACAGGGTCGGTCATGGCAAGAACGCGCAGAACGCCGTGTTGAGGGGTCACTAAGGCGACAGATTCTCTCGGACCCCAGCCGCAACGCTCAAGTCGGAAGAGTGGCAGCCAGGCGACCAGGAGGCGAGGCGCATGCGGATGAGATGAGGTGTTGAAGACAGAGGGCTTCAGCACCCCATGGGATCGGGGGGGATTCTTCATACCAATATGCCTGAACAGATGTTCAGTTATACCCTGTCACTTGTGAAGGTGTAGACCAGAAAACGTCCGGCCTAGTCGTAGGCGCAGCGAAACCCCAGATTAACGTCAGCGCGATCGGGCTCTGACAGGCTTCGAGCGCTCGCTCGGGTATTCTGTTCTGTGGCGTTGAAGCCTCCTCCTCGGATGACCCGATGGGTGCAGTCGGCTTTTTCTTGACTCGGGTCGATGGAGCACTGCTCGGGGCCCCCGGGATCGGTTCGCGAGGCTTCTTGGTACCATGTTGAATCGTAGTAGTCAGAGGTCCATTCCCAAGCGTTGCCCAGAGTGTCTTGCAGGCCATAGGCCGTGGTCGTCTCCGGATAGCTCCCCACCTCCACCACGGACTGCTGGCAGTACCACGACACAAATCGGAAATTTCCGTCCTCACAGAGCGGGGCGCGCTCACCCCAGGGGTAGGTGGCTCCTTCTTCACCGCGCGCGGCTTTCTCCCATTCTGCTTCTGAGGGAAGCCGGCCTCCCTTCCATTCGCAGTAAGCAAGGGCTTGAGCGTGATCCACACAGACCACAGGAAGCGCGTCTCGATCCCCCTTCCAGTTCGAGTAGATCGAGTTGCACTCGGAGTCTCTCTGGCTGCAGCTCCCTGCATCGACACAGTCGTTGTAGTCCCCCATCGAAGTTTCGAATTCATCGATGCGATAGGCACTCATTTCGACGACATGCAGAGGACATGCGTCAGCATCGCCGTTGTTGGCCTGGCCTCTCCAGAAAGGGCCGGGGGGAATGCTGCAGATGCCTTCTTCGCAGTTGGACTCACCAACGGCCTGTCCGCTGGGGAAGCCTTCAGGGGCGCAGGGGTCGTCCTCAATCTCCAGTCCGGTTTCTCCGGAGTCAGGCGGCGGTTCGGGCTGGGGGGAGCAGCCAATGCCCAGCATCAACACCCCGGCAAATGAGAGGGACCTCAAGGGACTACGAGGGACTCGGTGGCAATCTCAAAGATCTCGAGTTGGTCGACGAGCTCCTCGAGTTGGAGAGCTCGGAGGAGGTAGGGTGGGAGATTGCGGTAGTTGAGGGAGACATCCACAGTGAAGGGCCGTCGTGGCTCATCAAAGATGTACATGTAGCTCTTCTCTTCCAGCGGTCCGAGGTTCTGCTTCTCAATCCAGTCCGCGTCGAAGGGGAAGATGGTCTCCACCACATCCAATGCGGAGAGGTCCCCTTGGCGGAGGAGGTTCTTCGACTGGAAGTTGATCAGGTATTTGTCTTTTTCGACGACTCCCTCTCGCACAGCGCGGCTGTGGTCATCGCGCAGGTCGCCGTACGCATCAAGATCGCCGCTTTCGAAGGTCACGACGCCCCGGGCATCCGTCACCTTGATGTGAATCCAAGCCTGGCGCTCTGAGGTGAATCCCGTTGGGAAGCCGTGGCCTGCGAGAAGGGATCGGAGGTTGACCTCGATTCGGGTCTCATGAGGGCTGATGTGGGGCTGCAAGAAGCCGATCTCGACGGCATTTCTGAGAAGCTTCCGGGTCCGCTCAAGACTCTCAGCCTTGGCTTTCGCATTGGCCTCGGGCTCGCCAGGGTAAGGCCAGTCCGGAAGCATGGAGTAGTCGGGCCCAACGAAGAAGTGGGAGGACAGCTCCCGGTCGGGGTAGTCCCCGGAGAGGCCCTCGGTGCTCTGCCCCATGGGGCGCTTTGCATTCACACCGGGGTTGGGACCCATGTGGCAGTCCTGGCATCGAACGCCCTCTTCTGCGGCAGGGCTCTCTTCATACTCGGTGAAGGCCTCCTCGATACGGAGTGCGGGGAAGCTGAAGACATCGTGGCATGAGCCGCAGAACTGAGGAGTCTGGATGAAGCTGGACTCTTCGGAGATGTGACCGTCCATCGCGTCAGAAGCGTAGGGGCCCTGGATGATGTGGTCAGGGTCCGAGAGAATGTTGTTGTTTCCGATGGGACCGGTGTGGTCGACTGCTGTGTGGCAGTAGCTGCACGTAACGCCCTCTTTCGAGATGTCTGAGCGCTCTGCGACCGAGGTGTGGCCGCCTTCCCCAAAGGCGGTTCCAACCGGCGCATGGCAGCCCGTGCAGAACGTACCGACGTCTCCGCTTGAATCTCGGAAGGCTTTGGCGTTCATGGCCTCGAACACGGGGCTGACCGCGGCGTAGGAGTGCATGGACTGGCGCCACTCCGCATATTGGCGGGGGTGGCAATCTGCACAGACTTCAGCGCTCTGGTAGTTGGGTGGGCCCTCCGGGACGACTGCAGAATCCGGCGCAGCATCGGTATCCGACGGCGCGGAAGTGTCTTGTTCGGTGCTCTCGGACCCGCATCCGACCAGTACACCCAGCATGACCCATCCGAGAATTTTCATTCTTCCACCAAAATAATCTCTTGATTGGCCTCGACTGCCTCGAGGCGAATCTCAGTTCCGCTCCGGTATCGTACCCTCAAATCGACTTGTTCTGCATCCCCAATTCCGATTGTAAGCGCTCTTTCGCTCGAAGAGTTGGTTCCGCCTCCCAGCCCCAAGCCATGGGCAACTTCGCGTCCATTGGCCTCGACCCAGACTTGAGTACCCAGCCCTTGTCGGTTGCCCACCTGAGAGTCCACCTTGATTCGAAGATAGTTGTTCTCTCTCTCCGTTGAGAGCCAAACTCGCGGAATCCCCACCTCTTGATCGAGCGGGCTGGATTGAGAGGGATTGTAGGTACGGTTGGCGAAAACGAGGTCGGCATAGCCGTCTCCGTTGAGATCGCCCGTGGCGATTCCGCGGCCATCCACGTAGCGTCCGAACCGGTCAATGTTCGCAACGCCTGCGCTCCATGTCACGTCGGAGAATCCGGTTCCCTCAGTGTTTCGAAGCAGGGCTCCCGGGCCGGCACCGTGGTCCTCGTCCCAAATGATGTCCATTGGAGCCGAACAGTTGTTGCCGTTGTAGGCGACATCGACCCAGCCATCCGCATCGTAATCCAGCGAGACGGCGCCCCAGCCCCAACCGTAGCGCTCGAAGCCCTCCGGTGCGATCCACTCGGGATAACGAGGCTCCAGGCTGTCGGGATCGATGAATCCGTCAAAAACATCACCGGTCAGGGTGTGCTCAGCCTCGACCGTCCAGTCTTCTGCGACCTCGAGCATGCCGTTGTCATCGGCCTCGATGAGTCCATGGAAGATGTGGGTGGTGAGGTCTTCGATAGCACCGTCTCCGCCGTACAGCGTCTGGGCGTAGTCGAGAAGGTTGTCGTAGCCAGCAATCAGTGGGCTCAAGCCCATGTTGGTTCCATACAGCTGGAGCGTTCCGTTGCCGCGGAAGTCACCCGGTGTGAGGCCCATCCAAATGCCCTCGCCGACCTCGGAGAGCTGGGGTTCGAACAGCATGGTTCCGTCGTGATTGCTCCAAACGGCTACAGGCGTGCCCCCTGCTCCAGCGACACGCATGAATTCTCCTTCGCCCCGGAGGTCCATCATGACGCTAGTGAAGGTGGTGTAGTGGGTGACCCTTTTGTCGGAGTCCGGGTCTTGCTGAATGGGGCTGGGAATCTCCGAGGCGTAGGTGAAGATGCCGTCACCGTTGTTGAACAGGACGTAGTCAGCGGCCTCAATGACGTCTTTCCGGAAGACCCATGGAAAGATTTGGTCCAGGTCGAGTCCATTGGCGGTCAGCAGGTCGAGGTCCCCGTCGTTGTCGACATCGAAGAGGTCCACTGAAATCGGGCAAGTCTCAATGGTTGCCTGAATGATCGGCTCGGTGGTTTCCAAGGTGAAGTTGCCGGTGCCATCGTTGCGGAAGATGTGGAAGCCTCCGTCTGCCAGACCATCCCCCTCTGGGGCGAGGGTCCCGTTGGAGCACTCGATCGTCATGATGAGGTCCTCGTCTCCGTCATTGTCGATGTCCCCAGAGACCACTCCCCCGTGCTGAGGCTCAGCAGGAAAGCCCGCGGTTTCCGCATGATCCACAAAGCGACCGTCCCCTTGGTTGATGTAGAGGCCGTCGCGGTGATTGGTTCCGTTGGTGAAGACCATGTCCAGGAGGTCGTCGCCGTTTGCATCGAACAAGGCCACACCCGCCCACACGGCGTTGGCGTGCTTGAACGGAGGCTCCAGAACAGCCTCCGTAAACAACGGCACAGGCTGCTCGACGGCTTCCTCGGGTACCTCATTGGCGCAGGCAAGCGCGGAGAGGGCCAGAGGCAGAGTCAGAGTGGAGCGACGCATCCGGTGATTTTGTCACACTCTCGGGGTCGGTGCGAGATCAATCTCGGATTTTGAGCTAACTCTGTGTGTATGGCTTTGACTCGCCCGACTCGCAGACAGGTGCTCACGATTGGTTCACTCACATCTGTGGGCGTGGGTCTGGGCGGGTTCCTCTGGCTTCCGGAAGCGGCAGAGGGGCATGAGGTGCTCTCTGCGGGAGAGCTCTCGGTTGTCGAGGCGTTGGGTGAGGTCCTGTTTCCAGAGGGAAATGCCATCGGTTTGAGCGGATCAGACATCGGCATCGAATCGGAGGTGGATCGTCTCATGGCGGAGACACTCGACCCCAAGCTCGTACCTCCTTTTCGCTATCTGCTGCGTTTCATCCAGTACGGAACCATGGCGCAGACGGGAAAGCGATTCACCTCCTGCTCAGTTGAGAAACGGGCCGAGCTGCTCGCCGAGTGGGGGCGTCCTGGCTCCAAGCTTCGGAACGGAGGCATCGCGAGCCTCAAGTCGGTGCTCGGGATGGCCTTCTTCAACCACCCGGATGTACTCAACGCCATTGGGTGGAGGTCCTATTGCGCCGCCAGACCAGGAGACGCATGAGCTTTCAACCCGGACGGTTCTCTGCAGACGACCGAAGTCCAGAGCTTCGGCTGAGGGCGGATGTGTGCATTGTGGGTGCGGGTGCCGGAGGGTCAGCGACGGCATTGGCCCTGGTGGAGGCGGGGAAGAGCGTGATCATGCTGGAGGAGGGGCGCCACTGGGAGCCCCAACAATTCAAGGCACAGGTCCCTTGGGCACTTCGGAATCTCTATGCGGAGCGTGGGGTCCGCACAGCAGTAGGAAACACCATCATCCCGGTCGCTGCAGGCCGCGGGGTGGGGGGATCGACCCTGATCAACTCGGCCATCAGCTTCAAGCCACCTGCCGAGCGGTTGGCTGTTTGGAGGGAAAGCGCGGGCTTCGATCGGGATGAGCGACTCTCGGAGTTGGTGGATCGGGTGTGGGTGGATGTTGGCGTGAGCGTGAATCCACCTTCCGCCCAACGCGAGAACAACCTGATCTTCAAGAAGGGTGTCGACTCTCTGGGGTGGGACGGTCACTTCATGCCGCGGTCCGCACCGGGCTGTGTCGGCTGTGGAATCTGCCAGCTGGGCTGTCCGACCGGAGGGAAGAACTCCGTCGACAGAACCCTCCTGAAAACAGCGCTTGAATCCGAGGCTCTTGCCGTTCATGCAGACTGTCGGGCGGACTCGGTGGTGACGCGAGGGGACAGGGTGGTCGAGGTGGTTGGCACCCAGATCGACCCGAGAACCCATGATCCTGTGGGCCGGATTCGGGTTCGAGCGGACCACTTTGTGGTGGCCGGCGGTTCCGTAGGAAGTCCTCGCTTTCTTTTGGCCAATGGACTCGGCGACCCCCGAACCGCAGGCCACAACCTCAGCTTTCATCCCGCCTCGGGGGCAATGGCTCAGTTCGGTCACGAAATCCGACCGTGGGAAGGCGTGACGCAGGGGTACTACGTCGACTTCAGGGACGAGGGCTACCTCTTGGAGACCTACACGGTCACCCCGGACCAGTATTACATGAGCTTGCCCTCACGAATGGGTCAAGAGAGCCTCGAGATCATGGCCAATCTCGCCCAGATTGCCTCGTCGGGCGTTTTGGCCAATGTATGGGATTCCGCAGGACGAGTGACCCTTCACGGGCTGAGCTTCGAACTCTCCGAGATCGACAAGCGCCGCCTCTTGCAGGGAATCCGGCGAATCTCAGAGGCCTTCTTTGAAGCCGGGGCTCTCTCCGTTCTGCTGCCAATTACCGGATCAAAACCGCTCCGTTCTCCGGACGAGATTGAAGAGAACATTTCGATGGATACCCTTGCCGCGGATCTCTTCGTCTACTGTTCTCACATCATGGGCAGCTGCCGCATGGGTCTGGATCCGTCGCAGTCTGTGGTGGACCCGGAAGGGAGGGTCTGGGGCTGGAAGAACCTCTTCGTCTCCGATGCCTCCGTGTTTCCCGGTTCGTTGGGCGTGAACCCTCAGATCACAACCATGGCGCTGGGGCTCCTGCTTGGCGACGGCATTGCTCAGCGAGACTCTTCCTCGTAGAGAGCCAGCTCGAGCAGTGCGGCCCAGGTGATCCGCAGGCCTCGGGCGAGGTTCTCCAAGCTGATCCGCTCATCGTTGCCGTGCATTCCCTGAATCTCCTCCTCAGTCAAGAGAAAGGGAGCCAACCCGTAGGCGTGAACCCCCTGTTGGCGAAGAAAGACAGAGTCGGTGAACCCGACAGAAATCGCGGGTGCCGCAATCGCCCCTGGGGTGAATCGTTCACTCGCCTTGGCGAGAGCGTGGTACACGGGGTCGTCCATCGGGCTGACTTCCGCCTCGCGTGCCGTGAGGATCTCTATCGTGACGCGGTCGTCGTTGATTCGGTCCTGAAGGGTTTGAAGCATGTCGTCTGTGGATGTGCCGGGAAGAAGTCGAATGTCGAGCAGTGCCGAGCTCTCAGACGGCACCACATTGGGTGCCACAGCGCCTTCCAATCCGGTCAGGTTGATGGTGTTGGTGGTTCCAGCGGCAGTGATGGGATTCCTCAAGAAGCGTCTCTTGAGGAGGTGTCGAACAGCAAAGGGCCGCTGAAGAAGCAGGCCTGCAAACCCACCCTGGTGCTGACCAGCGATTCGAGCGAGCTCCAAAAATGCCTCTGGTGGTGAGAAGTCTGGAGAAGGCTCGAGGATGCGATTTATGGTATCCAACAGCAGGTTGGGGGACTGGTTTGGCCGAGGTGTAGAGCCATGACCGGGATCTCCACTGACGCTGATCCTCACCCAGAGAACGCCCTTTTCCCCCACGGATATGGCGTAGAGATTCTGGTCCTCAAAGATGGGGTCAACGAGCCCAATTCCTCCTTCGTTGATCGCGTGGCTGCATCCCAGCTGATCCCAATGGTCGTGGATCAACTGCTGGATACCCCGGTTTCCGACCTCCTCGTCAGCAACAGCGATGAGCACCACATCGCGCTGGAGTGGGAGGTCCAAGCGACCCAACATTCGGAAGGCTTGGAGGTGCAGCGCACCGACAGCTTTCATGTCCAGGGCGCCTCTTCCCCAGATGGCTCCAGCGTGCAGCCGACCCTGGTCAGGTGGAATGGACCAGTTCTCCGGCTCAGCGGGAACGACGTCGATGTGAGAAACGAGGCACAGAGGCCCCTCAGTTCCGGACCCCTCGAGTCGTGCAAAAAGGCTCTCTCGTCCTTCCTCGAGTTGGACGCGTGTGGACTCAATTCCCTCCCGATTCAGAACTTCCTGTAGAAATTCAACACCCTCGCTCTCGTTTCCAGGCGGGTTGGTGGTGTCGGTTCGGAGGTACTGACTCACCAGGAGGGCGGACTCCACCTCGGCTGTGGCCCAGTCTGTCTCGCGGAGAAGCTCCTCCACGGAGTGGTGGGCACCGGGGACTTGGCCGAGAGAAAGTCCTCCGAGAAGCAGAAAGGTTTCCATGGAATCTCCGGCTCAGGACTCCCACTGCTCGAGCAGGTGTTGGAGAAGGCGAGTCAGGTCGGCACCTGCTGCATGGGCGGCTTCCTTGACCTCGTCGTGGTTGAGGGGGTTTCCGCTGAGGCCCGCGGCCAGGTTGGAGACCATGCAGAAAGCCAGCACGGGAATGCCCATGTGATTCAACGCAATGGTCTCAGGAACAGTGGACATGCCCACGGTCTTTGCGCCCAGGATCCCAAACGCCCGCACCTCTGCGGGGGTTTCGTAGGTGGGACCGGTGGTGGCCAAATACACCCCCTCGGCCACATCGATGCCCAGGGTTCGGCTCACCTCGAGTGCTTGGGCTCTGAGTGTGGGATCGTAGGCCGTGGTCATGTCTGGGAAGCGTGGACCGAGTTCATCCGGGTTGGGGCCCGAAAGGGGGTTGCTTCCCAGGAAGTTGATGTGGTCCTGAATCGCCATCAGTTGCCCGACGCGGAGGGTGGAGTCCACCGCTCCCGCAGCGTTGGTCAGCACCACACGCTTCACGCCCCAGAGAGCCATGGCTCGCACGTTGCGGACCACCTCTTCCAAGGGTCTTCCCTCATAAACATGAATTCTGCCCGACAGGAAAGCAACCCGTGCTCTGCCAAGGCGGCCAACCACGACTTTTCCAGCGTGACCACTCACACCGGTAACGGGCAGACCCAGAGACCCGTAGGCGGCCGACTGCGTATCCTGCGCCCCGTCGACCAACCCGCCGAGACCGCTGCCCAAGACAATGGCGGTGGGCGGTGCCTCACCGAAGGTGTTTCGGAGAGCCTCGGCAGCAGCGTGAAGATGGGAGAGATTCAAAGCATCATGTGGACTGGTTCGTCACCAGTGTACCCCAGTACCGGATCCTCGTGTCTTTAAGCACCGAGAGTTCCAGAGGAATCGGTACTGCAGGACGGAGATGAGTTAGTGGCTGGGAGGAAGGAGTGGACGTGAGTATTTCAGTACTCGTCACGGCGGGTTCGACGCGGAATCCAATTGACGCCATGCGCCATATTGCCGCTTTTTCAAGCGGTAGGACGGGGGTGCGTATTGCTGAAATCTTGAGAGAGCGAGGGGCTGACGTTCATCTGCTGGGATCTTCAGAAGCCGTCCTCCGCGCCGAGAGGATCCCATCCACGGAGACCTTTACCAGCACACGCGACCTGATGGCGCGGATGAGGAATTGGCTCCGAGAGCACCCCAAGGGGTGGGTGATCCATTCCGCAGCCGTGGGCGATTACGAGGCGGTCGCAGAGAAAGGCAAGATCGCCTCCGGCCAAGAGAGTCTTACGATTCACCTCCAGGCGGCCCCCAAAATTATTGATCACCTCAAGGCCTGGGCACCGGAGTCGAAGCTCGTCGGCTTCAAGGCCGCTGGTCCTGAGACCAGTACGGAGGGCTTGGTGGCAGCATGCCGAACGCTTGGGTTCCGCTGTAGGGCCAACTGGGTGTTTGGCAATGTTCTTGGGGAGTTGGAGCACACGGCGACTCTCGTCGATCGGTTTGGTGCGGAGAGCTTCTCGGATCGGGAAGCGGCGTTTCAAGTTTTAGCGGCCCACGTCTTGGCTTAGTCCGGGACCAGGTGGGTTCCCGCCTCTCCTCGGAGAGCATCCGAGAGCCGCTCCGGGCTGGTGATGATGACGCGCTCGCCCCCGTCGATCAGAAACTGCATGGCGGACCGGATCTTGGGAGCCATGCTTCCCTCGGGAAACTCTCCGGCATCGAGGTGCTTCGAAATTTCGGAGAGGGTCGCTTGGTGAATGGCCCGCGCAGTAGGCAGCCCAAAGTCCACCATCACCTCGTCTACGCCGGTGAGGCAGACGAGTTGGTCAGCGTTCACCAAATGGGCAAGAAGTGCGGAGGAGCGATCTTTGTCCACCACCGCCTCCACACCGATGAGGCGACCACTGTGACGGATTACCGGGACTCCGCCACCCCCACAGGCAATCACCGTGATCCCGGCATTCAGGAGTGCGGTGATGGATGCTCGCTCGATGATCTCGTAGGGTCGTGGAGAGGCCACAACGCGCCGCCAACCTCTCCCAGGGTCCTCCTTCACGCTCCAGCCCAAGTCGGAGGCTTTCTCGAGGGCCTCAGCGTGGGTGTAAAATCTCCCAATGAATTTTTGTGGCTCCACGAAAGCAGGATCGTCTCGACGAACGAGGACCTGCGTGAGAATGGTGGCGGTTGGGCGCCCAGCTATGGATTCAATGGCCTGCTGAAGCATGATTCCCATCTCGCCTTGGGTAGCGGACACGGCCACATCGATGGGCACTGGAGGAACAGTGCCGCTGCACAGGTCGGAGCGCAGCAGTACGCGTCCGACCTGTGGTCCGTTTCCATGGGTGAGAATCAACTGCATCGAACGGGGTAGTTCAGCGATGAGTCCAGCGAGGTTGGCTGCTCGAACCCACTGCTCCTGGACACTGCCCTCTTCCCCAGGCCGAATGAGGGCGTTTCCGCCGACCGTCAGAACAGTTCGGCTGCTGCGTTCGACGGCTTGCACCACTCAGATCTCCTTCTTCAAGGGGAACAAATAGGTAGCATAGCTGTGTTGTGAGAGGAGAAGAAAAGCTGGATGGCTTGAGAAAGCGGTTTTCCTCGGGAGGAAGAAAGCTCTTTCACCGCCATTGAAGTCCCTGTCCTACTCCGTTAGTCTGAAGGCGGGCTGGGGTGGCCCCTGGAGCCGCATGCAAGACACCCCGCTGGTGATAATCGAAGACGCTGATGCATTGGCCAAAGCCTGCGAAGAGATGCACGGCGAACCTGTTCTCGGAATCGATACGGAAAGCGATTCCATGTACTGCTACCAGGAGAAGGTCTGCCTCATCCAGGTCTCGGATCGCAAGCAGGACTACATCATTGATCCGCTGGCGCTCAAGGACCTCGGACCCTTTTTAGAGCTGCTGTCGGATCCCAATGTGGTGAAGGTGTTTCACGGAGCGGACTACGACATCGTGTCCCTGCGCAGGGATTTCGGCTGCGACATCCCCAATCTTTTTGACACCATGGTCTCGTCCCAGATTCTTGGCCTGCCCAAAGTAGGACTCGCTGACTTGGTGGACCGTTTTTTTGATGTGAAGCTCGACAAAAAGTTCCAGCGTCACAACTGGGCGAAGCGTCCGCTCCTCCCGGAGCACCTCGACTACGCGAGAGGAGACTCCCATTTCCTTCTTCCTCTGCGGGAACTCCTGACCCACAAGCTCCAATCCATCGGTCGGTTGGGCATTGCGGAGGAGGAGTTTGACTTGCTCTCGCGCCGGGAGTGGAAGGACAAGCCCTTCGACCCGAATGATTTCATTCGCATCAAGCACTCCTCAGGGCTTGAAGAGGTGGGTCTGCGAGTGCTCCGTCAGCTCTATGTCTACCGAGACGGCCAAGCGAAAGAGATGAACCGTCCCCCCTACAAGGTGATTCCGAACCAGGTGTTGATCCTGATCGCTCGGAAGCAGCCCCAGAAAATCGAAGACCTCAACGCAATCGTTCGCTCAGGGTCCACAATGGTCCGGCGTCACGGTCCTGCGATGATCGAGGCCGTCAAGCGTGGACTCTCGGACACGGAGCCGCTTCCATCCCGAAAGAGAGAGAGCGCGGAGCGTCCGCCTCACGGTGGACGTGAAACAGAGAGGCTGTTTCAAAAGCTGAAGAACTGGAGGCAAGATCTTGTCTCTCAGCAAAAGCTCCCACTGGCCATGTCGGCTTCCAACAACCAACTCAAGATCATCGCGGGTTGGCGTCCAAGCGACCTGCAGGCACTCCGGGAGCTCTCGGATATCCGTGAATGGCAGGTTGAGCGTTACGGGAAACAGTGGCTCACCATCTTGGGTGAGTTTGAGGCATCGCAGGAGAAACCCTCACGGCGAAACCCACGAAATCGGCGCCGCTCGCGACGGGGTAGCCGCCGTGGCGGGGACAAGCCGAGTTCGTCTTGACAGCCAGGCTTCAGTTGACAGCAGCGATGCAGTCGATCTCCACCAGAACGTCCCGGGGCAGTCTGGAAACCTCCACACAAGCGCGGGCCGGAAAGACGGGGCCGAAGTACTCGGCGTAGACCGCGTTCACAGCCGCGAAATCCTCGAGGTCTTTGAGGAAGACCGTCACCTTCAGTGCCTGATCCAAGTCGGTGTTGGCTGCCAGAAGGACAGCTTTGAGATTCTGAAGGCACTTGTGGGCTTGGGCGCTCACGTCGCCCTCAATGAGTTCTCCGCTGTCGGGATCGAGGGCGATCTGTCCGGAACAATAAACAAGGCCGCCGTGGACAATGGCTTGGGAGTAGGGGCCAATGGCCTCGGGGGCAGCGCTTGTTGAGATGTCTTTGGGCCAGATGCTCATGGGTGGTACACCGCGATGTAGGGAAGGTTTCGGTGGAATCCTTGGAGGTCCAGGCCGTAGCCCACCACGAATTCATCGGGAATTGTGAACCCAACGTAGTCGATCTCCACTTCCACCTTGCGGTTTGATGGCTTGTCGAGGAGGCTGGCGATCTTGAGGCTCTCAGGGTTTCGGAGGTTGAGCATTCTCAGGAGGTACTCCATGGTGAGTCCCGTATCCACGATGTCCTCGATAAGGAGGCAATGCTGGCCCTCCACGCTCTGCTTGAGGTCGTGGGTAATCCGAACCACTCCTGTGGACCTCGTTCCGCCTTGATAGCTGGACACGCCGAGGAACTCGCAACGAACCGGGCCTCCGATGGCGCGAACCAAATCGGCCATGAAGAGAAACGAACCCTTGAGCACACCGATGCAGGTAATGGGCTCGTCTCCGTAGTCTTCGCGAATCTGAGCTCCGAGTTCTCGGATGCGTGCTTGCAGGCTCGACTCGTCAATGAGTGTGGACAGTCGAGCATTGATCTCAGATCCATGCATTGTTCATGACCTCGCCAAATCCACCGCCGCCAGGGACGATGTAGTGATGTGAATTGAGTCCGACCTCCGCCTCCCAGTCGCTTCCTGGCTGAGTTTGAAGTACCGGGGCGGGAGAAAGGCCTCGATCCAGCCGAATGGCGTAGATGGAGACTTCTGGAAAGGAGGAGGTGATTTTTCGGAGATACTCAGGAGTAACGATCAAGTGCACAACGACCATTTTTCGAGCTTGGCCTGGGACCTCATCCCGGTAGAGCCGAAGCACCTCGGCAGTGGAGGAGCCCGTAGCTGCCATCGGGTCTGGGATGATGACGGTCGCGTTCTGAACCGACCCTCCGAGCTTGGATCCGTTGAGGTCGACGCCTGTGACCTTGCCCTCCGAATCCGTGACCCGGTTCATGAAGACGTGATCCTGACGGACTTGGGATGGGTCGATGAGCACATTGAGGGCGTCGTAGAACACCGTGCTTGGAAGAATTCCCGCGCGTGCGATGTCGACAACCACGGCCTTTTGATTGGGATCGATTTGTTCTGCAGCAACCACGCCCTCGGGATGAGTGGCCTGCATTCGAGTAGGGGTCTCTTTGTGGTGGGTCAAGAGCTCACGGCTCGCAACCTCTCCAAAAAGCCAAGCAAAGAGCTGTCGTACCAGCGTGTTGACCTCCGGTTGCACACAGGGCTCGGAGCAAAGCCGCGTCAGGAGAGACATGGGGTAGGGCTGAGAGAGGAGGTGAACCTGATTTCCGTACCGGTGCGCAATCTCCCCGTTGGGTCGTGGAAGGTTCTGGTATTGAACGTCAACCGGCATAGAGCTTCCTCAGTCAGTCGGTGGTGAGTCCGAGCAGGCCGATTGTACGATCGATGGTTCCAAGAAGGGAATTGAGTGTTCCGGAGAGCTGCAGATCTGCGAAAAAAACCATGGGCCCAGGAGACTCGGCAGAGCTCGTAGAAACGGCCGAGTACAACTCTGGAATCTCGAGAACGACTGCGAAATGTTCGGCTGTTTCTTCCGCAAAGAAAATCCCAGCTACCTGGCGTGTGACCTGAAGGTCAGGGTCGAGGCTGAGGAGCGTCGGAAGCATGGACAGACTTTGCTGGGTCTCCGACCGCTCGTCGGTCAGGAGTTCCCCAAGTGCATAGAGCCCCGACCAAGTACCGGGTTGAGCCACGACACCCTCGAGCAGAGGCAGTGTTGTGGAGAGGGGGGTTTCCCCATCTTCTCTCATCGCGAAGGCTGCTCCGACCATTTCCCAAATGTCCTCGAATTCAATGAAGTCGATCCCGTCTGGAATGTCGGCTGGATTGATGTATTCCTCCGGGGTGAGCATGGCGCCGAGGGACGCCGCCAACGTCTCCAGCAGAGGAGATCCTCCGAGATCCCGGAGCGTTTCTTCCAACGGAATGGAGGCATCAATCGCGTGGGGAATACTCAGCAGGTCCACCATCTCGGGGATCCGAGAGTTGCTGCCCTCTCCCAGGGCTTTGAGGACCTCAACGAGAACCACCAAGAGATCACCGGATGCAGAGTCATTGAGGCGATCGATGCTCTGGAGGTCGTCAACAAATTGCGCATCGAGCACCGGGCAGACGCCCAACGCCGCGATCACATCGAGGATGGTTTCTGTGAGGGGCAGACCCAGGATTCGACCCAAGAGATCCACGGATTCCGTCGTGACATCCGGCTCCAGCTCGGCGATGGCTTCCAAGAGGGCGATGGAGAGATTGCCCAGGTCAATGGAGGCGGATCCGATGCCCCAGTTCACCTCGCATTTGACGGATGTGTTGGCGTTGTGGATGAGCCTGAGAAGGGAAACGAGGGCGGAATCAACCCCGGGTCCGAAGGACCCACCATCCGCAGGAACATCACCGAAGTAACGAAGTTGGAGTGGAAGCGTCCGCAACGCATCTCGCTTCTCAAGAACATGGAGAGCATTCAGGACGCGGTCGCGAGCCTTGGTGTCCGCAAAGACCGTACCGATCGCCTCATCGGCCAAATCCACCGCGCTGCGTGAGGCCTCGTCTCGATTGAGAACAAGCGCAGAAATCAGATCACGCAGTGACTCTTCAGTGCCCGAGGAGCTCCGGTTGTTTTCAGGGCTCCTGCTGGCAAGAAGCGCAGCACCGAAGTCCGACAAGAGGTCATCCATTCGGTTGCGGTAGGTGATTTCAGGGCTCTGAGTCAGTGCGCTCAGGGTGTGGAGCACTTCGGTGGTTTTCGGCGAATGGAGTGCCGCATCGAAGGTCCTGAGGGGGGACAAATCGTCGTCGAGCGCTGCGATGAGGCCTTCGCGAAGCCCTCCGAGCAATGGAGCCAGTGCCCCGTTGTCCAAATGAACTTGGTCAGGAGGAGCATCGGCGTCTTCCAGCAGGGAGTAGGGGGTCGCGTAGATGAGCTCGACGACGATCTTCAGGCTCTCCTGCAGAAGTGGGGCATCCGCCTCAAGCCAGTCCAAGAGTGTACCGGCGAGTTCAAAGGCATTGAGATCGGCTTCAAGCAGACGATTGATGCCCTGGGAGAGGTGCACTGCACCGGTCTCCTGATCCCGAGCAGGCTGCTGGAGCGCCGCGACACTGGACACCAGCGGTGCGAGCGACCCCTGCTGATTGAGGCAGTAGAAGGTGTTCGTGAGCTCCCGGCCCTCGGACGGGTCGAGCCCATCCAGAAGATTGACCTGGTGGCAGAAGCCCGAGGGTTCGAGCGCGTCCCACCAGGGATCCTTGGGGTCGGAGCAGCCAAAGCCGAGCAGGACCCCCGAGACCAGGAGTCGAGTGCAGGCAGCCCTCGCGGACAGAGGCCTAATCGAAGAGCCAGCGAACACCAGTCGTCAAGGTTGCGCCGTGCTCGAAGCTCTTGCGGTACCGAGCTTGGTAGACCACTTCACCGTGAACTTGGAGAGCCTTGGTGATGGCGTAGTGAACCCCGGGACCGAAGGATGCTTGGAGGTACTCCGTGCTGTCCATGGTCACAATGCCCGCGCCCACTGAGGGGAGGAGGCTTACCTGAAAGCCCATGGGATCCCCCCAAACGCGCCATTGCAGGCCCGCGCTGACGGTTCCAATGTGCCGAGGTCCACACACCGATGCGGCGTTGGGGTCCTCGCATTCGAAGCGACCGGTAATCTGGGAGGAGGAATCGCCGGCGAAACCACTGCCAGGAATGGTGACGGCTGAGCTGGCAGGCATGTCCATCATGTAGCCGAACTTCATGATGCCAATCAGAGAGTCATCGCGGTCCCCGAGGATCGCCTGGATGCCAAACCCCGCGTTGGGCGTGATCTGGCTCTCCTGGAATTTGGTCCCATTGTCATCGAAAAAGTAGACATTTTCGGTGTGGACGCCACCGAGGAAATCGATGCCAAGACCGCCGGCTGTTGCTGGCGTAGAGAATGTAGCTGCTGCCAGAAAGGCCAGTGCGCTGCCGCAGAAAAGACGCATGAAAAGACTCCGCATAAACGAATTTTTACTGCCTTTGTATAGGCTAAGAAAGCCCCCCGGGCAAGCCCGTAGTTGAGGCAGGACACCGCGTTTAGAGACTCTTGACTCTTTTTGTGGAGTCTTTTCAGTCGGAGGCCGTATCGACCGCGGTCTCCGTGCTCAGGACAGAGAAGGGCAAGGGGTCGGAGTTTCCGTAGAGGTTGTAGAGGGTGAGTTCTGCCTCTCCGGCTTCCCTTTCTGGAACTAAAAATCGGAGGGTCTCCGAACATTCTGTGTCGCAAGCTGCGTCGCAGGCGTCACAGTCTCCACAGGGGTCGCAATCCGCTTCAAGAACGCAGGTGTCACAGGCATCGCAGCCAATTCGGTCCACGGCGGTCACCTCGGCTTGGGTGCCCCCCACCAGGAGGACGCTGTCTTGAAGGGTCGTCAAGGGGCTGGCGTGGAGCACGACCTCGTCGCCGATCTCTGCGGCGGCAGGGTCCGCCGAGGAAAGGACAACCTCGCAGCTGCGGCTCGGTGAGACCGGTTCTGTCTCACACTGAGTTGCCAGGAGCAGTGGAACCAAGGAGAGGAGAATGGCGAAAAATCGGGGCGTTTGCATGCTCAGAACTCGATAGTGAGGAGGTCTTCGGTGGACTGCTGGCCGATTTCGACAACGGGCCCCGTGGGAACCGTTTCGGGAAGAAAGGGCATGCTTCGGCCCCCGGAGGCGACTCGTCCAGTGGTTTCGTCAATTTCCACCATCACGACATCCGGGATTCTTGGAAAGTTTCGGGCAATGGACTTGGGGTAAGCGGCACGGAGGTATTCGATCCAGATGGGCAGGGCCATGGCACCTCCCGTGCTGGAAACGCCCATTGAGCGGGGCTGGTCGTAGCCCACCCAGGTAGAGACCAGAAGATCCGGGGAGTAGCCCACAAACCAGGCGTCTTTGAAGTCGTTTGTGGTCCCGGTTTTTCCGGCCACCTGAATTCCGAGTTGATTGGATTTTGCGCCCGTTCCCGAGCGGGCAACCTCTTGGAGCAACCAGGAGGTGATTCCCGCGACAGCGGGCTCCATGACTTCAGGGAACGCCGTTGGGGTGTGCTCCTCAAGAATGTCGCCGTCTCGGGTCCGAACCTCTTCGATGTAGTAGGGCTCAACCTTGTTTCCATAGGTTGCAAAGACCGAGTAGGCCCTCGAGATGTCCATCATGGTCAATGAGGAGGAGCCCAGCGCCATCGCCAGGTTCTTGTCGCCCTCCAGCAGTGACTCGATTCCCAGTCGCTGTGCGTTCTCCCACACCACCTCGAGTCCAATCTGGTCGAGAACCCGCACAGTACACACATTGCGAGAGAGCGCCAGGGCTTTCCGGAGACTGATCAGGCCTTTGTATTCCTCGCCATAGTTTCCGGGTTTCCAGAGGTTCTCCATCCCCGTGTTGTAGGTCAGGGGAGCATCGAGCACCATGCTTCCTGCGGTGAGTTCCCGCTCGGCAATGGCGGCCGAGTAGACCACGGGCTTGAAGGTGGAGCCCACCTGCCGAACCGCCTGAGTGGCTCGGTTGAATTCCGATGTTCGGATGTCGATTCCGCCCACCATGGAGCGCACTGCACCCGTGTTGAGATCGAAAGCCAAGAGCGCACCGTCGAGCTCAGGGGTCTGGCGCAGCGCAGCAGCGGCGAATGCTCCGGCTTCCGCAGGAGGGTAGCCTCGGAGATTGTCGACTTCGTCGGTACTGAGGTTCATGACCTCGACGTCCACAACATCCCCGCGACTCAAGCTGTTTCTCAGGTCATTTTGTGCGCGGTACTTCCAGGATTTTTCGGGATCGGGGGAGTAGGCCCATTTCGACCACGAGAGCGGAATCATCGCGCGATTGGCGCCGATACCCACGACAGCGTGTTTTTTCTCCACCTCGAGGACAACCGCTTCGTAGAGCTCGCCCACGACGAGTGCGGAGCGCTCAGGCAAGGGGCTTCGGCGTGCATTGTCTTCTCTGAACTGCGTGTCTTCACGCAGCTCCTTCTCGGCGTCCGCCAGGTAGGCTTCGATGGAGGCTTGGTTCTCGAGTGTTTTCTTTGGTCCGCGCCATCCCAGGCTCCGGTCTGCCGTGTGAACGCCATCGATCAGGGCCTGTTGGGCGGCCGTCTGGTGGTCGAGGTCACACGTGGTGCGAGCGACCAAACCCTCCTGGTAGACCATCTCCCAGCCGTAGGTTTGCACCAGGTGGCGGCGAACATGCTCGGTAAAGTGGGGTGCCAAGATGCGGGTGGGGTTTTCCGAGCGCACGATCGTGACGTTCTCATCCAGAGCATCCTGGGCCTCTTGCTCAGAGATGAGCCCCTTCCTCTCCATTTGGTTGATCACATACTTCTGACGGGCTCGAGCCGAGTCCCAGTTGCGGTGCGGTGAGTATTCACTCGGTCGCTGTGGGAGACCGGCGAGGATTGCAGCCTCAGCGATGGTGATCTCGTCCACGTTCTTGTCGAAATACACCCGGCTCGCCGCTTCGACCCCGTAGGCGCCCGACCCGAAGTAGATCTCGTTGAGGTAGAGGAAGAGTATGAACTCCTTGGAGTAGACTTTCTCCATTCGACGCGCGAGGACCATCTCTTTGATCTTTCGTCCGATGCTCTTTTGGAAGGCTCCCGACGCGTCTTGATGTTCTCTGAGGAGGAAGTTTCGGGCCACCTGCTGGGTGATTGTGGAGGCACCCTGCGCCTTTTTTCCCTTGGCAAGGTTGCGCAGTGTGGCTCGAACGATGCCCATGTAGTCAATGCCACCGTGGTCCCAAAAGTTGGCGTCCTCTGAGGCAATGAAGGCGTTTTGGACGTGCTCCGGAATCTCATCAATTTGCCGGACATAGCGGCGTTCTTCTCGGGCTTGTTCCGGATCGGGTACCGGGTAGATTTCGCCAATGACTCGGCCATGGCGGTCCTCGATGACGGTTACCGTAGCGGGCTGATAGACCGCGAGTTCGTCCACACTTTTGACGTTCTTTCCGTAGAACCAGAAGATCCCAACGATGCTGAGAACTCCGAGTGCCCCGAGGACAGCGGCGGATATCAGGCCGACTTTGAACCACTTTCGACGGTAGAACGGGGGCTTTCCTCCACCCGACCCTTGGGGCGCATCGGGGAGTTTCGGGCGTTTTTTGGGGGCAGCATCTCCCATGTCCGAGGTGTCTTCTGACGATGCAGCGGGCTCGAGTCGCGCGGGGGCCCTCTCCTGCATATCGGCTGTGGTTTCAAAGCTGGGCTCGTTGAGTTCCGGTACACGTCGGTTCGGGGCCTGCCCGCCCAAATCAGAGGTGGTTTCATGGGTTGGAGAGGAGGAAAGCTTGTGATCCCAGTTCTCTCTCGCCAGTTTGAGTGCTTCCTGGCGTTGGCTCATCACGACGGTTTCTTCGTCCAGCGGCGTCGCAGTCGACGAGGGCTCGCGGGCGGAGGGGACTCCCTCGCCCGGTTTCAGTTCGTTCCAGGCGTCGAGTCCCGGCATTTTCGATACGGATTCACCCTGAAGCAGCGTGGGTGCCGCAAGATCGCTGGATTCGGCTGCCCTGGGGGGGAGGGCTGCATCAAGCGGCTCATCAGCGGCCGGTCGTGGGGGAAGAGGCAGAGTCGGCATCGGTCGAGCGGTGTCTGGCTCTACGCTTGGAATTTCTTCTTCGTCGATGGAGTCGAGTTCGGGATCGCCCTGAAAGCGAATGCCTCGTTTCCTCAAACGCTCCATGAGCCCTGCGGGGTAGCTGATCGAAAGGGCCGCCCCGCACCAACAGTGAAGGTCGCTTCCCGGCAAGGGGTAGGGCTCAGTCAATTCATGACGGCGAGAGCAGTAGGGGCACGTGATTTTAAGGGCCATTCGAAACGTCCAAAAGCGCTTTCTAACTATCGAGAAAAGCGTTGAGATGCCGTCAATTAATGGGTCTGGGGATGTTCGCACTTCGTGGAGGGTTCTGGAGAGAGTATCCTTCCACCTTGGGTCTGGCCGCAGGTGCCGACCGAGAGAGACGCATGAAAACCTCGATTTGCTTCGGTCTACTCGCTGTTGTCGTGAGCACAACGCTTCCTCATTCCATCGATTCGGATGCAATGGCCTCAACAACCAACCGGAATCTTGATCGCCAGGATTTGGAAGCCTCCACCCGAGGCTACAGCCTGAGCGCGCTGCGTCTTTTGGACCGCGTTCGCTACTTTGTGGAAGACAAGTACGTGTCCTCGGAAAGAATCGATCCCGGAGCGATGTTCGACGAGGCCTTGAAGTCTGTCGAACGAGAGCATCCTGGAGTGCTTTTTCAGCGGGAGCCAGGCGGGAAGCTCCTTCACGTCTCTGTGGACTCTTTCAGCACGACCCTTGAGATCCCTCCGATCGAGCGGCTCAACGTGATGAGCAATCAGCTCTCCAGGGTGGCAGCCGTTTTGGAGGGGCACCTTTCGGAGGAGGTGGAGCGCCCGTCAGTGGAGTACGCCTTGATCAATGGGATGCTCTCCACTCTGGATCCCCACTCGGTGCTCCTTCCTCCGGAGGTCTCGAAAGAGTGGGAGGTGGAAAACTCAGGAGAGTTTGGTGGTCTTGGCATCACCATCCAGATGCGAGAGGGCTGGTTGACGGTCGAGTACCCCCTGAAAGAGACCCCAGCCTTTCGGGCGGGCATCAAAGCTGCCGATCGCATTGTTCGCATCGAAGACGAATCGACCATCAACATGGACCTCCAGGAGGCGGTCTCCAAACTCCGAGGCCCAGTGGGTTCACCGGTGAACATTACCGTCGATCGCGAGGGGTTTTCTACGCCTCGTGTGTTCACGATCGTGCGCGATACGATTCGCATGAACCCCGTCGAGGGCCTGCTTCTCGAGGGGGGAATCGGCTACATCCAGATCGACAACTTTCACGCTGCAGCGTCGAGAGACCTCTCCATGCTTCTCTCCCAGTTCAAGCGGCAGACGCAGGGAAAAATGCGTGGTTTGGTGCTGGACTTGAGAGGAAATCCCGGCGGCTACCTGCATCAGGCGATTGAGATCTCGGACTTGTTCCTCTCGGACGGGGCCATCGTCTCGACGGTTGAGGATGGCCGCCGCGATCTCACTCAGGCGCAGGCCGGCGGTACAGAGCCCGACTACCCCGTGGTGATTTTGGTGGATGCCAACTCGGCATCGGCGTCAGAAATCGTGGCGGGTGCCCTCAAGAACCGGCAGCGGGCAGTGATCGTGGGGGAGCGCACCTTTGGAAAAGGGTCGGTCCAACACGTCTACCCCAACGGAGACGACAGCCGATTGAAGATGACGGTGTCAAAGTACCTGACGCCTGGGGATCAGAGCATTCAAGGCGTGGGGGTGTCGCCGGACATTCTGCTGAGGCCCTCGATCGTAGAGCTCGTTGAGGACGACGAAGAGGAAACTCAGGACCCGATGATTGCGCTTTTCTGGCGGGATCGCATCTCTCGCGAGGCCGATCTCGACAAGGCATTTGACTGGGCAACCGTGAGCATCGATCCACCGGTGTACGAGGTACGCTACCTGCTCGAGCGCCAAGAGAGAGATGGTCCTCGCTCGGACGATCTGGACGTGAGCGGTGATTGGGAAGTTCAGTTCGCTACCGATTTGATCTTGGCGAGCGGGAGTTCACGCCGAGCCGAAATGCTGGTTGCTGCTGCAGATGTCGTGGAGCGAGCCAACAAACGAGAAGGGGAGCGAATCCAAGGGGCTTTCACGGACTTGGGGCTGGATTGGGTGCCAGGGAATGTACCGGATGAGCCCAGTCTCTCTCTCAGTCTCTCCGTGGAGGAAGGAGCCGTGCGCTCTGTGGAGGAGCAAAAGGTCTCTGTCACAGTGACCAACAACGGCAGGGAGGATGTCCATCAAGTGCTCGCTGTCGCAGAATCGGAGCTCGGCTTCATGGACGGTGAAGAGTTTTATTTTGGACGTCTGCCTGCAGGAGAATCGCGGACCTGGGAGCGCACTCTGCGGGGCGTGGATGGACAAACAGAGCGGGTCTCCGAGGTGTCCTTCAAGCTCCAGGATGGCCAAGGGGTGGACTTGGGTGATCGCAGTGAACGACTTCGCGTCGCTGGCACAAAGCTGCCGGCCTTCGCCTTCGATGTGCAGACTCGGGATTCGGGAGAGGGATGCGAGGGCAATGGCGATGGAAAGGCGGACCGGAGTGAGACGGTTTGCCTGGATGTCACGGTTCGAAATGTGGGTGAGGGGGATTCTCCGGAGGTCTTCGCTCGGCTCCAAAATCGAGCAGGACGGGATCTCGACCTGCAGGTTGGGGCCATCGAGTTTGGTGCGGTTCCGGCAGGAGGGGAAGCGACCGGGACGCTCCGATTCGAGTTGCGTGGTGAAAAAGACACGCTACCGGTCGAACTGACCCTCGGGGACAACCAGCGCTACGACTACAACGGCGTCATGCGGGGGGGGTTCTACGACTACTTTGTTCAGACCAAGCGGTTTGAGGTAGAGGTGGGTTCGGCGACGGAGTTTTCAGTCGCGCCACCAACGATTCAAGTGACGCGGAAACCGGAGGCCATTTTAGGCCGTTCCCAGACAGTGCTCTCTGGGGTGGTGGAGGACGACAAGGGTCTTGAGGATGTGATCATTTTCCATGGTGAAGACAAAGTCTTCTACCAAGGGGGGGGAGACGCGGTCCGTTCCATTCCCTTTACCGTGGATCTCAACCTCCAAGAGGGAGAGAACCTCCTGGTGGTCCTCAGTCGAGACAGCGAAGGCCTGACAGACATTCAGTCGCTCAATGTGTTCTTCGACCCGGAGCATGAGGCGGCAAGCGCGGAGTGAGTCAGTCGATGAAGCCGTTTACGGCGATGACCGCACGGGCCTCCAGTTGGCGGTCTCCGAGTCGGACGGAGGCTTGACCCGCTCTCACTCGATGGACGGGTCGTCCGTAGCGGAGTGACGCGATCCAACGCTCGATGGCGTAGAGGTGGTCCCAAGGGCTGGTCTGTCGGTGTGGCTTGCGGGGTGTGATGCGGACTTCGAGGTCAGCAGCGGGTTGAAAGTCCAAGACGTAGATCCCTTCGTCTTTGCGGAGCATGGCTGTACTGGCATCGAGTTGTTGGCCTGCGACAACGGCGAAGCCGGTCGCTTGGCTGCCGACTTGGTCGATTCCAATCGCAAGATCCTCGGCGAGGACGAAGGCGGAACGGCGTGTCTTTCCTGCCAAACTGGGCGGAGTGGTGCCCCAGGCTCGAATCCCTACTGCGTAGCCCTGGAGCAGTGCGCTCTGATTTTGGGCTCGGATCACGCCCTGCATCGGGCCGGCAAAGAGCGTAGACATCCGCCAGTCATTGTCCAGACTTTGAGGGGCCTCCAAGAGGGTGTTGGTCAGCTGAACTCGGCTGTCGAGCTCCCCAGATTGAATCCGCAGAACCCATTCATCGCTCTGATTTTTGAGTGAGTCTGGGCCGATGGCGATGCCGCCAGTGCTGACGGTGACATCCGGGCGGAGCCCTTGACGGGCATAGCCCAAGCCTCCATCCTGAAGCGAGACCCAGTCGGCTCGAACCTGCCCACCACCAGCAAGCATTCCGCTGTTTCCAGTTGAGAGGCGAACGTCCAGAATGCTGGAGTCCGAGTTGAGCCCGAGCACCATCCACTGATCCTGGTAGTGGGATCCGCCTTCCGGTCCAAAGCAAGCCGCAAGCAGCAACAGGGCATTCATCGCGCACTTCCAGGCAGCAGGGCATCGGGTGCGGATCTTCGGGCCGTTGGATCGCAGAGGTCGGTGGACCGACGGCGAGCGAGGGCATCATCCAATTGGGGATCTCGCACAGGCTGCAGGGACTCAGGCAGTGGGCCCTCGCAGACGCTGAGGCCCCGGTCTCTTGCTTGGCTGAGTTGGTCGTGAAAGAGCCCAGCTCCGGCTTCTAAGCAGGTTCGAGAGGCGAATTCGGACCCAAGGCTTCTGCAAGGGGCTCGATCGAGCGGTACGCTCTGACTCAAAACCCATCGCCAAATCGCGATCCAGGGTCGCTCGTCCTCGAGTCTGAAGCCGGCCGCAAGAATGTGTTTTGGCGCTTGTTGCGCGACCTCAGACGCCTCTTGTTCAGGAGCAATCCAGTCCTGGAGTCCGAAGGACAGAACATGCAGTCGGCAATTGTCTTCAAATTTCCCCGAGCGTTCACAGAGGTCGGGTTCCCGAAGGGTTTCTGCGAGACGGAAGAAACATTCATCCGCTACCGCCAAAGTGGAGCAGACCTCCTGGGCGGCCTGAGCGTCGCTCTTGACCAGGTAGCGCACAGTGCTCAAGAAGCAGTCGTCTTTGAGTTGGGTATTGGAGAGTGCGCCGCAAAGTTCAAGCGCGGCTTTTGGGTCTTTTCGTGCCAACTCACCCGCCTGCTCTGAGCGAGTGATGTCTGCAGAAATGCTGTCTGTACCGGCACTGGGGGCTGGGCTTGTCGGCTCGCTGCTTGACGGTCCACATGCCCACAGAAACATGAGTGCTGGGCAGGCGAGCTTCGGAAGTGTTAGACGATTCATCATGTCAGAGCCTACAGGTCCCATTCTTGTTGTAGACGACGAACCGGACATCCGGCTACTCGTTGCCATTAACCTTCGGAAAGCCGGCTATCGCGTGTTGGAAGCCGAGCGGGGCGACGAGGCCTTGCGACTCGCCAAGGAGCAGAATCCTGCCTTGATTGTGTTGGACTTGATGCTTCCGGACATGTCCGGGCGTGAGGTCTGCCGACACCTCCGCGATCAGCATGAAACAAAGGCCACGCCTGTATTGATGCTTACAGCACGAGACGAGGAAATCGACCGGGTCAAGGGCTTCATGGCGGGTGCAGATGATTATGTGACCAAGCCCTTCTCCGTGAGAGAATTGGTGCTTCGCATCCGTGCGATCCTCCGTCGTACTCCGTCTGAGCAGGACTCCACCTCGCATCTCTTGGATTTTGGCGAGCTCCGAGTCGACACTGCGGAACATCGCGCTTTCGTGAATGAGACCGAAGTCCCACTCACGGCCACCGAATTCCGACTTTTGGTCACCCTTGCGGACCGTGCCGGACAAGTTCAGAGCCGCGGAAAACTGCTTCAGGATGTGTGGGAAGCCCCACCGGACCTGAATACCCGCACGGTGGATACCCATGTCAAGCGGCTCCGGGAGAAGCTGGGGGACGTTTCAGAACGGATCGAAACGGTGCGCGGAGTCGGGTACCGCTTCAGTCGATAGGGCAGAACGGTGCCCCTCACCAACCTCCTTCAAGAGCACGTCTTTGACGCCATCCCGTTTGGTGTGGTCGTGGTCGATGAAGCCGGTGTGATCGTTCGGATCAATCCTGCTGTCCGTGATTTTTTGCCTCTTGTTCCGGAGCCAATGGGAAAGCTTCTGCACCTGGCGGTGCCTTGCGAGCCTCTGCAGAGGGTGGTGGCGCATGCGATCGCTGGTGGAGAGGTGGTTGAAAAAGTGGAGGGCGTCGGCCGCTACGAATTGCTCCTCAGAGCCAAGCCTCTTGGCGATGGTGAGGGCGCCGTTGCCGTCATTTACGACATCACCGAGTTGGCGGGAATCGAGCGAGCGCGTTCGGACTTTGTTGCAAGCGTCAGCCATGAGTTGAGGACGCCGGTCACCTCCATACTGGGATACGCCGAGACGCTCTTGGACCACGAGGAACTCGACGACGGCATGGTGACCATGCTCGAGGCCATTCGTCGCAACGCAGGCCGACTCACCAAGCTTTTCGAGGAGTTGATGCATTTGTATCGACTGGAAGCAAGCGGAGGGGATCTCCCTCGCGAAGAGATGAGTCTGAGAAAGATCACCAACGATGTTGTTGAACACTGCATGGATCAGGCGGAGCGTGAGAAAATTGACCTTCAGCTTCATGCCGCTCGGGATGTTGTGGCTCGGCTCAATCCGGAGGCTTACGGCCACATCTTGGGCAATCTGGTCAACAACGCCATCAAGTACACCCCAGAGGGGGGATGGGTTCGCGTCAGTTTTGGGCGGGATCGAAGCGGCCCATGGGTAGAGGTTCGCGACAATGGTCCAGGGATCGATCCTCTGTACCGTGAGCGTGTCTTTGAGCGCTTCTTTCGAGTGGACAAAGGTCGGGCTCGTAAGGATGGTGGAACGGGGCTGGGCTTGGCGATTGTGAAGCACCTCTGCAGGGCCATGCACGCTGAGGTCAGCCTGCAGTCGGTCCCTGGACATGGCAGCTGTTTCACAGTCCGTCTGTCAGACTGAGTCCCGAGGCTTCAATCAACGACCTCAACCTCGTCTCTTTTGACGCGCTTGATCAGGCTGCTCAGTCGTTCCCAGGTCGCATCATCATGGCGATAGACTCCCCGGATTTGCCCGACGAGGTCTTTGGCCCTCCGAAATCCGCCCACCAACTGGCCCGACATGTCGGTATCCGAGTGGTAAAGCTCTTCCAGGTCGATCAAGGACTTCCCATTTGCCCATGCTGCACCGAAGGGGATCAGGTCGGGGGACCAGGTGACTTCTGAATTGGTCACACGCTCGGCCTTCTGAACAATCTCACTGTAGCGAATGCGGTTGATCTGTTTCGCGAGGGCGCGGGCAGGACCATGCAGTCGGTCCCGAAGCCGAACCCCCTTGGGAAGTCGGTTGGTCATCGCACAGCAGAGGCCGTAGAGCAGGTCGTCAGGAATCTCTTCCACCAGACCGGACAAAACAAGCTCAGTGACGAAAATTTCCTCGATTTGAATGTGCTGGAGGATGTTCGCCCCAGCATTGAAAGCGTCGTCCTCGCCGAGGTAGCCGATGTTTCGGAGGAACTCCTTTCGAAAAAGAAAGTCGGTCCAAACCCGCATGTGGCCGCTCTCCGCACGTCGCTTCAATCGGTTCATTTCCTTCACGCGTTTCTTCAGGCTGGCCGGTGCTTTGCCTCCCGGGTCCCATCCCTCCGCCTCGAGACTCTCCTCCATCCTCTCAGCACGCCGCTGCAGCTCGTGTCCCTTTCGCTCCAGGTGCCAAGCGAGGAATGAGCGCTCCACAATTTCCCGCACCTTGGCCTCCTCGAATCGCCCTACAAGATTGACGATGCTGTTGAAGCTGAGGTTGAAGGAGGAGCGAACCCTCTCGGGCTCGGCCTTCTCATACTGCTGCATGTAGTGGCGTGCCTCAGACCACGAATCTTTGTCCATCCGGATGACGACAAAACCCTCACAATCCATACCGCGGCGTCCGGCACGACCTGCTTTCTGGAGAAACTCTCGAACTCGGAGCGGTCGAGTGGTCTTGCCGTCGTACTTGTGGAGGCCGTCTAAGACCACTGTCTTGGCAGGCATGTTGATGCCGAGTGCAAAGGTCGAGGTGGTGTAGAGGACGCTCAGCAGTTTGTGCTCATAGAGTTCCTCGACCAATGCCTTGAGCTGCACGTGCAGGCCAGCGTGGTGGAACGCAATTCCCTTGGAGTAAAGCGCGTAGAGTTCCTCATCCAGAACATCGAGCCCCAAATCGTCGACCGCCGCACGAAGGCGGTCTTGCATGCGGCGCTCCGTGGATTCGTCGAGGAGCGTTTCATCGACTTGGCGACCGAGACCCCGAGCCAACTCCTCGGCTTTGCGTCGCGAGAAGACGAAGTAGATGTAGGGGGTATAGCCGTCCTTGAGGAGTCGAAAGAGATCCGTGTGACGTGTGGGTCGAACCCGTTCTTCGGATCCGCGTCGGTGGTTTCTTCCCTGATGACGGCGTCCTCCGCGGCCCCGACGATCCCCGCCTCCCCGGTAGCGACCTTGGCCTGGGCGTGTGGTGCTTCCACCACCCGACTTTTTCCAACTCTTCCAGGCGTCTTCATACCGGTCGAGCTCAACGAGACCTCCCGAGCGGTCCCCGACGAGCAGGTGCAGTGGCACAGACCTCTGGGCCTCACTGACCACAGCAACCTCCTGTTCTCGGACAGAGCCGAGCCAACGGGAGAACTCTTGAACATTGGAAAGGGTGGCGCTCAAGCCGAGAATCTGGACCTCTCGCGGAAGGTAGATGAGTACCTCTTCCCAGACCGTTCCCCGCTCGGGATCATCCAGAAAATGGATCTCATCGAGGATGACAGATTGCAACTCTCCGAGTTCATCACCTGTCAGCAGAATGTTTCGGAGAATTTCGGTGGTCATGACCAGACAAGGCGCTTCACGACGGATCACAAGATCGCCCGTGATCAGGCCCACTTTGTCCTCGCCATGCAGCCGGCAATAGTCCCGGAACTTCTGGTTCGACAGGGCCTTTACAGGGGCTGTGTAGATGACGGATCGCCCGGCTTTGATCGCCTTTTCGACAACGTAGTCGGCGACGATGGTCTTGCCTGTACCCGTGGGTGCTGTGACCAAGACGGACTCTCCGTTCTCGAGGTGGTGAATGGCTTCAGCTTGGAAGGCGTCGAGTTGGAGTCCACGGTATTGCATGAGAGCTTCCTAAGTGAGACGCTGGAGGAGTGCGAGCGGTTGTTTTTGAGATGGAGGCAAGATGGGCATCGGCGCAGCCTGGTTCGGGCTTCTTTTTTCCCCCGTCCTGTGGGCAATGGGTAGCGAAGGGGATGTGGGTCGAACGACCCCTGACGAAAACGCGGAGTCCAAAACGTCTCCCTCGGACCGACCGCAGCCGACCGATCTCCCGCCTCGCGTCCCCCCGACTGTGCCTCAACCGCTTCCGGATTCCGACAAAAGCGTACCCTTTGTTGTGAACGGTGAGTTTCGAGGTGCGGTTGTCGCTGCTCGGTTGGATACGCTCGATGCTCGGGTTCCGGACCAAAATCCGAGCCTCACTTTTGCTCTACCCTTTGTGAGCTTGGGGACAACGGCCTTTGTGGGGCCTCGAGTGGAAGCCACTCTGGGCGTTCGCTTGGATGACACTGCAGTCGTGAAAGCCTGGAATGAGCCGGGTCTTTGGGATGCTCGCATTCGATTAGAAACCTCTTCGAAAACGGCACTCACTGTCGGCTTGGTGCCTTCGTCGCTGGGTTCAAGGTGGTCCGAGTCGGAGCGATCGGAGAGCCTTGGTGGGGTGGATCAGTGGCTGCCTTTGGCGTGGGCCTACGACTTCTCCCCTGCACGCGTACTGGGTGCGGATTTCGAGTGGCCGGTGGGAGCCCAGGGTCTGCTGCATCTCCAACTGGCTCAGAATCCAGAGTGGATGGGAGGCGGCTCGGGTTCTGCAGCACTCCACGTTCAGAGCGATCTTGGAGCACGGTTTGTGGTCGATTCCTTTGCCGCGGGTCGTCTCTCCGTCGCGAGACACGAGGGCGCTGCCGAGCGGACACCTCAAATCGCATTGGGATTGGGTGTGGACTCCGGTCCTGTGCGTCTGCGGGGTGAGGTCCTCCTCAGTCTGGAGGAGAATGGAGCCCGAGCATGGGAATTTCAGGCCAATTGGAAGTTGCCCTGGACGCTTTTGGGGTCCACCTCGTGGTCGCTTGTGGGGCGGTTTCGTGACGTGAACCCCACCTCGGTGACCGGCAATGATCGGCTTTGGCAAGGTGCTGCAGGGTTGATGTGGAGGGCAGCGACCGCGGAGTGGGCCGAACTCTCAGTCGGGTGGATGTGGGAGGTGGACCTGCCTGAGGATGTCGCAGCAGCAATCGAACATGAGTCGTCGCTCGGACTTCACGTGCGTTTCTGAGTTCTTCCTGCTTGACAGCGAGACGGCTCCTCACTAAAAAACGGGTCCCTGTTGGGGCATGGTCGAATTGGCAAGACGTCGGGTTCTGATTCCGAAAGTTCCAGGTTCGAGCCCTGGTGCCCCAGCCACTTTTCACATTCTGATTTTTGGGTTATTAGCCCACCGCTTGCTCCCATCGTCTAGCGGTTAGGACGCTGGCCTCTCACGCCGGAAACAGGGGTTCGATTCCCCTTGGGAGTACCATCTCAAAGCGCCCTTGGATGCATCCAAGGGCGCTTTTTCTTTGGAGGGTGATGGATGAGTCCAATTCTCTATCTTCACGGATTTTCGGGCGGCATCTGGGAAGCAGAAGCTCTGAAGAAAAGGTGGGTGTTGCCGGTATACGGTGTGGCAATGCCCGGACATTCGGGTCAGCAGGAAGACGAACGCTTCGATTTCGATGAGGCTGTTGTTCGGGTTGTACAGTCCGCCGGGAAGGTGGATGGGGGCGTCAACCTCGTGGGGTACTCCATGGGGGCCCGTGTGGGTCTGGCAGCGATTCTGCGTGCTCCAGAGCTGTTCCAGAAGGCGGTGTTGGTGGGTGTACGGCCCGGTGTGGAAGAGACCCAAGAACGCAGCCAACGAGTGGCCTTGGATGAATCTCGGGCCAGAAGATTGGAGGACTTGGGTGTTGAAGAGTTCATGGACGGGTGGGAGAAGCTTCCTGTGATTGCCTCCCAAGCAGGAATTGCTGCTGAGGTGCGGGAGGAGATGAGGCGAGTTCGTCGAGGCCATTGGGGCCCAGGACTAGCAGCAAGTTTGCGAGAAATGGGCCCGGGCGCGATGCCATCACTCTGGTCGAAGCTTGCGGCCTTGGAGGTGCCCACCCTTCTGGTCACCGGCGAGAACGACCTCGTGTTCAAGGCCATCGCGCAGAAGATGGTTCAGTACGCTCCATGCTTGCATCACGCCTGTATAGCGGATGCAGGGCATTGCGCACATTGGGAGCAGCCGGAGTTGTTTCGAAGACTCTTGTTGGGCTTCTTGGAACCGAGCCTCTAAGCCTGTCGCAGTTTTTCGTCGACGTAGGAGACCACCTGATCCAGGCCAATTCGGCTCTGGTCTCCGGTGTCTCGGTCACGCACGGTGACCGTTTGGGTTTCCGCAGTGTCTTTGTCCACAGTGAAGCACCAGGGTGTGCCTGCCTCGTCCATACGAGCATAGCGCTTCCCAATGGACTGCTTGACGTCAAACTGGGTTGGATGATGCTGGCGGAGATCCATGTAGAGCCGCTCGGCAATTTCAGGAAGTCCGTCTTTTCGGACGAGGGGAAAGACTGCTGCCTTGATGGGTGCCATTCGCGGATGAAAGCGCATCAGCTCAGGACTCGGTCGGCTTTCATCAACATCGTAGGCCTCGATCAGGAGCACGAGGACGCCACGTGTGAGTCCGGAGGCGGGTTCGATGACGTGAGGGAGGAAGCGCTCTCGGGTTTCCGGCTCGAAGTACTCGAGCTTGGTACCGGAATGCTCTTGGTGCTGCGAGAGATCGAAGTTGGCTCGGTGGGCGATGCCTTCGAGCTCTCCGTAGCCGTCTCCGGAGAACGGATAGGCGTATTCGATATCGTAGGTGCCGTGTCCCTTCTTGGCGTAGTGGGCAAGCTCGTCATCGTCGTGCTTTCGAAGGATGAGGTTTTCCTCCCTGACGCCAAGGGACTTCCACCAGTTCAATCTCCACTGGGTCCAGAATTCGAACCATTTGGCCGATTCGTCGGGGTGACAGAAGAATTCCATCTCCATTTGCTCGAATTCACGGGATCGAAAGATGTAGTTTCGGGGGGTCACTTCGTTGCGAAAGGCCTTTCCAATTTGTGCAATCCCGAACGGCATCTTCACGCGTGTGGTGTCGAGCACATTCTTGTAGTTCAGAAAGATGCCTTGGGCAGTCTCAGGGCGAAGATAGGCCACGTTGTCCTCACCGCCTGTCGCGCCCACATACGTCTTGAACATCAAGTTGAATTCACGAGGTGCGGTGAGACTGCCCGCTTCATGGGCGTCGGGACCCACCACGCGAGCCCGGTCCTCCTCCGGGAGGTCGATGTAAGCGACCTGTTCGAAGAGTGCCTCGGCAGCAGCTCCTCGCAGTGCTTTCTTCATCTTTTTGAGAGGACCCTCCGGATTGCCCTCCACAAAGGCGTAAGAGGGGTGGATGTCGGCTCCTTCCCGCGGACGCCAGACGACGATGTGGTCCGCACGATAGCGGCGCTTTGAGGCACGGCAATCCACCATGGGGTCCGAAAATCCGCCGACATGGCCGCTTGCTTCCCAGGCTTTGGGGTTCTGGATGATCGAGGAATCGATCCCCACAATGTCGAGCACGTTTCCATCGGGGCCGATGGGTGGGCACTCCACCATGTCCCGCCACCAGCGATCGCGAAGGTTGTTTTTGAGTTGGGAGCCCAGCGGCCCGTAGTCCCAGAAGCCATTCAGGCCACCGTAGATCTCACTGGCTGGGTACACAAATCCCCGACGCTTGCAGAGTGATACCAACTTTTCCATCAGTGCAGTGCCAGTAGGTCTGGACATGAACGCCTCCGTATGCAGCGCCACTTAGCCTCTCAAGCGCATTCGACAACACGGTCAGGCGAGTTGATGGATTGGGGATGAAGAACCGGGTCAAGAAGAGTATCCTGAGAAGGACTCATGCGAATCGCTCACCTTACCGACATCCACGTTACCGAGAGGCCCCGGTTGACTCAGATCTGGGGCAAGCGCCTCTGGGGCAGTTTTCAGCTCTTTGGGCTGGGTAAGGCTGCGCAGTTCTCGCGAGATGTGCAGGAGTCTCTGGCGAAAGCGGTCGCCAAGCTCGAGCCCGATGTGGTTGTGGTCACGGGAGATCTTACCTCACAGGCACTGCCGCAAGAGTTTGAGCGTTTTCGTGAGATTTATGAGCCGTTGTTCTCTCGACAGATCACCATTCTTCTTCCTGGAAATCACGACACGTACACGTGGCCGACGGCGGGTGGCGTGCGAGCCGACGCCTACCTCCAACCCTGGATTGGAGAAGGAGATTACCCTCGGGTCCGAGAGGTGGGTTCGGTGGTCTTCGTGTCGATTTGCTGTGCACGGCCAGGGCTCTATGCTCGGGGCCTGTGCCCTGAAGATCAGCTGGTGAGGCTGGATTCGATTTTGGGGGATCCGGCGCTGGATGGGAAGACTGTGATCGTGTTGATGCACTACGCCACACGCGACAAAGATGGGGGGCCTTATGACGTGTACTACGAGTGTCTGGCCAATGCGAACGCTGTGGAGGCCGTCATTGGCGGGCACGGTCATCGCATCTCAGCCATTCTTCACGGTCACGTCCACCGAGGCTATCGGACCGAGCTTCGAACCCCTCGGGGCAGCGTTCCGATTCTGAACTCGGGGTCCTCAGGTCTCGCCTGGCACCCCACCAAAAAGCGAGCCGCACACTTCACCGTATTGGACGTCGCCGACGATGGCTTTGCCGTTGAACGCTACCGGTTTAACGGTGAATCCCAGTGCTTTGAACGGGAGTCTGGAGAGGCGTTTTCCTCGGGGTGGTAACTCAGGTCGTATGGAGCAGGGCCTCGACCTCTCCGATGATGTCCAACACAATGGCTGCGTCCTCTTCACGCTCCATTCTCTGGTAGTTGGACAGGGAGAGGTTGAGGGCCTTCAGGGCTCGCTCAGGTTGACCTCGGGCGAAGCAGGCCTCACCCGAGAGGCGTGCAGCTCGGGCCGCATCCGTGTCAATGATTCCTGCTTCCTCGAGGATCTCTGAGCCCATCTGGAAGTTCTTGTCCCAGTCGTTCCAATTCGATTCGTGTGCAGCAACGAGGGTCAGGACGATGTGCAGTCCACCCAGCAGTTGGAAATGGTTGATTCTCGTGAGTCGAATCAGGACCTGCTCGAGGTATTCTCGGGCCTCAAGTGAGCGACCTTGCTCGGCGAGGAGGATGCCAAGGTTGATCTTGGGGATCCACGCGGATTTGGTGGCTCCAATGGACTCATAAAAGTCCAAAGACTCCTTGTAGTAGGCCTCGGCAGCATCGATCTCACCATCAAAGCGCGCGATTTCGCCCAAGTCGTTGGCGCAGTGGGCCACCCTGAAGCGTCGGCCTGTTTTCAAGCAGATGCTTCGGATGTCCAGCAGGTCGTCCTTGGCTTCAGAGAATCGGCCTACAAGCTGAAGAATGGCGGTTCTTTGCAGCTGAATCGCAACATACAGCGCGTCATCATCGATACGCTTGGTTCCCGAAATGGCCTTGTCGAAGTAGGAGAACGCGGCTTCAAAATCACCCTGCGAGGCTTTGAGGTGGCCGATGCTGCCCATCAGGTGCATTTGAACGACGCTGTCTTGCGGAGCCAGCGAGAGCCCCTTCAAAAACAACCGGAGTGAGCGCTCTGTATTGGCCTCATTTCGAGCAATGTGTCCCAAGAGTCGAAGGGCACTGGCGGCACACGTTCGGCCGTGGTCGCTGTCATCGGCGACTTCGATCGCCTTGTTGTAGAATTTTTTTGCTGCGGTAATTCGGGCTTGGTCGTGGCGGACATGCCCTTTCAGGAGCCAGTTTTCTGCCCACTGGGGTTGAGTGGGGGAAATGCCCATGCGTTCGAGGCATCGGGCTTGCTTTGCGAGCAAGGCCCAGGTTCGTTCATTCCGATGCGCTCTCTTGGACTGCTGGGCACCAATCAAAAGGTGTTCGGAGGCTTCGCGGTTCCTCTGCGCCGCAAAGCAGTGGCGGCCCAATCGAATGTGTGGAATCGGAGACCGCGTGAGGAGCATGTCTGCTGCAGCGGAGTGGAGCTCTTCGAGATGGCCTTTTTCTTTGGCTTGAAGCAGGAGAATTTCAACGACCAGGGAATGGGCAAAGCG
Organism: Myxococcota bacterium; assembly: GCA_036021505.1. GTDB lineage: Bacteria > Myxococcota_A > UBA796 > UBA796 > CAJQPC01 > JAYXVV01. The sequence continues at coordinate 59,834 of JAYXVV010000010.1, read as the reverse complement.
CCAGGTGTGGTGACGAAGGTCGTTGGTCAGAAGCCGGTGCTCGGCGAGGCGATTGAGGAGAGCAAGGTCCTTCGGCATCCCAAGCAAGTCGCACGCGTCTTGCCAATCCTCATGGGTGCCTTCAATGCCAAGAATGGCCGCCATTTCAAGAGGTCGGACGTCTTCGATGTCTCCAATGGCGCGCTCCAGTCGCGTCTCCCACACCGCCGACATGTCAGCAGGAATGTGGGGCTTGATGCCGTCTCGGAAGCGAAAACCGTGGTCGCCGGCGGTCAGCTGATTTTGCTCTACCCACTCTCCCACCAGTTGAATGGCGAACTGTGGATTGCCCCCTGTTCTTCTCTCAACGAGCTCCGCGAGCGAGTCTTCCAGTCCGAGCATCCCTCGAATGAGCTGAGCATGAGCAGCGTCAGGGAGAGGTTCGACTTCGAGCATATCGAGGCGCTCCAAGGCATGGAGTTCATCGAGAAGTTCGGAGTACTCCTCGGGTGTGGTGCTTGGAGACGAGGTGAGGATCATGAACACGGGGCTTGGGCTCTCAATCTGCTCATTCAGAACATGCCGCACAAAATCCAGTGCGGAGCTGTTTTGGGCAACATCGTCCAGGAGCAGCACGATGGGCCGAACTCGGCAGAGGACCTGAAGAAACCGCAGCAAGAGGGTGTGGCGCTCGGAGTCCGACTCGAATTGGACCCAGTGCGTTTCCTCCTTTTCGTTGGGAAAGGGACCCAGGAGCTCGGTGAGGGCACGGGCGTCGGATTCGGAATCCCAACCGTGAATCTTCATGTGGCGAGCGACACGCGAGTAGCAGTCCTCCCGACTGAGGCCCTCGCAGCGGAGCACGCGGTTGAGCATCTTTGCGAAAGGGTTGGCCTCAGACTCATTGAAGGAGGCTGTTAGCAGGGTTGCAGCACCCGCCTCATGGGCACGCCCACCAAGCCACGCCGCAAGCCGTGTCTTGCCGGTTCCTACTCCGCCGGTGAGGTGCACGGCCCGAGCAATGCCTTGGTCGACACTTTCACGAAAGGCGGTCCACAGGTGCTTCTGCTCGTCCACCCTGCCGATAATTGGGAGGAATCGGAGTCCGAAAATGCCCAACCCGGTTCCAAGCAGTGGGGGCCGGCGCGACTGGTTTCTGGCCGCAGCGTGCTCCTCAGGGACCGGAGGAACTGTCGACCGGCGTGCAATCAGAAGTTCCTCGGCTACCTGAGGCAGTGGAGCAACCTCTTGGGAGCCGCGGTCTCCGGGGCGAAAACCGGCCTCAAGCACATTGGTCTGGGTGAAGTTGGCTGTCTCCACTCGAGGGGTTCTCGCTCCCAAAGGGGCGCTGTTGGTGCGGCCGTCGGACTGAAGCTGCTCGGGCAGGAAGGTGACGCGTGGGTTGGGGTTGTGCTCCCCAACCAATTTTTTCAGCGCCCAGGCCGCATCAGCAGCCCGCTGAAAGCGCAGGTGGTGGGATTTCTCCAGCATCTGACGAAGCCAGTCATTGAAGCCATCGGGAACCTCGCAGACGTGGTGAAACTCCTTGGTGACCTCAGAGAGGTGCGCCTCCATCGTTTCGCCAATGCTCCGACCGTGGAAAGGAGGTTTTCCGGTGGACAGGGCTGAAGCCATGCATCCAAGAGCGTAGAGATCTGTCCAAGGTCCCACATCCCGGTAGTTGGCTTGAATCTGCTCTGGAGCCATGTAGTCGGGAGTGCCCAGAACCTGCCCAGACAGCGCATCGTCCTCCTCCGTGGCCGCAGCGAGGCCAAAATCAGTGAGTTTTAAGCCGCCTGTCTTTTGGCTGAGCAGCACGTTGGAGGGTTTCAAGTCGCGATGAACCACCCCGCGCGCAGGGGCATGGGCAAGGCCCTCCAGCAGCCGCAGGAGAACGCGCCAGATTTGGGCCCACTCGAGGCGACCCCGGGCCTGTCTTAGGGTGCCGCCCGAGGCCAACTCCATCGCAAGGTAGGGACTGCCTGCAACAAGGCTACCATCCGTTTCCTCCTCGACCAATTCCGTGATTGTTCCCTGATCGAAGACCTGCACAATGACGGAGTGATCCAATGTGGCTGCTGCAGCGACCTCATTTTGAAAACAGGAGCGAAACACGGGATCGTTGGTTCCAATCGCTGTAAGGACCTTGATCGCGACCGGAATCTGCTGCTCAGCGTGCCGGCCCTCCCAGACTTCACCCATTCCTCCACGCCCAATGACGCGGTGGAGAAGAAAGGGACCGAGAGGAATCCCGTGGCCAGGCGAGGAAGCGTACACGCTGGCGATTCTATCCCGGCGCAACGGCATCGGGAAAGCGCCGGTGCAAGGAAATTGGGGGATGCGCCTCGGTTAGTGGACAAGTTTTCTTTTGGGGTGTGAATTGTCGCGAGGGTTGGAATTGGCAGTTAGGCTGCCCGCGCATGGATCGGTAGGAGGAGAAATGCGTCGAGTTTGTTTTGCGATTGCGGCAGTCAGCCTCAGTGGTTGTTTCGATTACGAGGCCTTTCAGAGAAGCCAGGCCCGGGAATTCTGTGAGTGGGCGGATCGGTGTGACTGGATGAGCGAGGACACCGTGGGGGAGTGTTACGCAGAAAACACCGAGGACCTCTACGCCAACGCCACCTGCGAAAACTTCAATGCCGAGGCGGCCCGCTCTTGTCTCGAGGAGATGGGTGAGATCGACTGCTTTGACTTTGGGGACATCCTGGACTTGGACGTGTGTGCGGGAGTTTGTCCCGATTGATCCCGAGCGTTCAGCCGGGATAGGTCTCGATCACTCCATCGAAGAACTCGGGTCGAAGCGACTTGATCCCCTCCGTGTGCTCCCGTCCATGAAGCACCCGGTTTGTGAGCAGTGATGCTGACAGTCCCCGAGTCACGTCGACCCAGAGCGCACAGCCCGTGAAGCCGAGGTGGCCAAAACCACCACCCGGTCCTTGTCCCCATCGTGGCCCCACAGAGGATCCCACAGGGGCGATTCGGTCAAAGCCCAGTCCTCTGGCGGGCCCCTCGGGTCCAAGATCGGGTTGTGAAAACAGGCGCAGGCTTTCCCCGACGCCAAATCGCTCGGCCCCTGAGAGTTCCTCAAGGAGAAGGGCTCCCAGGCGGGAGAGGTCCGCAGCGGTTGAGAAGAGACCCGCATGACCCGCGACACCTCCAAGGGCGTAGGCATTGTCGTCATCGACCTCTCCAGGGTCTCTGCGTGGGTTCTGGTCCAGACCTGGAAACAGCCCCTCTTGGCCTGGGGCTGGGGCGCGTGGGCGTGTGGACCCCGTGGGAACGATGCCCTGGGTGTTGAACGGGGTTCCGAGTCGATGGAAGCGAGTGTTCTGGAGCTGGGCGGGATCAAAGACAAGCTCTTGCGCCAGAAGCTCGAGTGAACTGCCGCCGATGACCTGAAGCACCTCTCCGAGCAGAATGAAACCGGTGTCGCTGTACACGCGGCGATGGCCGGGTTTGGACAGCGGTAAGGCGCTCTTTACGGCTTGCAGGCATCGATGTCGGGACTGCTTCATTCCTGCCGCAGTCGGCGGACCGGGAAAGGCTCCTGGAATGTCCAGGCAGTCGCGAAAAAAAGGCTGCCATGCGGGAAGGCCGCTGGAGTGAGCGAGGAGATGATGCACGGTGATACCGCTGTGGCTCCGATGGAGTTCCGGCAGGTATTTCGAGATGGAGTCTTCAAGCGAGAGGGCCTTTCGGCTGTGGAGGACACAGGCGATCAGCGTGGTGGCTGCCAACTTTGTGACACTGGCAACATCGAAGATGGACTCCGTGGAGGCTGCTCCGAAGGCCTCGGAGTACACGAGGGTCGACTGGTGGTGGACGGAAGCTTGAATGGCATCCATTCCACTGAAATGAGCCCGATTGCAGGCGGCCCTCAGCCTCTCAGGCACTCAGCCGCCCCTGGGAAATTGGATGAGCTTGAGGTTGACCGTGCTGAAGTAGCGATTGATCTCTCCAAAGTAGGTCTCTTCGTTTTGCTTGGAAGTGTTGTTGGTCTTCTCAGCACTGTCGAAGATGGAGGTGTCGGAGTTGCGGTAAGCCTCCAGCATCTGGTTGTAGGCGCTGGCTCGGAGCGTCCAGGCGTTCACCAGCAGGCCATGAATCTTGCCGACTTCATTGCCCTCGAGCACGATGGCTTGAGCGCTGGTGCTGAGCTCCTCAGCGAGTGGAATAAGGTCTCTCTCAAAAATATTGGCGACTTCTTCTCCAGGCGTGTCCTCCAGCTGAATGGTGCCCGCAAGTTCGATGAATCGGTCGGCCAAGTCTTCGTTTTTGTACATCAGCGGTTGGACGCTTGCGTGGTAGCCCCGGAGCAGATTTTCTGCGCCGTCCCCCTCGCACGCACTGAGCATGAGCGCGGCACTGATTGCAAATTTCAAGCGCATTTGTCGTGTTACTCCTGACTCTGGAGTTTAGACTATCTGATCCGCGGAAAGGAGACCTCACCCGTGAAAGAGCTGGAGCAATTCGTCGCCCAGAGCCGAGCCAAGTGGAGGAGCTTGCGCGCCCGGCTTCCGCTGGGAGCGCGGGGCGCGTCGCCGGTACGGGTTGTGCTGGAGTTGGATCGGGTCGGCGAAGGCGCTCCAACGCCTGCAGATTGGAAAAAAACGCTTGTCTCGAGCATCACGTGGCTCGGCCCGGTGCGTGTGTGCGTAAAGTCATCAGGGGACTCCATCGCGCGGGCTCTTGACCTGGTGCGCTTCTGTCACCGCTTGGAGTGCCCTACCCATTTGGTGACCGCAGGACCGGTATCGGATGAGGAGGCTGTGGCCTTTCTGGATCGAGGGCTCGGTGCGGTGACGGTACGCGTTGCGGGTCTCGATGAGCCTACACAGCAGGCTGTGGTTGGAAACTCGCTGGAGTCGGCTGCCAACGCTCTGTATGCATTTTCGACCGCTCGAGGTCAACGAAGCCGCAGCCTCGGTATCTTGGTCAATGTGCCTGCACATCCAACCAACTTGGATTCCTTGGAGGCGATTTCGGGCTGGGCGCTTCAGTCAGGAGCCGATCGGGTCGTTCTGGGTCTTCCGGCAGGGGAGGAAGCCTTCGCAGCGGAGGCCTCCCAGGTCTGGGATGCGACGTCACTGGAGATTCCAGGACCCCTCCGAAGCGTGCTTGAGGGGAAAAAGCCTCAGGCGCAGCCCTTGCGCGTCGTGTTGGGGGGAGACGGGCAGCTTCGAGTGAGTGATGACACCGCAGCGTTGGGAAGCTGGCAAGAAAAGGATCCAGCAGCACTCTGGGCCTCTGGCGGCCAGCAGATCGAGCAGGCTCTTGGGAGCAAGCGCCCCTTTGATGAGGTTGAACTCCTCCCAGAAGTCTTGGTTTCCTTGCGCTGAATGGTTGCCGTCTCCACAGAGCAGCGCTAATTGCGCGGCCGCGACCGGAGAGTGTTGTGCGTCTGTACCTTGAACAGTTGTCTGAAGAGCCCACCGCTGTTGTGGTGGGGGAGTCCAGTGCCTGGGCTCGAGCTGCTGCAGAAGAGGCTGTCGAGGGGGAGGCGCTGTCGCTCGAGGGTGAACTGGACTTTCAGATGAAGCATGAGACGCTCGTTGTAGCGGGAGACCTCCGGCTTAAATGCCGGCGCTCTTGCGATCGCTGTGGCGGATCTCTGTTGCTTGAGATAGAAGGGCCCGTTGATCTCGCATATCGACCGGAAATCCAGTCGAGCGAGGCAGTCCGAGAACTTAGCAATGACGACCTGGATGTCGGTTTCTACACCGGCAGCGCGTTCGAAGTCGCCGATGCGGTGCGAGAGCACCTGGCCCTTCAACTCCCGTTTCAGGTTCACTGCGAAGTTGCGGGGGCCTCGCCCGAGGAAGGGGAGTGCAATCCTGTACTCTCCGAGGAGGACGCGGAAGATACGGAAGAGAAAGTAGATCCTAGATTTGCAATCCTAAAAGAACTTAAGTTCGACAACTGATTGGAGGGGCTATGGCTGTCCCAAAGAAACGCACATCGAAATCCCGCCGCGGCATGCGCCGTGCACACGACGCAATCGCCTTCAACGCGGATGTTGAGGTCTGTGAGAACTGCGGTGCCCTCAAGCTTCGTCACCGAGTGTGTGAAGAGTGTGGCCACTACAAAGGCAAGCAGATCATTGAGCCTGCAGGCTAAACGCAGCCTGCACTTCTTGAGTGTTCAACGTCACAGGAGGTTCATGTGGCCAGTTCAGAGACCGTAGAGGCCCTCAAGGCCATTGTCGCGGAGTCGCTCGGAATCAGTGCGGCTGAGATCGATCCTTCCGCATCGTTCATCGACGACCTCGGAGCCGACTCATTGGACATTGTGGAGTTGGTCATGGCCATCGAGAAGGCCTTCGACCTCGAAATTCCCGATGAAGACGCCGAGAAGATCGCAACGGTTCAGGATGCGATCGACTACGTGAGCAGCCAGAAAGGCTAACGTCGTACGATGACCCGGCGGATTGTCGTTACGGGTCTTGGCGCGATCTCCCCCTGTGGAGCCGACGCTGAGGCGACCTGGGACGCGATGGTTGAAGGCCGATCCGGCATTGGCCCCATTACGCGTTTCGATCCGCAGGACTGGCCGGTGCAAATCGCCGGTGAAGTGAAAGACTTTGATGCGGTTGCTCACCTCGGCAGACGTGAGACCCGGCGGATGGACCGCTTCACCCAGTTTGCGGCCGTGACAGCCGACATGGCACTCCATGATGCGGGCCTCGGTGGTGATTTTGAGCGCCCAGAACGGGTGAGCGTGTTCGTCGGCACGGGAATCGGGGGCTTGGATGAAATCTTGCGGGGTCAGGAGGCGCTCTCAGCCGAGGGGCCTCGGGGGCTGTCGCCCTTTTTTGTGCCTCGTTTGTTGACCAACCTGGCCGGCGGAACGATTGCGATGCGGATTGGGGCCCAGGGGCCCAACCACTGCTTGTCCACAGCCTGTGCGTCGGCAACGCACGCCATTGGTGAAGCCTACAGGAGCCTCCTGTTGGGCGATGCGGATGTGGCGGTTGCAGGTGGAACGGAGGCTCCCATCACACCGTTGGGCCTCGCGGGCTTCATGGTGATGAAGGCCTTGTCGCGGCACAATGAGAATCCAACACAGGCGAGTCGTCCCTTTGATGTGCATCGCGATGGTTTTGTGCTGAGTGAGGGGGCGGGAATCGTGGTTTTGGAGGAATTGGAGCACGCGAAGGCTCGAGGGGCTCGAATCTACGCTGAGATGATCGGCTACGGAAGCACTTGCGATGCATTCCATCTGACGGCGCCAGGGGGAAAAGGGGCTGAGCGGTGCATGCAGATGGCTCTGCGCTCTGCCAAGCTGAATCCCGAGGATGTGGATTACCTCAACGCCCATGGCACCTCGACGCCCATCAATGACGTGAATGAGACACGCTCCATCCGTGCGGCCTTTGGAGTCCATGCCGACAAGTTGATGGTCTCTTCCACCAAGTCCGTGACCGGTCACTTACTGGGTGCGGCGGGAGGGGTGGAGGCCGTCGCACTGGCCAAGTCTCTGCAGACCCAGGTGGTTCCACCCACCGCCACCTGTGAGCATCAGGATCCAGAGTGTGACCTCGATGTGGTGCCGGGTGCGGCCCGAACCCATCGTGTTCGGGTGGCGATGTCGAACTCATTCGGTTTCGGAGGAACCAATGCCTCCATTGTCTTTGGACGTTTTCAGGAGTAGCGCAATGCACTTGGCAATCGGTTCAGATCACGCAGGCTTGGAGCTCAAAGCAGAGCTTGTGGAGTACCTCCGCTCGCTCGGACATGAGGTGGAGGATCACGGCACTCATGACTCCACCTCCATCGACTATCCAGACTACGCAGCAAAAGTTGCCCGTTCTGTTGCAAAGGGGGATTCCGAGCTTGGTTTCTTGATTTGCGGCTCGGGACAAGGCATGTGCATGGCCGCAAACAAGATCCGAGGGGTGCGCGCAGCGGTCTGTTCGGATACCTTCAGCGCCCACGCTGTACGGGAGCACAACAACGCCAACGTCCTTTGCCTTGGGCAGCGAGTCGTCGGACCAGGTCTCGCACTGGAGATCGCCGATACCTTCCTCAAGGCCGAGTTTGAAGGCGGACGTCATGCTCGTCGTGTCGGTAAGATCATGGATCTTGAGGGGCGTTGAACTCGTCCGACGCCTCTTCTAAAGGAGAGAGCGATGTCTGCGCTGCAGGAACTTGACCCAACCGTTTACGCCGCGGTTGAAGCGGAACTCAAACGTCAGGAGGGGGACCTTGAGTTGATCGCCTCCGAGAACTACGTGTCTCAGGCGGTCTTGGAAGCCACCGGTTCCTCGCTCACGAACAAGTACGCCGAGGGCTTGCCCAACCGCCGCTATTACGGTGGCTGCGAACACGTTGACGTGGTGGAGAACATCGCTCGAAAGAGAGCACGAGCACTCTTCATGCCAGAGGGCTGCGACATCGGCGTGAACGTCCAGCCTCACTCGGGAGCGCAGGCGAACAGTGCGGCATTTCTTTCCCTGCTCAACGGCGGCCAGCCCACCGAGAACGGTCACACCGGAGACCGGGTGCTTGGGTTGGACCTCTCCAATGGAGGACATTTGACGCACGGAGCACCGGCCAACAGTTCGGGCAAGCTCTACAATTTTGCCTCCTACACCTTGGGAGAAGACGGCCGGCTGGACATGGATCACGTGCGCGACCAGGCTTTGGCCCATCGGCCTAAGCTGATCATCTGCGGAGCGAGTGCTTACCCGCGGATCATTGATTTTGAGGCGTTTCGGTCCATAGCCGACGAGGTGGGAGCACTGGTGATGGCGGACATCGCCCACATCGCCGGCCTGGTTGCCAGCGGTCACCATCCCAACCCGTTTCCGCACTGCCACATCGTGACGACGACCACCCACAAGACCCTCCGGGGTCCTCGGGGCGGCCTCATCATGGCCCAGCGCGAATTCATGAAAAAGATCAATTCTTCAGTCTTTCCAGGGACGCAGGGCGGTCCGTTGATGCACGTGATTGCCGCAAAGGCCGTCGCCTTTGGAGAGGCAGCCAAGCCGGCTTTTCGAGCGTATTCACAGGCGGTCATCGACAATGCCCAGGCGCTGGCTGAGCGCCTCATGGAGCGCGGAATCTCCTTGGTCAGCGGTGGCACAGAAAACCACCTGATGCTGCTTGATTTTCGGGAGTCTCCATTCTCTGGAAAGGACGCTGAGGCTGCGTTGGGTCGGGTGGGCATCACGACGAACAAAAATACAGTTCCGGGGGAGACTCGCTCTCCGATGGTGACATCCGGCGTTCGAATCGGAACGCCCGCGATGACAACGCGGGGGGCCACCACCGAGGACGCCGTTCAGGTCGCCGACTGGATCGCTGATGTTCTGTCCAACATTGAGAATGAAGCCGTCGTGGAGCGGGTTCACAACGAGGTGGCCGATTGGTGTGCCGCCCATCCTGTCTATGGGGCGGTATGAATTGTCCTTTCTGCAAGCACACAAGCACCCGGGTGCTCGACAGTCGAGATGCGGGCAATTCCATTCGACGGAGGCGTGTGTGTGATGCGTGTGGACGGCGCTTCACCACGCACGAGCGTGTGGAGTTTCGAATGCCACAGGTGGTGAAGAAAGACGGACAGCGGGTGCCGTTCAGCCGGGAGAAAGTCCGCAGTGGCTTTGACCTTGCATGCCGAAAGCGGCCTGTCACCGTTGTTGCGGTTGAAGCGGCTGTCGATCGTTTGATTCAGCGGGTGCAGGCGCTCGGTGAGCGTGAGATCGCCTCACGAGCGGTCGGTCGGATGGTCTTGGATGAGCTTCGGGATCTCGACAATGTTGCCTATTTGCGTTTCGCATCGGTCTACCAGGAAACCGCCTCCTTGGAAGACTTCATGAAGCTCTTGAAACCTCTGATTGGAGAGGAAACATGAGTCGGGAAGAAGATGCCCGTTGGATGCGGCGCTGCATTGAGCTGGCCCGAAACGCAGAAGGGCGCACGGCGCCCAATCCCATGGTGGGTGCTGTCTTGGTTCGCGATGGTGAGGTGCTTGCCGAGGGCTGGCATGCCAAAGCCGGAGAGGACCATGCGGAGCCAGCGGCTCTCAAAAAGGTAGAGATGTCCGCGGGTGGGGCGACCATGTACGTGAATCTGGAACCCTGCTGTCATCATGGACGAACGCCTCCATGTACGGATGCGATTCTGCAAGCGGGCGTCTCGAGGGTGGTCGTGGGAATGGTGGATCCCAATCCTGTCGTCGCTGGAAAGGGCATTGGAATTCTGCGTTCGGCAGGCGTTCAGGTCGACATTGGTGTGGAGGAACGAGCGTGTCGTGAACTCAATGCTGGCTACCTCAAGGCAATGCACACTGGACGACCCCGGGTTTGGCTGAAGGTGGCCTCGACCTTAGACGGACGAATCGCTGACAGCGAGGGTGCCTCGCAGTGGATTACTGGCCAAGAGGCCCGAAATGTGGTGCACCAAGAACGCAATCGCATGGATGCGATACTCGTTGGATCCGGTACACTTCATGCGGATGATCCCGCCCTCACAACGCGCATTGACGGGGGCCGAGATGCGCTGCCGGTCCTGTTGGATTCCAGACTCAGCTGTCCCGCGGATGCAAAGGTTCTCCAAGGCAGCCGTCGGGCTGTCATCTACTGTTCCGAATCTGCACCCGAGCGCGAGCTCGATGCGGATGTTGTCCGGGTGGGCCACGATGGAGACGGTTTGCAGCTCAAAGAGGTCCTGCAAGACCTGGTGAACCGGGGGGTGCACAACCTCCTGGTGGAAGGTGGGGGGCGAGTTCATCGTTCATTTCTCGAGGCAGGGTATGCGGATCGCCTGCTTCTTTTTGTCGCCCCTAAGGTGTTGGTCGGAGGACCAGGCTTTGTTGGGGGGGAACCACTCGGCTTAGGCGAAGGCTTCAGCTTTAGACTCATCGGCAGCCGGAAAGTCGGACAAGACTTGCTGCTCGATTACGAGGTCAATCATGTTCACAGGACTCGTTGAAGACGTGGGTTGCGTCAGGGACATCTCTCCCTGCGGCAACGGCGTTACTTTTTGGGTCGAGACAGCGCTCCCTGTCGGCGAGATGTCGCTCGGTGACTCCATCGCCTGCGACGGTGTGTGCCTCACTGCCGAGGCGTTTCGTGAGAACGCTTTCCAGGTGACAGCGGGGATCGAAACCCTCAACTGCACGACGTTGGGTGCTCTTGAGGAGGGCGGAAAACTCCACCTCGAACGCGCTCTGCGGGTCGGGGACCGGATGGGAGGCCACATGGTGTCTGGACACGTGGATGCCATTGGTCTTGTCGCGCACACCGAGACCCTCGAGGAGTCACTGGTGGTCTGGTTGGAAGCCCCGAGTCATCTTGCAAAATTCATTGCCGTCAAGGGATCCATCTGCGTGGATGGGGTGTCGTTGACGGTCAATGAGGTGGATGCCGGAAGTTTCCGGGTCAATCTCATCCCCCACACGGTAGAGCACACCCACATGGGCAACTACAGGCATGGAACAGTGGTAAACCTGGAAGTTGATCTTGTGGCCCGCTATGTAGAGCGCCTGTGGACCACCTCGCACAACCTGGGCAAAGCGCCTGAATCGAAAGAAGGGGAATAGAGATGGGATTTGAAGTCATGAGTTCCGATCCCTACGAGCGCGTGGAGGTGGCCATCGCGGACATCCGTGCGGGGAAAATGGTCATTCTGGTTGATGATGAGGATCGCGAAAACGAGGGCGACCTCACCATGGCCTCCGAGCTGGTGACTCCTGAAGCGATCAACTTTATGGCGACACACGGCCGTGGTTTGATCTGCGTGACTCTGACAGAGGACCGGGTTGCAGAGCTGGGTCTGAACATGATGGCTCCCAACAACAAGAGCCCCTATGAGACGGCTTTCACTGTCTCCATTGAGGCCCGTGAGGGAGTGACGACAGGCATTTCTGTGGCGGACCGTGCACGCACGATTCAGGTGGCGGAGAACCCCGCTTACGGCGCCCATGACATCGTGACACCGGGGCACATCTTCCCGCTTCGGGCACGTGACGGCGGCGTCTTGGTGCGCACGGGACAGACCGAGGGCAGCGTGGATCTGGCCCGCATGGCAGGCCTTCGGCCCTCCGGGGTCATTTGTGAGATCATGAATCCCGATGGGACCATGGCTCGCCTTCCAGACCTGAAAACCTTTGCGAAGGAACACGAGCTGCACATCGTAGCGATTGCGGACATCATCCGCTGGCGACTCCGCAACGAGCGGCTCGTTGTTCCGGAGTTGGATGCGACCCTGCCAGTGCCAGGACTGGGAGACTTCGAATGCCGAGTGTACCGTTCCATGACGGACGATGGCCTTCACCTTGCCATTTGGAAAGGGGACCTTCAGGGGGACGTTCTGGTGCGTGTTCAAGCCTCCGATCCCGTCGGAGATGTGTTTCGTGCAGAGTCCTCGGACGCCTGGGTTCAACTGGGAGGAGCATTGGAAAAGATCTCCCGAGAGGGAGGTGTTGTGCTGTACATGCATCTCTATGGCGGACGTTCTTCAAGCTCACTGCTTGAGATGATTCGAGCCCATCTCCTTCCTCCGAAAGATGGAGACAGCTCCCCTCGGCTTCCACCAAAGGGGAATGCTCTCCGTGATTTCGGAACCGGTGCTCAAATTCTTTTGCACCTGGGGCTGAATCGCCTTCGCTTGTTGACGAACAACCCTCGAAAGATCGCTGGACTTGAGGGCTATGGCTTGAAGATTGTGGAGCGTGTTCCGATTGAGGTTGAAGCCACCGAGGCCAATGAGGGGTTGCTCCGTGCCAAAGTAGGCGCACTGGGTCATTTGCTCGACCTTCCGGAGTCGCGAGGATGAAGACCTTTCGTGGAAACCCATCGGATGCCTCGAAGGCGCGCTTTGCGGTGGTGGCCTCGCACTTCAACCCCAAGGTGACGGATGCACTGGTAGAAGGAGCCGTCCACACTCTGAAGGCCAGTGGGGTGAGCGACGACCGCATTGCGGTGTTGCGGGTTCCCGGTGCCTTTGAGGTGCCTCTGGCCTGTCAGTGGGTGATTGCTGACGTGGATGCGGTGATTGCCTTGTCTTGCATCATTCGGGGCGGCACACCTCACTTTGATTTTGTTGCTACGGAGGTCAGCAATGGCTGCACTCGTGTGGCGCTCGACAGCGGTAAGCCGGTCGCTTTCGGGGTTTTGACCTGCGATGATTTGGATCAGGCGCTGAGTCGCGCCTCGGGTTTAGCGGTTCCTGCTCAATCGAAAGCAGGTGGGGGTGATGAATCGGATGCACCGTTGCACGGCAACAAGGGTTCTGAAGCTGCTGCCGCTGCCCTCGAAATGGTCGCTCTAAAGCAACAGGTGAAGCATGGCTAGTCGACGACGCGCGAGAGAATATGCCCTGCAGGCTCTGTTTCAGTCCGACATGGCGGAGACCGAGATCAGCCGTGCCCTCAATGCCCTTTGGTCGGGACTCTTGGAGGATGAAGACGGAAGTTTGGGGGGGCGCCAAGCCGACTCGAGCGAGATTGACTTTGCCTCCAGCTTGGCGACAGGTGTCGAGCGAGAACAAAATGTCCTCGACCGAAAGATTGAGTCCTGCTCGACCAATTGGCGCATGTCTCGGATGCCGCATGTGGATCGGAACATTTTGCGAATGGGGGCCTATGAGCTGTTGTTCATGGAGGATGTGCCTGCGCATGTCACCATCAATGAAGCCATTGAGTTGGCCAAGAAGTACGGCACTTCCGAGTCCCGAGGATTCGTGAATGGAATTCTCGATCGGTTGGCGCGGGAGTCGGGGGTTCTCTGAGACAGCTCGGCGCTTGGGACCGCCTCATCTTTGGCCTTGCCTGTCTGGTGGTTGCTGCAAGTGTGTTGCTCACGACCGATGCGGAACAGGTCTATTTCTTCGGACGAGCGCTCCCGGGTTCCTGCGCCTTTGAGTCCTTCTTCGGTATGCGCTGTCCGGGGTGCGGACTGACCCGTTCCTTTGTTCTCACGGCCCACTTGGATTGGATCGAGGCATTTCGACTCCACCCCCTCGGCCCGCCCGGTTTTCTGGCGGTTGCGGTCCAGATTCCTTGGCGTTGGTCTAAGCGGAGGCCAGAGGGGCCACGAGAGAAGCCGTGAGCGCTCGCAGGGGCTCCGCTGCATCGGCCTTGTGGGCTGCCACAAGGCGAACCAAGGCAGAACCGACCACCACGGCCTCTGTGTGGGGTGCTAACCGAGCCACATCCTCAGGGGTTCGAATGCCAAAGCCCACAGCTACCGGGAGGTCAGCAGCATTCCGTACGGCGGTCAGCCTCTCGGAGAGGGACTCTTGTTGAGAGACGGCGCCGCCCGTCACTCCGTTCATCGAGACGTAGTAAAGGAAGCCGCCACCCTCGGTAGCGAGAAGCTGGATCCTGCTCAGCGGGGTTGTGGGGGAGGCCAAGAGGATGGGGTGGATGTTGCGTGCCCGGAGGGCCTCCCGAAGTTCGGGTTCTTCCTCAGGAGGGCAGTCCACACAGAGGACACCATGGATTCCAGCGGCACTGCACGCCTCGGCCAACTTCTCGTAGCCGTAGGCCAAAAACGGGTTGAGGTAGCCGAAGAGAACCTTGGGGTGGTCCTTGGGAAGTTCTGCAGCAATCGAAATCGCGCTGCTGAGTGTGGCGCCTGCAGCAAGTGCACGCTCAGACGCCTGTTGGATGGCCGGACCGTCTGCTCCAGGGTCGGAGAATGGCACACCGATTTCCAATACATCCGCGCCTCCTTCAATGAGTGCCTCAAAGAGGGGAAGGCTCTCCTCAGGAGTGGGATCGCCCGCGGTGAGGTAGGTCACAAGCAGCGGCCGGTCTTTCTTGAAAACAAGGTCCAGGGCGTTCATGGAGTCTCCGGGAGTTGTCCAGCGTAGGTTTCCATGTCCTTGTCACCCCTGCCCGAGAGGCAGATCAGAATGGTGGGGTGTCCTCCGAGTTGCTGGATCACGGCGGGCAGCGCCGCAAAGGCGTGAGCCGTTTCGAGGGCGGGGAGGATTCCCTCTGCCACAGAGAGCTCGACAGCAGCCTCCAATGCCTCTGCATCGGTGGCTGAAAGGTAAGTGGCTCGGCCACTCTTGTGGAGCCAGGCATGCTCCGGGCCAATGCCGGGATAATCCAGACCCGCTGAGATGGAGTGTGCGGGTTTGACCTGACCGCCGTTTTCCTGGAGGAAGTAGGACTTCATTCCGTGGAGGACTCCGACCGAACCCCCATGGATGGAGGCGGCATGCTGCAGGGTGGAGAGACCGAGTCCGGCGGCTTCAATGCCAAAGAGCTGGACCTCGGGGTCGGATACGAAGGCGTGAAAGATCCCCATGGCGTTGGAGCCCCCACCGACACAGGCCACCACAGCATCGGGCCGTTCGATCTCCTGTTCGATGAACTGAGCTTTTGCCTCCTCGCCAATCACGGATTGAAACTCTCGAACCATCTCAGGATAGGGGTGGGGGCCAGCAACGGACCCGATGCAGTAGAAGGTGTCTTCAACGTTGGTGACCCAGTCCCTCAAGGCCTCATTCATGGCGTCTTTGAGTGTGGCGGTTCCCGACAGAACAGGACGAACTTCAGCCCCCAGCATTCTCATTCGAGCCACGTTCAGTGCTTGGCGTTGTGTGTCTTCCTCTCCCATGTACACGATGCATGGCAGGTTGAAGAGGGCACAGGCCGTAGCGGTAGCGACGCCGTGTTGCCCAGCCCCCGTCTCGGCGATGATTCGGGTCTTTCCCATCCGGAGTGCCAGCAGAATCTGTCCGATGCAGTTGTTGATTTTGTGGGCCCCGGTGTGATTGAGGTCCTCGCGCTTCAGCCAGATTTCGGCTCCGAGTTTCTTGGACAGGTTCTTGGCATGGTAGAGCCCGGATGGTCGACCCACGTAGTCCACCAGAAGCGTGTGGAAGCGCTCCATGAACTCGGCGTCGTTCCGGGCCTCCTCCCAGGCCTGAGTCAACTCTTGCAGTGGGGGAACCAGGGTCTCTGCAACGTAGCGGCCCCCAAAGGGGCCAAAGTGTCCAGCGGAATCAGGTAGAGGCATGGGATCTCCGGTGCTCCGGTCTATTTCGAATCCAGTGTTGTGGCTCGCTTTGCAGCGTCACAAAATGCTCGAATTCGATCCAGATCTTGTTTGCCGTCAGGACCCTCAACACCGGAAGCGACATCCACTCCCCATGCAGGAATTTCCTGCAGTGTTTCGGTGAGGTTCTCTGGAGTCAAGCCGCCGGCGAGAATGATGGGCCTGAGCCGACAGGCTTTTTGAGCCAAGTGGACGTCGACTCGCTTGCCAGTTCCCCCGTGAAGGTCCGGGTGGAAGGCATCCAGCAGCACGGGATCCATGCCCCAGCTCTCGAGCTCCGCCAGAATTTTCGGGTGGGCTCGAAAGGCGCGAAGATAGGGCCACCCCAAACTTTCGGCTTCTTCTCTCGAGGTGTCGCCATGAAACTGCACCCCGTGGGCCTTGGTGAGCCTGAGCAGCTCTCGAAGCTCCGAGAGAGGGTGATCCACAACCACCAAATAGGCGGGTATGGAGATCGCGGCTTGAATGGCTCGGGCATTTTCCACGGTCACCGCTCGTGGTGATGGAGGGTGAAAATTCAAGCCAATCGCATCCGCTCCGGCTGCCTCAGCCTGCTGCGCTGCCTCGATGCTTCTTACACCGCAGATTTTTACCCACACAGCAGCTCCTCCAAGGCTTGACCGGGGTGCTCCGAGAGCATGAGTGAGCTGCCCACCAAGATTGCATCGGCACCAGCAGCCACCATTCGCTCTACATCAGCGTTCGAGAAGAGGCCGGATTCTGCGACCCGAATCCGATCTTTCGGGCATCGAGGAAGAAGCGCTTCGGCCTGAGCCAGATCGATGTCGAGGGTCTTGAGGTTGCGGTTGTTGATTCCAAGAATCGGTGCCGACGTCGCGACTGCCCGCTCCAACTCGTCGGCATCGTGAACTTCGACAAGCGCATCGAGACCGAGTTCCGCTGAGCGTCGGAGCAGCTCTCCAAGTTCGGTTTCACTCAGCATCGCAACGATGAGCAGTATGGCATCGGCACCCGCTGCATAGGACTCATCGACCTGAATCGGGTGGACAAGAAAGTCCTTCCGAAGGACGGGGATCTGAACGGCACTGCGGACCTCTTGGAGTTCATCGAGTCGCCCACCGAAGTGGGGCGAGTCGGTCAGCATCGAGATGGCTGCAGCCCCCGCCAACTCATACTGAGTGGCGATTTCGGAGGGCTGCGAGTCAGGTCGGATGTCTCCGCGAGTCGGGGAGCGGCGTTTGATCTCAGCAATGGCAGAAACACCCGGGGGGGACAGTGCTTTTCGGAGGCTTCGAATGTCACTGCGTTCCACCAAGCGGGGCGGCTGCTGGAGAAGGGCCTCGACTTCTTTGAGCTTCTCGAGCCGAACCTGCTGAAGAAAGCTCATCGGTGAGTGGCCTCCACCAGGGACTCGAGGGTTTCGGTCACCCTTCCGTTCTTGAGAAGGTCCTTGGCTTGACGGACCCCATCGGTGATCGATTCAGCAAGATTTGCGGCATAGAGAGCCGCCCCCGCATTGAAGGCTACAGCATCACTGCGGGGACTGATCTCACCGCTGAATAGACCGCGTAGAATGTCCGCGTTGCGTTCGGCGTCTCCGCCAACAAGTGCGGACACAGGCGCTGCACTCAGTCCCACATCCTCAGGATGCAGGATGAAGACTTCGCTCCTCCCGTTCCGAACTTGGGCAACCAAATTGGGGCCCTCCAAGGAGAATTCATCCAGTCCGCCTGCCCCGTGGACCACCAAAGAGTGCTGTGTGCCAAGCAAGGCAAGGGCTTCTCCGATGGGTTCAACGAGGGTCTCGGAGTAGACCCCCATCACTTGATGCTGGGCTCCTGCAGGATTGGTGAGAGGTCCCAACACGTTGAACAAGGTTCGGACGCCGAGGGCCCGTCGAGGCCCCACCGCATGACGGGTGGCCGCGTGGTGCTCGGGAGCGAACAAAAACGCGATGCCGACCTCCTCCAAGATTGAAGCCAAGCGCTCCGGGGATGGCTTCAGGGAGACCCCAAGTGCTTCCAGTACGTCCGCAGATCCCGACTTGGAGGAGACGGATCGATTGCCGTGCTTGGCGACCCGGGCCCCACCCGCAGCCGCGACGAGAGCGGCAGCGGTAGAGATGTTGAAGGTGTTGGAGCCGTCTCCACCGGTGCCACAGGTATCCAGAAGCGAGATGTCCTTGGAGACGGGAATTCCTCGGGCGTGACGCCGCATCACTTGAGCAGCCGCTGTGATTTCAGTGACCGTCTCTCCCTTGCACCGGAGCGCCATGAGGAACCCAGCGATCTGTTCGGGCTGGAGCGAACCGCTGAGCATGCTGTCCATGATCGCTTCCATCTCAGTCGCGCTGAGATCGTCTCCCGACGCCAGGTGGTTGAGTGCATCCGCAATCATGTCTCGAACTCCAGGAAATTTTTGAGAAGGGGAAGGCCGCACTCGGTGAGGATGCTCTCAGGATGGAATTGAACGCCCTCCACAGGGAGCGAGGTGTGGCGCATGCCCATGATCTCTCCATCCTCAGTCCATGCGGTGACCTCGAGGCAGTCCGGAAGCGTGGACCGGCAGACTGCGAGGGAATGGTACCGGGTCGCGATGAAGGGATTGGGGAGGTTGTGAAACACACCTTGGGAGGAGTGATGAATCGGAGAGGTCTTCCCGTGCATAAGCATTTTGGCTCGGATGACGTTCCCTCCAAAAGCCTGACCGATGGATTGATGGCCAAGGCAGACCCCAAGTATCGGGATCTTTCCCGCAAAATGCGTGATCGCCTGGAGCGAGATGCCGGCCTTGTTCGGATCACAGGGCCCTGGAGAAACGAGAATTCGGTCCGGGTTGATCCCTTCAATGGAGGCCAGATCGATCGCATCGTTTCGGTAGACATCGACATCGGCGCCGAGAATCTGAAGGTACTGAACCAGGTTCCAAGTGAACGAGTCGTAGTTGTCGATGCAGAGAACCTTCATAGCCCTTTCCCCGCTTTTTCGATGGCTGCTAAGAGTCCTGCAGCTTTGTTGAGCGTCTCCTGGTACTCCATTTCGGGGATGGAGTCCGCGACGATACCGGCCCCGACCTGAAGCTGCCAGTGACCTTGATTTCGCCAGGCGGTTCGGATGGCAATTGCAAGATCCGTTTCCCCGCGGAAGCTGATCCAGCCCACTGCCCCTCCGTAGAGGGATCGGCTGCACGGCTCAAGCTCGTCGATGATCTCCATGGCCCGTATCTTGGGCGCCCCGGAGAGGGTTCCTGCGGGCAGAGTGGCTCGAATGGCGTCGTAGGCGCTGGACCGCTCGCTGAGCTCTCCACGAACTTCGGAAACGATGTGCATGACATGCGAGAAACGTTGAATCTCCATGAGCTCTCGAACCTCGACCGTTCCCTTTTGGGCGATTCGGCCCAAGTCGTTGCGCGCGAGGTCGACAAGCATGACGTGCTCGGCAACCTCCTTGGGGTCCTCCAGCAATTCGGTGGCCAGAGCTTGGTCCTCTTCTGCCGTGGCTCCTCGTGGACGCGTGCCGGCGATGGGAGCGACAACGGCCTCATTGTCGCTGACACGGACCATGACCTCGGGCGAGGCTCCAATGACCTGCTGCTCGGGATACCGGAGGTAGAACATGTAGGGAGAAGGGTTGACAGCGCGGAGTGCTCGGTAGAGATCGACAGCCTGCCCGCTGTAGTTGAGCTCAAAGCGCTGCGACAGCACAACCTGGATGCAGTCTCCTGCGAGAATCCAGTCCTGAATGTTTTCCACAGCACTCAGAAAATCAGTCTTGTTGAAATTGGACTGAACCGAATGGTGGGGGCGGGCCTCCTCCGGTGGGCGGGACGGAAGAGGGCCTCGGAGTCGACGGATCGTGTCGTCGATGACGCGATTGGCCCATTTGTAAGCAACATCGCCGTCGGTATGCTCCTCTGTGAAGACCAGGGCGACGACCTGAATGCAGTGTCGCAGGTTGTCGAAAATGAGCAGGGTTCTTGGAACGGACCAAACCAGCGGGTAGTCCTTATCTGGCGTGTGCCGGCTGGGGAGGCTCTCCCACCATCGGACGGCCTCCCAGCCGATCCAGCCAATTCCTCCGCCCACGAAAGGAGGGAGTGAGGGGTCTCCCAGCCACTGGAGGCGTGAGAGTTGCTCCTCCAAATACTCAAGAGGGTCATCGCGTTGCTCGGTGTGGACCACGTCTCCGTTCTCCACGCGCTCACAGGTGTTGCCAATGGCACGAACAACGAAGGCCGGGTCCATTCCGATGACGCTGTAGCGAGCCCATCGCTCGCCTCCCTCGACGGACTCCAGCAGGAACGCATGAGGCATCGGAGACGTGGGTGGTGGGCAGACCTTCAAGAAGGCAGAGACAGGCGTGTCCAGATCGGCCAAGACCTCACGAAAGACCGGCAGCACGCTTGGCTTGCGTGCGGCAGAGTAGTCGGCTTGGAAGTCTTCTGCGGTGGGCGAAATCATTCGAATGAACTCGTGAGGCAGGGGACTTAGCTCATTTTGCTGGATTCTCCCAGAGGGCAGACACAGGACGTCGCCTTTCTGGGGATCCATTCGCTTCCTGACAGAACAGCATGTTGCTCACTGTGAGGATGGCTGTGAGTGTGTCCACGGAGAGAAGATCGCCTTCCGGCAGGGTCGCAAGACCAAGTTTTTCAAAGTTGAGGGGGCACACATCGAGTTGTCCATCCATCACAAGAGGCAGGCCGTGGCTGCGGCAGATCAATGGGCGTTCCTCATAGAGTGCGCAGGCATCATCGAGAAGCAAAGGACAGGTCCCAGAATGTTCAGCAGCGAGGCGGCTCTTGGTGTGGGAGTCCAAGGCCTCGTATCCCACGCGGAGCGCCTCAAATTCCAAATCGTTCACGGTCCGCTCGGTTTGACAACATCCCGAACACCCCCGTTGACAGGCGAAGTGCTCGGCATGGGTCTCATGGACTCGGGCGTGGTGGGCTTCAAGCCTTCTCCGGAGCTCATGCAGGTTGCGGTAAAGAGGGGGTTCAATCGTCATGAGATTCCCAGGATTTTGTAGAGGTGTTCCGCCAGCTCGTCCCCAGTCGTCCAGTCCCTTCCTCGAATCAGACTCTGTGCGCCGGCCGCCACAGCCATCTCCCCATCGGTGTCCTCTCGGTCACCGATGAGCAAAAGGTTTTCTGTGGAGCACTGCAGCAGATGGGCAACGGCTTGAAGTCCATCGGGCAGGGGCTTGAGCGCTCCCAAATGTGAACAGTCGATTCGGGTAAGCCAGCCCTCCAGCAGGTTGAGTCCTCGGAGTTTGTCGTCCGTCGGATGGTCGGAGACCACCGCACGGGGAATCTTTCGACGGTCCAGCTCCCGGAAAATGCCGGTGAGCCCCGGCGTAAGATCGGTTGGGCGAAACGTAGAGGGGTAGTCGACAAAAATGGCTTGCTGGATGATTGCCGCTGTTTTTTTTGTTGTGCGCCCAGTTTTTTTGGCAACGGCTTGGGCGATGTCTTGGTGGATGGAGTCCGACCGAACACCGCGCATTGCAGCTGTCTCTCGTTGCCAATGATGCAGTACGATGGGGTGACGCAGAATGGATTTCCAGAGCTTCCTTTGCTGCTTTTTGAGGTCGTAGAGGGTTCCGTCGAGGTCAAAGCAGACCGCTCGAATCGGGGTCATGAGGGGGGCTCCTCTCGCAAAGTGCTTGCTAGCTTCTGTAGTGGGCTCTTGCCGTTGACTCCAGCGCAGTGTACCTGTATTGCGATTGGTTTTCGATCTATCTGGAGGATGACCGTGATCAAATCCGTACTCTCCTTAGCAGCGGTGAGTCTTCTGCTGCCCTCTTGTGGCGGCTCGAGCTACACCTACACCGGCTATCGCATGCACAAGCAGTTTCCGCTCGATGGGGACCGCGAATGGCAGTACCTCAACGATGCGGACGATGTTGAAAACCCCATGCGGGTCGAGAAGATCGCGACCCCGACGATGAAGGGAAACACGGCGGTCTACACCCTGGAGTACTACAACGAGGAGACAGGAGACATCGTTCGATCCGTCGACTGGTCCTCGGATTCCATCAGCGGGGTTCAGATCCACGGCTACATCGACTACCAAGGCAGCGGAGAGGAGGTCACCTTTGACCCTCCGATTCTCTTCGCGGATGACGAGATGGCCCCCAATGCAAGCGTGGTCACCGAGACCGGCGGTTACACCTTCACGAGCACGCTGATGTACTCCGAGCCTTGCCCGAACCACTATGTGCCGGACTGGGAGGATTGTCTGAAGATGGTCCTCGACGACGGCGACGGTGACGACTCTTCGGGGGCTCTTGTGGCTGGGGAATACTGGCTCGTTCCGAGCTATGGAACCGCTTGGTTTCGGATGACGCCGGACTCGGACAATTGGCGCTTGTGGAAACACGACTGGGAACCGGAGTAGGCCTCTGGGTCTCGATTCTGGCTGCTGGAGCGGGTTGCACAGGGATCGAGTACGAGGAAGCCGACTTCCAGGTGGACATCGTCGATCGTCAGCCTGAGAGTGCCGCACAGGTGCGTCTCTGCGTCGCGGGGCAGCTGGCCCAGACGTATGGGGCTCGTGATGTAGAGCCCTCGTATGTGCTTTTTGGTCTCCGCAAGCAGGGCGTTTTTGAGACGACCCTCGAGGTGCTCGATGCCAGCGGAGAAATTGTAGCAAGAAAGGCGGCTATCATGGACAACGACTACCTCTTGACAGAGCTCGACTACTGCGATGAGGTGGTGTGCCTTCCTTGCGAGGCGCCCGGAGGGGCGTTTCTTACCGGAGACGAACAATGGACAGTTGCCGTACGCTTTGCCTACTGAGTTTGCTGGCTGTCGGATGTGGCAGCGATGCTGCGACAGACACAGGCGGAAGAGAGGGGTTTTACGTGGTCTCCAGTACCCCCGAGCAGGGGTCCACCAATGTGGCTGACAAGGCCAACCCTGAGTTTGTGTTGAGCCAGCCGGCCGACCTTGAGGCCTGCAATGAGAGTCAGTTTGTTCTGGTGGCCACGGACGAAAGCGGTGAGAAAGCCTTTGCTGTGGATTTTTCGGTGGTGTTCTCAGAGGACGCGATGACCGTCGCATTGGAGCATCAAGAGGCCTTTTTGTCGGGCTTTTGGTACGTCGCAATGGCTACCGATACACAGAGCCCATGCACCGACACCCGTGGCGACGCCCTTACCCCGTACGGCGTGGAGTTTTACGTTCCATGAGAGGAATCCTCTGGTTGGGAGCAGCGGGGCTTGCGGTGGGCTGTGGAAAGGAGGAGCCACTTGTCGAGACCGGTGGAGTCGACACCGAACTTCGAGAGACGGGAGAGGAAACGGGGACGGAAACGGGTGGGGATACGTCTTCTCCTGTTTCGGGTGAACTCGCGGTTTCGCCGGCTGCGATCCAGGTGGCTCCGGGTGCCCAGTTTGGATTTCAGGCGCACCAGGACAGTGCAGCAGTAGAAGCCCGCTTTAGCAGCTCGAATCCTGGCGTTGTGGAGATCAGCGAGGCCGGTGCAGCCGTGGCGCTCGCTGTTGGCGAAGCGACCGTGACAGCGGACTGGGGGGATCGGCAGGCGCAGGCGGAGGTCTTGGTCTCCGCAGACGGAATGCTTTCCATCCAGGTGATTGACAGCACCGCTGGGGTGCCTCTTGAGGACATGCGGGTCGTTGTGGAGGGGAACACCTACTTCACGGACCCAGCGGGACGGGTGTCCGTTGACACACAGGGGGAAGGAACCCAAGACATCTTGGTGTACTCCGCTGATGCTCATCTCTATGCCTCTGCTTTGTTTCTCGATGTGTCGACGCAGGAGATGATCTTGCCCATGAGGGCTCGGGGTGCGGATGATCCGGGTCTGGCTGTCTTACAGGGCTCGGTGGATCTCTCGGGGACCCTGCTCAGTGGTCCGGATGAGAAGGGCGCTGGGCTGATCACGATCGGACTCGGGGCCTCAAGCTTTCAACAGGGAGCCCTCTTTTTTCCCCTCGAGCAGTTGTTTGCCGCCAATCGGAGCTTGAGTGTTGAAGGAATCCCCATTGAGGCACCAAGCAATCTGTTTGTCCGTGACTACGGCGAGTCCTGGCAGGGCACGGCTCATCCAGGGCCGGTATCGGCTTGGGCCTTTGGAGGTCCAGTGCCTCGCTCTGAGCTTGCTCAGGGGCTCTCCGGGGTAGCGGAGGCACTCCAGTTTCTTGTGCCGCATTTTGATGCCTTTACCTGGACCCAAGTGGCTGGAATCGAGGCAGAGGCTGGAGCAGTGCACACGGCGGATTTAACGCCCAATCTTCCATTTGATGACCGAATTGAGGTGCTTCTGCCCGTTCTTCCGGAAGGCATATCAACCGCCACAGACGCTCTGCTGATCGCTCTCTCGGGTCCTGGGGATGCAGGGCCCGTTCTCACGGGGATGGGGCAGGGGACTGGAGCGATGATGATGAGTCGGGTCAGCCCGGAGGAAATCGACGGCGAGCAAGGTCAGGTCTTGGCCATTGCTCAAGTGGGTGGCTTTGGGACCGACGGGGCGCAGTCTCTGGCTCTCGTCGACGTGGCAGAGGGTGTGGCGGACCTGTCTCATTGGCAGACTTTGGCCGATGTGGTTTCCTTTGATCGGCAGACACAGCGCGTTGTCATCGAGGCGGATGAGCAGGCCACTGTGATTCGCGTGCAGGTGCGCTCAGCGTCGGGCGATCGACGGGACATCTACATGCCTGCAGGGGAACACGACAGAATCATTCCCACTGACGGACCTCCAATCGGATGGGCCAACACAACCTGGAATCTTCTAAGCATCGAAACGCCCAGTGAAAGCTACCAGGGGCTCTTGATGGGGGGAGGCCTCTCCCAGCAGAGCTTGAAAGAATTGGCAACCACCAGCGCACGTACTGTCGCAGAATTTCGAGTGTCAGAATGAACCCTCCCGCCTTTCTTGATCAACTTGAGGCAGCCTTGGCCGTCAGTGAGCGCCATGCGGTGCACGCGCAGAAGGTGATTGAAGGAGTCGCATCCTGGTTGAGCGACCCCGTTACGGCAGCAGATTTGGGCCAGCTTTGCTATCTCCTCGACAAGGGCTGTCTGGACGATCTGGTGGACGCGTTCTACCAAGTGATTCCCTTCGGAACGGGAGGACGTCGAGGCGCAGTTGGAATCGGTCCCAACCGCATCAATCCGCAGACAGTTTGCTCCTCCGTTCAAGGCCATTGTCAGTACCTCGCCAAGCGTTTTCCAGACGAGCCCCTTTCGGTGGTCATCGCCTACGATGTTCGCGTATTTCGAGATGCTCGAGGCGTCTACGACAGTGCACAGCCTTGTTCTGTTCGGGGACTGTCGTCTCGAGACTTCGCCGAGATGGCGGCTGAGGTCTACGCAGGGAACGGGGTGGAGGTCTACCTGCTCTCTCAGGAGCGCGACACTTGGGTGTCGACCCCCGAGCTGAGCTTTGCCATTCGGGAGCTCGGTGCCAAGGGCGGTTTGAATCTGTCGGCTTCTCACAATCCACCCGATGACAATGGAGCGAAGGTCTACAACCACCACGGTGGACAGGAAATCCCTCCCTACGACGAACACCTGGTGGAGGAGGTTGAGCAAGTCGAGGCGATACGCCGACTTTCCTTGTCAGAAGCCCTTGCAATCGGCCGGGTGCGCGACCTTCCTGAGGAGCTCCACGACGCCTATGTGGCTCACAATTTATCGCTGAGTTCCGGCGGTTCCCGAACGGCCAAGATTGTGTTTACCCCACTGCATGGCACTGCAGACACCAGTGTGGGCGATGTGCTTCGGGCGGCCGGCTTCGATGTGACGGTGGAACCGGAGCAGGTGAGGCCAGATGGAGCGTTTCCAACAGTACCGTTTGGTGCACCCAACCCCGAGGTTCCCGAATCGATGGACCGGGCCTTGGCGCTTGGGCAAGCCCAGGGAGCCGATCTTGTCATGTCATGCGATCCGGATGCCGATCGCTTGGGCGTGGTGGTTCGGACATCGGCCGGGTGGCGCCCGTTGTCGGGCAATGAAATTGCCATTCTGGTGACCGAGGCAGCCCTGAGGAGTCCTCGATGCCATGCTCGGTCGATTGTGATGCGTACAGAGGTCACGAGCAGCCTTGTCAGTCGGCTCGCAGAGGCACGCGGTGTCCGCGTGGTGGACCACTTGTTGGTGGGCTTCAAGTACATCGGTGACGGCATTCGCGCACTCGATGAGCAGGGGGCTTTCGCCGGGGTCGAGGGAGGGGCTTCGGACTTTTTAGTGGGGGTGGAGGAATCGCACGGCGTACTGGTCACTGCAGGGGTTCGAGACAAAGATGCGGCGGGTGGGGCTCTCCTGCTTGCGGAGATGGCCAGTGAAGAAAAAGGTCTTGACCGAACGCTCATGGACTGCCTCGAGGACATCTGGTCGACGCATGGACAGGTCGCGAATGTCTTGGTGTCGACCGTGATGCGCGGTGCTGCCGGTCGGCAGCAGATCGAGGCCATTCAGCGCTCGCTGAGGGAGCATCCTCCAGCAAGCATTGGAGGTCTAAAGGTTCTGTCTTGTCGAGACCATCAGGACCCCGAAGGAATCCATGGACCGATCCGGTCCGGAACGGATCGCTCGTCAAGGGATGTTCTCTCTTACAGCTTGGAGGGTCAGGCTCGAGTCATCGTACGGCCCTCCGGCACGGAGCCAAAAACGAAAGTGTATGCCGAGATGGTTGGAAACTCGGCGAGTCCCTCACCGGAACTGGCTGAAGCCTGCAGTCGGCTTGCAAAGCATTTCGTTCGGGACATGCTGCGTCGTGTGGGTATTGAGCTGCCCGCCTGGACCCAGGAAATGTCAGGACTCCTCTCGGTAGAACACCGCGTCGACTTTGCTCAGAGAGTGTTTCCCGAACTTCTTCAGCGCCTCGAGGAAAAGCGCGAGGTGGAGAAGTGGCTTGAAGGACAGATCGAGAGCTACGGGCGGGATGCCATCCGTTTGGTGGGTCCTGGGGTAAGGGCTTGGGTGGCGGAGCAGAACGCTGAACACACAGGGCTGGAAGCCTTGTTTTCAGCTTAGTTCGGGTTGTCCTCGTCTTCAGACCGACGTCTTCGGCGTGTGGCCCAAACCCCAAGCAGAACGGATCCCAAGAACGATTGAGGCAGAATCACGATTCCAAACAGCCACGGATTGCTGCGCATCTCGTCTCGGACACGCTCTCCACAGCTGCAGCCGCTCCCTCCCGAGCTGCCGTCATTGGCGCTTATTTTTACCGTGTCGGGATTCGAGACCAGCACACCGTCATCGACCAACAGCTCGACGAGGTAGTTTCCCTCGAGATCGGCAACAAAGCCGGCGAGGCCCTGGCCGGTTGCTGCGATGGAGGCGCCCGACCCATTGGGCTTGCTCTTGAATCTCCAGGTGTAGTTTAAGGCATCGTCTTCCGGGTCCGACGAGCCCGTGCCATCCAACACCACACTGGCTCCAATGGGAACGCTCTGGTCTGGACCGGCATCGGCGATGGGAAGGGTGTTGGGCAATTCGGCCGTCACCGACACGTTGTCGGTGTCGCTTGATGCTCCATCACTGACTTCCAATTGGATGGTGTACTCGCCGGGCAGGTCGAGATACAGCGAGGCAAGCTCCGAGTTCTCATTCGAAAGGGTTGAACTGGAACCACGGGGACCCTCCTCGAGACGCCAGCGAAACGTGAGTTCATCGTCGTCGGGGTCAAAACTCACACTGCCATCGAGGGTGGCTGTCTCTCCAGTGTAGAGTCTCTGGTCCACACCGGCATGGGCCTTTGGGCGATTGTTGGCATCGTTGCCACTGTCCAAGCCCCTGAGGCCCGTATCGATGCCTGAGGAATTGGGGTCCCCCCCGACCTCCGAGTTGAAGCTGTCGAGTCCACAGGACATCAAGAACGCGAAAACGAAGACCCTCATGGTTTCAACATACAGAAATACTTGGGGAAACTCTACGCTTTATTCGCGCCGACGCGGTCCAAAATCGACGGGTTGGAGGAGGATGATGCCAGCAACTGGCCAGTTGCTGTAGGTCTTGAGGTGCTCCAAATACCAAGTCAGAGTGTGGTCGCGCAGGAGGCCGCTCCCCATTTTGCTGGCATGACGAAGGGTGGGAACGTCACCCGGAATGGTGATGCTGACGTGAGTGATGGCGATGGGCCCATGGGGAAGGGGCTGGCGCAGGGTGAACACCACGGAACCCTCGGGAATGGAATCGACGGACCGAAGGGCGTCTTCGATGGGGAGGTACCAGAACTGCTGTACTCCTGTGGGCAGCAGTTCATCAGGAAGGTTGAACTCTCCACGCTTCGACCAGTTCGACCAGGTACTCTGCCGAACCTCGCGTTGCAGACGAACAGCACCGGGAAATTGGGGCGTGATGTCCTTCATCCACCCTTCATCGATCAGCTGAGGAATCCACTGTGCCAGCATGAAGTGACGACGGTTTTCATAGGTGGGTGTGCCCGGATGGCTGTATCGGAGAGCCAGGCGAATCTCCTGAGTGGCCACGGGATCGGGGGCAAGTGCCAAGGTCAAGACCTCTTCCACAAAGGTCAGGCAATCGAAGGTGTCGAATCGGAGCATGGGATCGGTATCGACGCCTCCGGCCTCTCCCAGTGGACCGTTGGTGTAAGTGGAGCCCAGCCAAGGATCGCTGTGCGCTTTGATCCGCTCTCCGAGGGGTCGGGAGCGCAATTCGCGAACACGCTCCGAGACATCCTCAGGCAAGACCAGACTCTCATTTTCGGCCGCATCGACCTGGAGAAGGGTGAGGAGCGCAAGTCCGACCACCCATCACCATCCCATCTCAGCGTCATGGCCGGAGATTTCTTCCAACAGGTGGTTCATGGAGTTCTCATCCAGACCCTCATCTGCAAGCGAAAGTGTGCGTTGAATGAGGTCCCTCAATCCGTTGTTGAGCAGCCCTCTTCGCTCAGGTCCTACTCGGGTCCTCAGGCGAAGGACAAGCTCCTCGGAGTGCAGGGCTCCGTCTTGCTCAATGGGCAGGCCCGTGAACAAGGATCGAAATTGGGAGGGGCCACCGTCTAAAAGCAGTCGGAGTTGGGCTCTACCCGCTCCCGGTCCGGACAGCGCATCACTGGCTTTGAAGAAGGCCTGAGTCACGCGACTCGCCGCCCGAATTTTTTGCTCGGCGTCGACTCTGGAAAGCCTCGGTGCGGAGTTCTGGGAGAGCGGTGGAGTCGTCTCCCTTGGAGCAGGAGATTGAGGCGGGGGGGCTTGGAGGCTCACGAGAGCACCGCGATCGACCAGATCGACCAGAAGGTCCCATGTTTGGAAGGACTCGTAGGGGCTTCGTCGTACCGCCTCGAGCAGTGGAAGAGACTCGTCAAACAGATGAAGGAGTCGACGTTCTGCCCCTGAGAGTGCCGGCCGCGAACCCTTTTGATAGACCTCAGATGTGCGAGAACTTCGGAGGTCCTCGGTTCGTTCAACCGTCGCATAGCAGGCTTCCAGGAGAGCACGGGAATCGTGAGAAAGCTGAACGTTTGGAATCAGGAAGGTGTCTGTAAGGGAAAATGAAAGGGCCGACTTGGAGTCCAACAGGCGGCAAAGGTTCTCCCGAAATCGCTCGTAGAAGACCTCGCGCACCTGCGGCTCATTGTTGACCTCCATGATGGCCGAGTAAATGGAGTCCGAGTCCGATATCTCCTCTCGAATTTTCTGAGCTTCCTCAACACGGAGCCAGTTTCGTTGCAGGAGGGTCCGGAGCAGAAAATGAGCATCGTCGCCTGCATGGGCGGCGACGAGATTGCCGTCCATGAAGTAGACCTGAAGAGGAATACCGAGTGCATCCGTACCCTCCAGGCAGCCGGTGCTCTGATCGTCGAGGTACTTCTGAATTCTCGGGAGCATGAGGTCAGGGAATGAGAATCGCCGAAGTCGAGGGAGCCGCCGTTATCGAGGAGGCGTCCGAGCTTTGGGAGCCAAGAGAAACCAACGTCCACACCACGGCCGCGGCCATCAAGGTCGCATACGCCAAGGTCCAAGGCCGTTGTCGGGTAGGGGAATGTTGGGAAGAGCGACCGTCTAACTCTCGAAGAATGGCTTCGTGCATCGGCGCCCAGAACTCGGGAGGATGATTCGGAGGGGTGGGTGGGCCCGGTCGCGTGGCTTCCAAATGCAAAAGCGCCGTACGACAGTGGTCGCAGGCGCCTAAGTGAGCTTCAACCTTGAGCAGGGTGGTTTCGTCGAGTTCGGCCTCAGTGTAGGCAAGGAGACGCTTCTGGACGCGCCTGCAGTTCATGGTTCCTCATGTGATGAACTCCAGCACCATGGGGTGTGAGGGGCCAAGAACTTGGGCTAACCGAGTTCGGGCTCGCGAGAGTCGGGACATGACGGTCCCGAGTTTGACCCGCAGTACTGAAGCAATCTCGTTGTAGGAGAGATCATCATAATACCGCAGCAGCAGAATCTCGCGATGGTTTTCCGAGAGTTTGTCCATGGCAGCCATCATGGAATCATGGTCCTGCTGGAGCTGGACAGACTTGGACGAGGTCATGGAGGACTCAGTGGGTCGGGCCTCCTCCTCTCGCAGATTAAGAAGCTGCCTCCTCCGCCTCTTGTCGCGGACGATGTTGTAGCAGAGGTTGCTGGTGACGCGGAAGAGCCAGGCCTTCATCTGGAAGGTTTCGTCGAAAAAGCGCTTTTCGCGCAACGCCTTGATGAAGACCTCTTGAACGGCGTCGTAGGCTTCTTGCGGGTCCTTCACAATGCAGAGTGCGTGGTAGTAGAGCCGGCCTCGGTATTTTTCAACCACGAGTTCGACAGCCCACTGCATGTGGGTCCGGGACAGTTCCTTGATCTCAGAATCAGCGTACTGTGCAGCGGTTTTGACGTTCTGGGAAGCGGTGAGTGACATGGCGACCTCTGGGTTGGTGAGGGAGTGCGGGCCCCTCTATGTCAACAATGTACGGCGCTGCGTCCGGAGCATTCGTCAAAGGATGTCGACAGCTTTCGCGGTCTGTCATGGCCTTGCCACTTGACGTCACGGGGTCAATTTCGGATCCTATGTGGTAGTCGGGGTTCAAACCCCGGTTTGTGCTGGCACGAGCAGTAGCTGTTTTGGAAGTAGGAGTTCGTTGTGGAAGAGCAGGTCCGCGTCCTGGAAGCCCGTGAATTGGTGGAAGAGATCGTCCGCGCCTTGGTTGACCAACCTGAGAAGGTGGTCTGCAGAGAGGTGGTGGGCCAACATTCGTGTGTTCTCGAGCTGGAAGTGGCACGAGAGGACGTGGGGAAGGTAATTGGCCGCAAAGGCATCCATGCGGACGCCATTCGCCGCATCGTCCACGCGCTCGGTGGGAAGAAGAAGATGCGGTACGTGCTCGAAATTATCGAGGACCGCTAAGTCGTCACACCGGGGATCTTGACCCCCCTCTCTTTCGCCACAGCGACAGCTTCCTCATAGCCAGCGTCCACATGACGAATCACGCCCATCCCGGGATCCGCGAGAAGCACACGCTCCAACCGCCGATCGGCTTCTTCGGTACCGTCAGCCACAATGACCTGGCCGGCGTGGAGGGAATAGCCCATGCCGACGCCGCCGCCATGGTGAAAGCTGACCCAACTCGCCCCGTTTACTGCGTTGATCATCGCATTGAGAATCGGCCAATCGCCGACAGCGTCCGAGCCATCAAGCATGGCCTCAGTTTCTCGGTTGGGGGAAGCGACGGACCCGCAGTCCAGGTGGTCTCGGCCGATGACAATAGGCGCCTTGACTCGTCCACTCCGAACAAGTTCATTGAAGAGCAGTCCGGCCTTGTGTCGCGCCCCGTAGCCCAGCCAACAGATGCGAGAGGGAAGCCCTTGGAAGTGGACTCGCTCTCGTGCAAGCTTGAGCCAGCGTGAGAGCGTTTCATCCTCTGGGAACAGTTCCAAGAGGGCCCGATCGGTGGTGTAGATGTCCTCAGGGTCACCGGACAAGGCCACCCATCGGAAGGGCCCTTTCCCCTCGCAGAACAGGGGCCGGATGTAAGCCGGCACAAAGCCAGGGAAGTCGAAGGCGTTCTCCAGCCCGCCCTCAACGGCACCCGCTCGGAGGTTGTTTCCGTAGTCAAAGACATGGGAGCCTGCTGCTTTGAAATCCAGCATCGCTTGGACATGCATCGCCATGGTGGCGTGCGAGCGGCGAACGTATTCTTTGGGGTTGGTACGCCGAAGCTGGCAGGCCTCAGCAAGACTCATCCCATGGGGCACGTAGCCTCCGAGGGGATCGTGAGCAGAGGTCTGGTCCGTCACAAGATCTGGAGTGACGCCCCGACGCACGAGCTCAGCGAAGCCTTCAGCAGCATTGCCAATCACACAGACGGATTTGGCTTGCTCTGTCGCGACCCATTGTTCACACAAGGCCAGTGCGTGGTCGAGATCGTCGGCAATGACGTCCACGTAGCCCGTATCCACACGCTTCTGAATGCGATCGCGGTCGACGTCAAAGCCGAGGAACACCCCGCCAGCCATAACGGCTGCCAAGGGTTGAGCGCCCCCCATGCCTCCGATTCCAGCGGACAGAACCAAGCGTCCACGGAGGTCGCTGTTGAAGTGTTGCTTTCCCGCTGCGGCAAAGGTCTCGTAGGTTCCCTGAAGAATTCCTTGGGTCCCGATGTAGATCCAGGACCCGGCGGTCATCTGTCCGTACATCATCAACCCTTTCTTCTCGAGCTCGAGAAAGTGGTCCCAGGTCGCCCAACGCCCAACCAAGTTGCTGTTGGCGATGAGTACGCGGGGTGCGTCAGGGTGGGTCTTGAAGATGCCCACCGGTTTACCGGACTGAACGAGCAGGCTCTCGTCATCCTCCAAATCGCGGAGCGACGCCAGAATCTGATGGAGGGCCTCGGGGCTGCGTGCCGCTTTTCCTGTTCCTCCGTAGACCACCAGGTCCTCGGGGGCTTCAGCCACATCCGGATCGAGGTTGTTGAGAAGCATGCGGTAGGCCGCTTCTTGCACCCAGCCTTTGCAGGTGAGTTGGGTCCCCGTGGGCGTCCGCGGGATCTTCATGCCGCCTCAGGCGCTCGGCTGCTCAGTGGGCAGCTCGATCTCCTCGAGTGCAGGACCGAAACGGGTCTCGGTCTCTTCAGCCTCTTCTGCGTCGTCGGGCAGGGCCGCGAGGTTTTTGGCGTGAAGCTCTTCATCGAAAACACCTTGCAGTCTTTCGCGAGCGATCAGGCGGATATCCAAATCTGCGGTGTTGGTCTTCTCGGACATGTCTACCTCGAAAGTTGGGGGTGTCTACGCTTCAGGGGGAAGCTCAGCATCGGCCTCAGGAGGCAGGGCCTCGTCCACCTCAGGTGGAAGCTCAGCATCGGCCTCGAGGGGCAGAGCTTCCGGCTCGGTGGAGGGACCAGCGCCAAAGCCAGCTCGCTCATTGGAGAGTCGGATGAGCTCCTCGTCATTGTACATCAAGCTCAGGTCGGGTGCGACCACGCCGGCAGCAACCTCACGAAGAGCAGTCACGATTTCCTTGTTGGTCCGGTTGTCTTCGATCAGCACTTGGCTGCCCTGAAGGATCTGCTTGGACCGCTCAGCGGCAAGGAGAATGAGGGTGAAGCGATTGGGAACCTGCTCAAGGCAGTCTTCTACGGTAATGCGAGCCATGATGACCTCCCGTTGGTCAGCGGCTGCATTTATGCCCCTTAAGGCGAAGCGTCAAGCATTTCTAGTGGACAGAAATGGGGTTCTTCGGGATCAAGCCAAGGGCAACGAGTCGCTCCTTTGTCCACTCGTCCTGTGTTGTCAACCAGCGCTCGTAGAGTCGGATGAGGTCCTGTGGCCGATCTTGGGTGGCGGACTCGGAAACCTCGGTGAGGATCCCAATGCAGGCTCGAAACCTCTCGGAGAGTTCATGAAAGATCTGAGAGAGGGCAAGATAGTGACCGGAAAGTGTGGAGAGGCTTGCTGCACGATGGTAGGCGGATCCGCCCATGTCGGCGTAGTACTCGACGCCGACAGGTCTCCGTTCCAGACTCTCGGAGAAAAAGCCCGCGACATAAAGTGCATGGTCTCCAAGGGTTTTGTACAGGTGAACGGCTTTGTCGGGTCGGGAAGAGCCTGCGAGAAAATGCCACTCCGTGAGGGTGTCGGGGTGGGCCGCTGAAAACGCCCTCTCGGTTTTGGACAGTTCCACGAGCAGGGCACTGAGGTAGCGCATCAGATCCATGGAGAGTTCCAGCTTGCGTCGCTCATTGACCTCGGTGACTTGACTCGAAAAGTAGTCGTAGAGATTTTTTCTGGCGAGATTTGCAGTCATGAGAATCTCCTCTCGGTTAAGCCTCGGGCGTTCGTGTTGGGTGCTTTGGCGTTCCTTTCGACAGAAATGATCGGTCTCCCCTTGACGGGAAAAAAGCGGTGTCTAAGCTCTCGAACCAAGACGGTGGAAAGGACCTCCGCCGTAGGCAGTCCAATCTCTTTGTCGTCCTGGCAAAGCTTCCATTCATCCTTCTCTAATCATCGAATTTTCACTCTCGATATTTAGGAGACCTTAAAAATGACCGTTCGTCCACTCCATGACCGAGTTCTCGTCAAGCGCAGCGATGAGCCTGCAAAAACAGAGAGCGGCCTGCTCTTTCTTCCCGAGAGCGCCAAAGAAAAGCCAGTAGAGGGCACCGTAATCGCAGTCGGTGCAGGTCGAATCAAGGATGATGGCAATGTTCTCCCCCTCCAGGTCAAAGAGGGCGACCGAATCGTCTTCGGAAAATATTCTGGAACTGAAATCAAGGTTGATGGCGAGGAGCGTCTCATTCTCCGCGAAGACGACATTCTTGGCGTCATTGACTGAATCCCGCTGATTTAAACGCATACACCCCCAAATTGAG
Organism: Myxococcota bacterium; assembly: GCA_036021505.1. GTDB lineage: Bacteria > Myxococcota_A > UBA796 > UBA796 > CAJQPC01 > JAYXVV01. The sequence continues at coordinate 25,107 of JAYXVV010000010.1, read as the reverse complement.
AGAGAAATACAATGGCTTCCAAGCAAATCGTTTTCGATGATGCTGCTCGTAAAGAGCTTCTTGAGGGTCTCGACACCCTCGCCAACGCTGTGAAGGTGACCCTGGGCCCGAAAGGGCGAAACGTGGTGATTGAGAAATCCTGGGGTGCCCCTGTGGTGACCAAGGACGGTGTGACTGTCGCCAAGGAAATTGAGCTTGAAGACAAGTTCACCAACATGGGCGCACAAATGGTCAAGGAGGTCGCATCGAAGACCTCGGATGTCGCCGGTGATGGAACCACCACAGCGACGGTTTTGGCGCAGGCCATCTTCCGAAACGGTTCCAAGCTTGTGGCTGCAGGCCACAACCCGATGGAGTTGAAACGTGGAATCGACAAAGCCGTGAAGTCGGTGGTCAATGGTCTCCACGATCTCTCTCGACCGATCTCAGACTCGACCGAAATCGCGCAAGTGGGAACCGTTTCCGCCAACGGCGACACGGACATTGGTGAGATCATTGCGGATGCCATGGCCAAAGTGGGTCGCGATGGGGTCATCACGGTTGAAGAAAACAAAGGACTCACCACCGAGCTTGAGACGGTCGACGGCATGCAGTTCGATCGGGGCTACCTCTCGCCGTATTTCGTGACGGATGCAGAGCGGATGACCTGCACCTTGGAGAACCCGTTCATTCTGCTGCACGAGAAGAAGCTCTCCTCCATGCGCGACATGGTTCCGATGCTGGAGAAGGTGTTGTCTACCCAGCGCCCCATCCTCATCATCGCCGAGGACATCGAGGGCGAGGCTCTTGCCACGCTTGTGGTGAACCGTCTTCGTCAGACCATCAAGGTGGCTGCTGTGAAGGCCCCGGGGTTTGGTGATCGACGCAAGCAAATGCTCGAGGACATCGCTGTGCTGACCAACGGCACCTTGGTGGCTGAGGAGCTGGGCATGAAGCTCGAGAACTTGGAGATCGCCCAACTTGGCGAGGCCAAGCGGGTTGTGATCACCAAGGACAGCACCACCATCGTTGATGGCGCAGGCACGGCTGAGAACATCAAGGCTCGAATTTCCCAGATTTCTGCACAAATCGAGGCCTCTACCTCGGATTACGATCGCGAGAAGCTCCAGGAGCGACGTGCAAAGCTCCACGGTGGTGTGGCCGTCATCAAGGTGGGAGCGGCCACCGAGATCGAGATGAAGGAGAAAAAAGCACGCGTGGAGGACGCGCTCCACGCGACCAAGGCTGCTGTTGAGGAAGGTGTACTTCCTGGCGGTGGTGTGGCTCTCCTCCGCGCAGGCAAGTCCCTGGACACCCTCGAGGGGCTGGGAGACGAGGAGCTCTTTGGAGCCAAAATCGTCCGAGCCGCTCTCGAGGAGCCGATCCGTCAGATCGTCACCAACGCTGGTGGAGAGCCCTCCATCGTGGCGCAGCGGGTGCGTGAAGGCGAGGGAAGCTTTGGATACAACGCCCGAACCGGTGAGTACGAGGACTTGGTGAAGGCCGGTGTCATCGATCCCACAAAGGTTACCCGATCGGCTCTGCAGCATGCTGCGAGTGTTTCCGGCCTTCTGCTGACCACCGCGGCAATGGTGGCAGAAGAGGTCGAAGAGGACGAGGCTGCTGGCCCCATGTAGGGGCCGCTTCTTCCGCATTTCTCGAAGACCCGTCTGCGTCGCAATGCAGGCGGGTCTTCTGCGTTTTGGTCGGCTAAAAGTAGTACCGAGCCCCGATCGCTCCGTCGAATGTGATGTCTGTTGAGGGATAGAGCAGCATCACCGGCACGATCTCCGCAAAGACCTCAAACGGAATGACCTGGGGAAGGAAGGTGAGTCCCACCGGTGCGCGGATCCCCATGAGGGATTCGTTGTCCCCATCTCGGCCCTGATCGGCCTGGATACGCATGCCCAATCCGGCATAAAGCGGGAACTGATACATCGGTGCGTTGGGGTCGACGACTTGAGTCACCTCGAAGAGGTAGTCCACATGAAGGTGGAAGCTTTTGTCTGGAGCAGACCAGGCGAGAGCTGAGCTGAAATGCCGTTTGCTCGCGATTCGGTAGCCCAGAGAAACGCCTGTTGGAACACCGAGTACGATTCCGACCCCAATTCCTGGAGGAGGCTCTACGCGTTTGTTGGGTGGAGCCCCGTGAGCAGTGGTGCTCATCAAGAGGAAGGCAGAGAGTGTCGCAGTCGTCTTCAAGCTGGATTCATCCTAAAGGCTGAGCGGGGCTCCTCACGGTTGTGGCCAAGAATCGAGGATGCTCTCGCTTTCATGTACGGTAATCAGACGCTTCATAATGTCACCGAGTTCAGGATCGGAGAGAAAATTCGTCCATTTCTCGGAGCCCCAGACGATCTGCTGAAACAAAAATCCACGCTGCATGGCTTCTTCGAGCCAGCCCTCGAAAGCTGCCGTATTTCCCCGCGCTCCCGCGAGTTCTGCAAGTCGAAACGGCGCAGCCCATCCATTTGGGTGATGCTTAGAGAGTTGTGCGGCCTTCTGGAAGGCGCTTTCTGCCTCCACGGGGCGGCCAAGATTGAGGTGGACCTCTCCGAGGTCGTACCAGGCCTCCGCGAGGGTAGGGTCACGACCCAGGGCCTGTTCCAAGAGCAGCTGTGAAGGCTCGAGCTCCCCAATGAGACGTTTGGTCAATCCGTGGGAGTACATGAGGCGCGCATCGTCCGACACATGCTCTCGGAACTGCGCCAGGTAGCGGTCGGCTTCCTCAAGGAGGCCGCGAGAAATGAGCAGATCGATCTCTTGCTCCGCCTCCGCGAGCAGCGCCTCTTCGTAGTCCGGTATTGGAAGGGCCCCCCAGAAGGTGCCCAACAGGAGCAACAGCTTCACTGCCGGCGTCGTCGGATGGCGACAGCGAGACCGATTACGAGTGCCGCCAATCCACCTGAGGGTGCCTGGGCAGGAGTCGCACAGCCGCATCCACCGCCAGAGACGCCGAGCTCCCACTCACCGCCCTCACCCACCAGTCCGGTGTCGTTGCCAGGGCCAGGCTCGGGCTCGGGCTCGGGCTCGGGCTCGGGCTCGGGCTCGGGGCTGCTTGGCACGAGGTAGACGCAAACATCGTCAACGTTCCAACCTCCCATCGAGAGCCCCTGGTCGGATTCAAGCTCCCAAGTGATGGTGATTTCGCCGTCGTCATTTTCATCGCGCACGAGGTTGGTGTGCAGGGCCCAAACATCATCCTGATGGTGCTCGTCTCCAATGTCGCTGTTGGTGCTGTGGTTGGTCCACACCGCATCGCCATCCACGTGGACTCGGGCCTCGTCGTAGTAGCCGTCCTCAACATTGAGCCAGCGGCGGAACTGCAGAACCAGGTCCCTGCCGTCGGCTTCGGCGACATCAATGGGAATCGAAATCAGCCGGTTGTGCTTCTCGTTCTGGTATTCGCCGTTGTAGTTGTCCCAGCCCAGGTCGTTGGCCCAGACTTTCTGTCCGGAGTAGGCCCGAGAGGGGTCGCCTGCGAGTCCCGCGGGGGTGCCCCACTGCCAGTCGTCTGCTCCCTCATCATTGGACCCAGCAACCAGTTCGTGGGTGTATCCACCGCCATCAGCGTCCTCGAAGTTCTCACAGTAGAGTTCAACCAGTTCACCCACGTAGAAGCTGTGCGGGTTGATGGATCCACCTGTAGGGGTCAGCGTTTGGTTCCCATCGGTGTCGATGCCCTCAATGTAGTAGTGCACAATGCTGCCCGGTGCGAAGCTCGGCAGCTGACCCACAAGCTCTGCCGTATCCTCGCTCGAGGCACTCAGTGCGAGCGGACGGTTGGCCCAGGTGTCTCCTTGATCCGTGGAGTAGTGAATCAGGCCCTCTTCAATGGTCGTCTCCGTACAAGCCGAACCGAGGTCGGTGATCTCAGCACGGACCTCAAAGGCAGATTCAGGAGCCTGGTTCTCAAGCGGGGTGTGATTCAATTGCAGCAAGCCCTCGTTGCCCATTGGGCCCAGACCGTGCCGCTGGAAGGCCTCGATGATCGCACATTGGTTGGGTGTACCGTTGCTGAGGTCTCCGTCGTCGTCGTCGGCCACGATGAACTCATCGTAGCTCTCGGGGATCGTGGGGCCCCCTTTGATGGCGTTCACAAAGAGTGTGACGACCGTTTCGTAAGCCTCGTCCTCACCCATCTCCTCCTCGAGGACGTCCCAAAGATCCCACACGGCACCGCCGAAGATGAGACCATCCGAGTGGACCTGATTGGTGATGTCGTCCGGGTAGACACGGTCCGGAGCCACGTCCCGAATGCCTGACCCGTTCTTCGAGAAGTAAGGAGCGATCACGGGGTCGCCGGTCAGAAAGAAGGCCACAGCATCGGCAAGCCCCTCACTGACGGAGCCGTCCCAGGTGCCGGCTTCCAAACTGTAGTAGTGAAAGCCATGTCCCCACTCGTGGTAGTTCACGTCGGCGATCCGAGCGGTCGCGTTGCACTGATTGCTCTCTCGGTAGTAGTTCACGTTGCCGTCGTAGTAGGCGTTGCAGCTTCCCTGGATGTTGACGTAGGAAATCAGGTCATCGGTGACCATTCGAACTTCAGGGGCCCACTTCTCCCCCCACGCCTTCACGTGGTTCAGGAAGATGTAGGAGTCGAGCTGGCCGATGTTCACCTGGTTGTTGTTCATGTCCCAGGCGAAGTCCTCGCCGGCACCGAACTCCGCGGAGCTGTCGGAACCTTGCTCGTTGTAGACGGCAATGGATTGGCCCACGAAATCGGTCGTTAGCGTGCTTGTGTCCCCTTCGAAGCTGTAGAGTCCGTTCTCATCGGTATAGACCGCCTGACCGTCTCCGTAGACCCGAGCTCCGATCAAAACCGAGGTGTCTTGGTCCCCGTTGACCGTTCGGAGGTCGTGGGTGCCTGTGATTTGTCCCTCGAAGAAGCGGACCTCGTTGTACACGTTCACGAGTTCACCGGTGAAGGCATCGACGTGGCTCACCCAGGCGCCCACGGGGGTTGAGGTGCGTGTCCGAACCTCCCAGACGAGGCGAAACCCCAAGCCGAAGGGGCCCTCCTGCGGCAGAAGGGCCAGAGTCGCGCTGCGGTCGCTGTGCCGAGCTTGAGGAGCCGGCCCTTGGTCAATCGCGGCTTGCAGGGCGGTTGAGCGGTTCACCTCGGGAGTGGTTCCGATGCCGGAGGCCTGGGGGTAGGTGTCGACCCCGATGAGAATGAGCTTGCCGAATCGGAGACGAGCCGTCACGCCTCCCCCGACAACGGGTACACCCTCCTCAAACCGGTCAAACTGGACATACCAGGTGTCTGTCTTGGGCATGTAGCCTGCGTTTCGCAGGACAAGATCACGGTTTTCGACCCCAATCAACAGCGGATTTCGATCCATGAACGCGCGGACGTTGGCCTCGACCTCCGTGGGGTTGGTCAAGGGGCCCAAGTCGATCCCAGGTCCCCATGCGCGATGCGCAGTTCCCGTACGTTCGTCGAATCGCACCATCCAGCCTCGACCCTCGTCCCGCACGAAAGACTGCCAGCCCTCTGTTTTTCTGAGGCGATGCTGGTGAGCAGCGTGGGTGGTGAGAATTCGAGAGGGTTCCTTACCAATGTAGACCCCATCTTGGGGAGCAAAGGCCTGGACAGGTTGCACAAACGTCGACAAAAGGAGCAGGGAAGTGGGTGCCATTAAAGTCCTCCAGGCGCTGGTAGTGTGTTTTCAGCTACACTAGGGTCACAAGTCGTTTTTGGGTTCTCGACACGTTCCTGACGAAACCATTCTACATCCAACTACCGAGGCCTCGTGCGTCCTTTCTTTGCAGTCTTGATGCTTCTCCTCTCAGCGTGTGGTGGTGGGGTGGATGAAAGGGATGTTTCGACCTCGACATTCGAGGTTCCGGAACTTCCGCCGAGGCTTTCGGAGAACGGTCTCCAGCGGGGGGACCTCGCGCCAACTCGCGAGTTCCGAATCGCCTTTACGGGGGCTCTACGGGGAGAGGTTCAGCCTTGCGGTTGCCCGACGCTTCCCTACGGAGGCTTCGCGCGCCGGCAACTCTACTTGGACGAAGTGGAGGCGGAAGGATTTCCACTCTTTCAACTCGACGCGGGAGAGGCCTTGCTCAAGGGAGTGTCCCAATATGGTCGAGATGATGCACGGCGTCGCGCGGAAGCTGTACTGAAAATGATGGGAGCGGTCGGTGTGGATGTGGTGACCATCGGTCCCACAGATGTGATTGCCTTCGCCACGCTGAACGGCCTCACCCACAGCTCGGGTTCGCCTCAGCTTCTGTCAGGCGGGTGGCAAAATGAAGAAGGCGGTCGGCTGCCACCGAGTCAAAGTTCAGTCGTGCTCGAGAGGGGAGGGGTTCGTCTGGGGGTGGTGGGAATCAGTGCGGATTCGCAAGGTCCGGAGATTCGGGATCGATTCGTTCGCCAAGAGGTCGAGTCCTCGGTCCGTGAAGGCCTGCAGGCCCTGCCAGGCAACCTGGATTTGGTGATTGTGCTGGGGAGTCTCTCGAACAGCGAGGCTGTTGCAGTTGCCGAGGCATTTCCCGACGTGGGGTTGATCCTGAAGACGTCTGAGTCCAGCGAACGAGAGGCTGTTTGGGAGCATGCCGGCGCAGTGGTGGTCGAAACCCCTCCGAGAGGTCGGTACGTCACCACGTTGCGCTTTCGCCTGGCTTCGACTCCAAGCCAAGGTTTGGATACCTCCGGTACGGAGTATGCCGCGTTTGAGGCTCTTCTGGAGCGGAGGGCGCAGGCTCTGTTGCTCGGGTCGGAGGGGATGACGGAGGAGAAGACGGCTGCCCTGGCGACGGCGGAGGAGAGTCTGGAGAGGAAAGCAGCGGGCCTGAATTTGGTCCAAATCGTGGACCGCCCCTTGGGAAGTCGCTTCAAGGGTCAGACGCCCGTGGATGCTCTGCTCGAGGACTTCTTGGACGAGCTCATCGTGGAAGCGGAGAGCGTTGCGGCACCGGTAACAGAACAAGCCGAGGAACGCTTCGGAACGCCTTCAGCCTGCGTGTCTTGCCATGTGCAAGAGTTTGCTCAGTGGGCTTACACGGGGCACAAGCAGGCCACAGCCACCTTGGTGGAGCGTGGGGAACACAAGAATCCAGAATGCCTAAGCTGTCACAGCACCGGATTTGGAGAGGTTGGAGGGTTTGGAGAGCCCACGCCATTCAATCTCGGTCGCTTTGGAGGAGTTCAGTGTGAGGCCTGTCACGGTGCCCTCGCGGGACACCCGGAGGATGAGGACATTCAGCCCCACCCGGTTGACGAACAAACATGTCTGACCTGCCACGATGAGGCGAATTCACCGGAGTTCAACTACGAGGACTACGTGCGTCGGATTCGCTGCAACCGGGGCTGAGGCCTACCAGGACGCAAAGAATCGGTCGACCTCCTCGCGTTCGACCAGGCCAAGAGAGAGTTCCAAGCAGTGGCTGCAGATGTCCACGCCGTTGAACCCATAGACACCCTTCGACTCGAGGTGAGAACGACCACAGAAAGAGCAGGTCGCATCATCACTGCTCAGCATGTCTCGCCGGTTTTTCCCGATTTCCAAGATGCAGTGATCGCAGATGACGGCATGGCTTCCAGCCATGAGGTGCGCTGTGGTTTCGGAGGTTCGTCCACACGTCGTGCAGTGAACATCCTCGTCATCCGATACTGCTCGGGGGGAACCCCTTTTCTGCTCCGGTGGAATGACCTGTCCCAAGAGCGTTCGGATGCTTCCAGCTGTGCCTTGTTGGGCGGCCCGAGCACTGAGGGAAGCCACAGCCTTGGGGTCCCCGTAGAGGGTGAGTCCTGCTTTGGCAGCGGTCGAAAGCTCCGGGTCGGCTGTTCGCTCCCAGTTCTCGAGGAGGCGTCGACCCGCCCGGCTCTGGCGCGTCGCAATGGAGAGCAGCAAGAGTGCTTGGTAGCCTCGTGCATTGTTCCTCTCGAGTTCGACATTTCGGCGGTGTCCTTCCACATCGTTGGCTGGACCATGGCGATTCACCGCTGCGCGTTTGAGATCGTCTTCTTGGAGCGTGAGGCCTCGGTTTAAGAGTTGCTCTGGCACCGCGTGGGCGACACCCAGTGCCTGCAGACCCAGCTCGGTGGAGTAGTGCTCAGCCCCGTTTCTGAGCTTCTCAGCAATTTCATCTGCTGCAGCACTGCTTGCCAGTCGACAGGCGGCTTCCCAGATCTGGAAGCGGACCCCTTCTTCCTGTACCAGTTCGATGGAGCGAACCAAATGGGAAATGGCGGAGGGGCCCACTTGATGAAGCTCCTCCAGCAGGACATCGAGACGCTTTCGAGCGATGCTCCGCGGCGTGATTTCTCCACTGGCCAGGGGCAGGCGATCGAATTTTCCAGCCTCCGCCACCAGGGCTTGAATGAGCCACTTGATGTCCCGGGCTTTCCGACGAATTCGACACAGCTCGATGAACGACGGCATGTGTTCCGCATGATCCTCCAAGATGGAACGGAATACTTTTGCGGCATCACCAATGCGGCCCTCTTCAGCAAAGGCACAACCGAGGGTGTAGCGTGCTTGAAGGTCATCTGAACGCACAAGAAGCGCCTTGTTGGCGTACTCTTGAGACTTGGTGAACTCTCCGAGTTGCAGGTAGGCCATCGCGATCTGGCCGAGGGCTTTGGCATCATCGGGTTTTTCGCGCAGGTACTGACGGTAGTGGGTGACTGCGGCCTTGTATTTCCCCAACTGGTAAGCCACGATTCCGAGGTGGAAGCGAGCCTGCGCCGCGAAATCATCGTGCTCCCGAAGTCGCACAAAAAATTTCTCGGCATCTCCGAACCGCGAGGTCTCAAGACAGGAAACACCGAGATCGCGCAGCAGAGGAGCAGAGAGATCGGCAGTCGGTTCACGTTTCAGCGCCTGGACCAGGTGGTACTGACTGCGCTCAATCAAACGCTTCTTCTTGTCCATTTTTCGGCCGAGTTCGGCCAAGGCGCGACCCAGAAAGAGATGGGTCTCCCAGTCATCGGGAGCGAGTTGGCATGCGCGCTCCAAGTGGCTGACTGCTCGCCGGCGATCGCCCTCGCTCCGATGGAGCGCCCCGTAGGCCAGGTGGGCATCCGCTCGGTTGGGCTCGGCTTGCAAGGCGCGGTCCAGGTATTTCCGCGCTGCATCCGGTCGCCCCAGTCCGACCAATGCGGTGCCTGCTGTCACCATGGCAGCGGTGTGATCGGGCGTATCGGAGAGGACCTTCCGAGCCAGAGAGAGGGACTTCGAGCACCAGGTCTCGCCACCGCCGTGGTAGAGGCCCCGCGACAGCGCCGCTCGAGCGAGGTCATGGCGAATGGTGGAATCGGAGGGATTGTCGGCTAAGGATCGCTCGAGGCGACCGATGTGCCAGTCGAGTTTTTTGTGGGGATACATGGCAGGATTTGAGGGAAGCGGGAAGCAAGGGGGGGAAGAGTCGTGCTATTCTAACTCAGGCACCGGCGGAGGGTCCATGAGGAAAGGACGAAGGCGAGGGCAAGATCGCCTCTTTCTAACCCGAAATCGTCGAGTCGGGCAGAGTTCAGTGGAGTACTTGCTCCTGATATCGGTCCTTGTGATGGCATTCTACTGGGTCGTGATTGAGTCCAACACCATCGGAGAGCCGATGCGTGATGGAATGAACGGAATGCAAAATGGCGTCAGCACCTGGATCGACGACGGCGTGGTGGGGGGCGGCTGATGGTTTTCAACCGGAGAGGGCAGACTGCAGTCGAGACCTTGCTGTTGATCAGCGTTCTTGTGGTTGCCATTGTTGCAGCCAGTTGGATCCTCACAGGGGATGCAGGAGGAACAGGAATCACCAATGCCTTGAGTGAATTTGGGGACGGGGCGGCTACGGTCTATGCAGATCCCGCAAGCGCACCGTAGGCGAGTGAAATACCCATAGGGCCATGAACACAGCGAGGCCTCATGGATGATCTCCTCAAAGCACTGCGCAGGGGCAGCGCGATCCCGTTGTTGGCACTGCTGTTCTTTTGCTCAGGCGCCACATCGCTGATTTACCAGAACATCTGGGCGCGACAACTCCACCTGATCTTCGGAACGTCATCGTACGCCATTGCTACGGTGCTCGCAGCGTTCATGGGAGGTCTGGCACTGGGTGGTTTCTGGATGGCCCGTCACGCCGACCGGGTCGAAAGACCTCTCATGGTCTACGGCATTCTCGAGGTGGTGATCGGGGCCTATGCTCTCCTTTTCCCTTGGATCTTGGACTGTATCGAACCGGTCTACCTCGGTTTTTACCGTGCCTTTGAGCCGACTCCTGTCGTATTCGGCCTGTTTCAGTTTCTTCTGTTGAGCCTTCTGCTGTTGATTCCCACCACCTGCATGGGAGCCACTCTTCCACTTCTGACCCGGTTTGTCTCGGAGCGAATGGGTGCAGTGGGACGCCGAGTCGGAATGCTCTACGGCACCAATACCTTGGGTGCTGTTGCGGGTGTTGGAATCGCAGGCTTTTACCTTCTCCCTACGCTGGGGCTCTCCACGACGCTGTACATCGCAGCGGGAGCCAATGGGGTCTTGGGTGCAGCCGCCTACTGGCTGTCCAGACGAGTTGGGGAGGGGGGAGCGCCCCCTGAAATTCAAGAGGATGGGAGCTCGTCCTCGGAGGTCGGACTTCGGTCACTCATGTGGATCGCTGCGTTGTCCGGCTTTGCCGCACTGGTCTATGAACTCGCATGGTTTCGGCTTTTGACCCTAATCCTCGGGGCGAGCACTTATGCCTTCTCCACCATGCTGCTCGCCTTTCTGATCGGAATCGCCCTCGGCGGTTGGGCGGGAGGGCCAGTATCCGATGGGGTCCGGCGTAGAAGCGGCCTGCGAGGGGTGCTCTTCTGGATTGCGATGGTACAGGTCGCGATTGGGGCGTTGAGCTTTGGCATGATGCTGATCTACCAGGAATTTCCTGTTCTCTATCTCAAGCTCTACGATGCGACGGCGGAGAATCTCGGGCTGGGTTGGGGGCGTCAGATCTGGCTGGCAATCGCCTTGATGACCCCACCGGCACTCTTGATGGGCGCCACCTTCTCACTCTTGGTCCGTGCTGGGGCCGACACAGCCTCTGGAAAGCTCGGAGAGCAGGTGGGGCAGCTCTACGGGGCGAACACCCTCGGCTCACTGCTTGGTGCAGTTGCAGCGGGCTTTCTGCTGCTTCCAGTGGTCAATGTCGTGGGTGCAGTGAAATTCGCCATTGCCGTCAATTTAGTCGCCGCGACTGTGGCACTTGGACGACTTCAAAATCGACGAGGCCAACGTATTCGCTTGGTTGGTGGGCTGGTCGTAGCCTTTGGATTGCTCTGGCAGGTCAAGCCTCCCTGGAATCCAGCGTACATGACTGCGGGGGTGTACAAGTACATTCAAGATCTCGACAGCCCTACTCGGAGGAATCTCTGGGATTTTGCAGTTCGAGACTACGATCTGCTCTATTACGATGAGGGACTGAGCACGGTGGTGACCGTGGCGCAGTCGAAGCACTCTGGCAACATCTGGATGGCCAACAACGGCAAGGTTGAGGCCTCTACGACGGTGGATATGCCCACCCAGGTGCTCGTGAGTCACCTGCCATTCCTCTTTGCCGAAGAGCCTGAAAGCGCGGTTGTGATTGGGTTGGCAAGTGGAATTACGGCAGGAGCGGTGACGCTCCACTCCGAACTGGACGAAATCCAGGTGGTGGAGCTGGAACCCTCCATCATCCGAGCCTCACGGTTTTTCGATGATTTCAACCATCGGCCGCTCGAGGATTCTCGGGTTGAACTCGTGTTGAACGATGGACGAAACCACATCCTCCTCGCTCCCGAGGAGCGCTGGGACATTGTGGTCTCTGAGCCTTCGAACCCCTGGATTACGGGTGTTTCGAATCTCTTCACCAAGGAATTTTGGGAGATGGGGGCGACCAAGCTAAAGCCCGGGGGAATTTGGAGTCAGTGGGTTCAACTTTATGGGATGGCTCCCGATGACCTGCGCAGCCTCTTGGCAACTTTTGGCTCGGTCTTCGAGCACGTACGAATCTTCGCGACGATCGAGGACTCAGACCTTGTAATCCTTGGCTCTCAGGAGCCGCTCGAGTTTGACATTGAACGCGCCAATGAGCTCTTTTCGGTGCCGGAGCTTCGGGAAGAGTTTCGAGCCATTGAGGTGGAGACCCCCTACGAGCTTCTCGTGTTCTACAGAATGGACCAGGAGGGGGTCGCCAAGGTGAGTGAAGGCCATGCGTTCAACACCGATGACAACATGCGGGTTGAGTATTCGGCACCCAAACAGCTCTACAAAGCCACGGGTAACGCCAACATTCGGACCCTGATGGAAAGTCCTCAGGTGCCCTATTTGAGGACCGTTCACCAAGCCTTGGAGATGGCTGAGGCCTACGGGGCGGGAGAGGACTGGGTCCGGGGTATGATTGTGCTCCGGGACGTCTTGGAGCGGGACCCGGACAACGTAGAAGCAGGACTTCTCTGGAACTACTACCGAGCCCAGTTTCAGAAGGGGCAGGAGCCCATTGACAGCGGGGAGTGAGTCTCAGGTGTGACTTACTCGTCGTCGTCCAACTCGATTCCGTAGCCGTCCCCCGCCATCCGCTTCGACCGTCGGAAATCCCCGAGCATGAGCAGCGGACCGGACGCCACATAGGCGGCTCCGAATGCAAACAAGAAGATGGCAATGTCGTATCGGACGCCGGTTACGATCCCTGCGGCGAGAAGCGCCGCAACGAAGGCCACCAAGCCTTTCGACCGTCGAACTTTCGCGAACAAGCGGAAGCGAACCTTGGAGAGCATCAACAAAGACAAACCCACAACGAGGAGCAGCACGTTCACAGGGTTGGCGACGGACTCACGACCGATGGCCGCGTGAGCCATCACTGTGCTGGCCAGCATGCAACCCCCGGCCGTGATGGTCAGGCCCTGGGAAAGAGCCTTGGCCTCACCTGTGGCCATGGTGTTGAAACGTGCCAAACGCATGATGCCGCAGAGGACAAAGAAGAAGGCAATAGCCAGCCCCACCGGACCCAGTTGGTGGAGGCCCCAAGAATAGACCAAAACCGCTGGTGCGACACCAAAGGAAACGACATCGGCGAGCGAGTCGAGCTGGATTCCAAAATCGGAGCCCCGTCCGGTGATCCGGGCCACTCGTCCATCGAGCATGTCGAAGATGCTCGCATAGATGATCAGGAGGCCTGCCTGGTAGAAGGCCGTTGGTTCACTGGTGTTGGCAGCCGTCATGATGGAGGCAAAACCGCAGAAGATACTCGCGAAGGTAAACCAGTTCGGCGGGTTCAAAAAGTGCTTCAGCATTTTGTCTTGTTGACTCACGGGGTCCATTGTATCCGATCTCAGACGGGGAAGGGGAGGCTAACGCAGTTGGTCGATGCGGATCGAGGCCTGTGGCCGTTTTGGCACAGGACCCGAATCAGACCTCGGGTTCGAGTAAGACCGCGTGCAGGACCCGCTGTGCAGGGGAGCTGTCCTCGAGGGTGACCCACCAGTGGAGGGCATCGATGGTGCTGCGTCGAGAATGCCATTTTATGTTCTCGGCCTCGAGTGCGCGCGAGGCCTTCTGGAGGAGAGACAGATCGGAGCCTATGCCTATTCCAACTGCGGAAACCTCCGCCAGAATACCAAGAGTTTCCGAGCCGGATGGCAGACTGAAGCGCTCCCGGTCATGCCAGTTTCGGAGATCCACCACGATCTCCTCGTCGATCACGCTGCGAATGGGAACTTTCGCCTCCTCCAGCGCAACGAAGAGCTGATGGCCACTGTCTGTTCTGAAGCGTTCGAGTTGGGTATCTGCCACGATGGCTGTGACGCGGCAGGGCAGCGGCGCCACCTGAATTCGCGTGCCTGCAGCCTCGCCCTGGGCGGCGGAACTGACCACCTCAATGCCCTGTTGTTTGGCATAGGCGAGGGCCTCTGCATGGAGGACCTTGGCTCCGTGTCTCGCCATGTTGAGTGCTTCCTCAAGCGACAGCTGGCTGTGCTGTTGGGCTGCAGGAACGGCTCTTGGGTCGGCACTGAACACACCGGGAACATCGGAGTGGATTTCACACCATTCGGCTTGAAGCGCAGCAGCCAGAGCGACCGCCGTCGTGTCCGAACCACCGCGCCCGAGTGTGGTGACCTCCTTGGTTCGGCTGACGCCCTGAAATCCCGCGACGATGGCCACTTTGTTGTCTTCCAAGGCGGCTCGAACCCGGTGTGGACGAACGGCGATCACCTGGGCGTTGGAGTGAGACTCGTTCGTGATGATTCCCGACTGGCTTCCTGTGAAGGACATTGCCGGGACACCGAGGTCGTTGATGGCCATCGAGAGGAGGGTCATGGCAATTCGCTCGCCGACGCTCACCAGCATGTCCAGCTCTCGTCGACCTGGAGATTCAGTGACCTTTTGAGCAAGTTGCAGGAGCTCGTTGGTGGTGTTGCCCATGGCTGAAACAACCACCACCACGCGGGTCCCCTCTTGGTGGATGGCCGCGATCGAGGCTGCGACCCGCTGGATGCTGGTCACGTCTTTGACCGACGAGCCCCCGTATTTGTGCACCACGATTTTCATGGACTCACTCAATGACCACGTCCCCTAAAAACAGGGTGTTGGGTCCGCGATCACTGCTGTAGAAGGCGGTGACATCACGGATTTCGAAGGAGCGAACGGTTGTGGGCGATGTGGCTCTGCGGCGACCTTCGGCAGGACGAAAGTCACTGAGGCGCAAGTCGAGTGCGACCCAATCATTACGATGCAGGGAGATGGGTTGGTCCAGCGTGAAACGATTTCCATCGAGATCCTCGATGGTGGGAAGGACGAAGGCGGAGAGAAGGTCACTGCGAATCGAGAGACGGATCATGCGGGGGCGCGAGGCCTCTTTGCCCATCAAAATGCCGATTGCATCTTCTTCCCCTTCCTCGACACGCGTGTTCCATGCAAGCGTACGATCCCCACCGAGGGAGGGGCTGTCCAGACCGATGGTTCCCTTGCCTGGGTTTCTCCAGTCGTGAACCCAGCTTTCGGTCGAGCTTCGAAAGCTGTGATGGACGGGAAGGGTTTCGATTCGTTTCTCAGTGGCCTCAAGCCGAGCGGAAAGCACGGTGGCTTGAAGGCTGATCGCGGGGACACCTGGGAGATTTTGAAGGGCCTCCAAGGCGGCCTCAGTCTCACCAGAAACAACGAGTGCTCTCGCTTTCCAGTAGGTCAAGCGAGGATGGGATGGATCGTCCTCGGGCAGCGCGGTGATGAGGCCATCATACCAGTCAATGGCCTGGTCAATATCACCGTCGATGAGCTCGATGAGCATGCCATCGTGCATGCTCTGCCATGCACGAAGGTCTTGTCCCCACGCCGGTGTCAGGGCGAGAAGAACCGCAAGCACGAGGGACTTCAGCCTTCCTCGGCGATGAACTTGTAGCCCACGCCGTGCATCGTTTCGATGAACACCGGCTCTTGGGCATTGTCGCCGAGCTTTTTGCGCACGTTGAGGATGTGGGTGTCGACAGTTCGGGTCGTCACGTTGGGATTGTATTCCCAGATCGTGGTCAGCAGAAGCTCCCGAGGGAGCACCTTGCCTCGGTTTTCAATGAGGTAGCGGAGAAGCTCTTGTTCACGATTGGAGAGCCGCTCCTCGGCTCCATCGGGATGCCGAATCACATAGTTGTCGAGGTCCACGTCAATGCCGTCAAACTTGTAGACCGATCGAGCGCCTCCCGTCCGTCGCAAAGCGGCTTGAACGCGAGCAAGAAGTTCTTTGAGGGAAAAGGGCTTCGTGACGTAATCATCCGCACCCAGGTTGAACCCTCGAAGCTTGTCTTCCTCAGAGGTTCGGGCTGTGAGAAAGATAATTGGGCCTCGAAACTTGTTGTTCCGGAGGGTGCCGCAGATGTCGAACCCGTCTTGCTCCCCATCCGGACCATGCTGAAGCATGACATCGAGCACCACCACGTCGGGGGGGTAGCGCGTGGCCAACTCCTCGGCCTCTGCAGCAGTTCGTGCTCCGTAGACGTCGAAACCTGAGCGGGAGAAGAAGACCTTCAGAGAGTTCAAGACTTCTTCTTCGTCTTCAACAAATAATAGGCGTGCCATGCGGGTTTACTCCTAAAGACCAGATGAGACTGGGGAGCGGATAGGGAAGTGTAACGTGAAGGTTGTCCCGAGGCCGGGGGTTGATTTCACACTGACGGATGCGTGGTGCGCCTCCATAATGTACTGGACGATAGAAAGCCCAATTCCCGTGCCTTTTTCTCGTCTCGCCATGGGGCTGCTAGACCGGTAGAATTTCTCGAAAATCCGTCCGAGTTCTTCCTCGCTCATCCCAATCCCTCGATCACTCACAGAAATGTCCAAGCTCTGGTACGCGATTTGGACTCGGATACCAATCCACCCCCCTTTTTCTCCGTATTTTGCGGCGTTGGAGATGAGATTCTGGAGGACCTGCTGGATGGCTTCCGGTTCGTGGAGAACAACAGGAAGGCCATCGGGAATGTCGAGGTCCATCACCAAGCCGCGGGTTTCCATGCTGTAGCGGGCGGATTCAACAGCCGAACGAATGGTCTCACCAATATCGGCCGGACGCAGGCTGTAGGATTTGGTACCGGCTTCGATTGCAGAGAAATCCAGCACATTGTCCACGAGGCGGGACAAGCGCTCAGACTCTCGAACAATGACATCGTAGTGTTCTTGTTGTTCTTCTTCCCCCTCAGCCAAGCCCATCTGGAGAAACTCACCCTTGAGGCGGATCTGAGTGATGGGGGACCGCAGCTCGTGGGACACGTTGGCCGCGAAGTCGGCTTTCATGTTGGCCACCTTGATCTCCTGGCCGATCATCCGCGAGAGGAGCACCACACCTGCCCCAATCATCAACAACGGCAGCCCAATAAGAACCCACTGCTGTTTTCGACGGCTGCTCTTCCGTTTCAAGAGAAGGTCCATGCTCCCCGGGGACGCCACTGCGAACCAATCTGGCAGTTTGGGAGCCAGGCTTCGGCGTGCGTACTCGGTCGGGCTGTGAGGCTCCGAGGTGTGCAGGAGCGCGAGAGCAACTTCCTCATTTTGGGAGGCCAGTCGATTGGCCGTTCCCTGGAGGTCGGCTTGGACGGAGTCGAGCTCGAACACAAAGGCATAGACGTTCTCACCCCAGGCAAGGGTGGACCAGATGACCAAGTCATCGGTTTCGTAGAAGAAGTTTTGAGAACTGAACAAGGGGCCCCTGCTCCCCGACAAAGTCTGCAGGCGCTCCCGAACCTGCTCGGCCCAGTAGAGCTGCGTGCTTTTGGACTGCAGCTGGCTTCGAGCCGTGGACAGCCAAGTGGGGTCCGACAAGGTCTCCAGAGCTTCGAGGACCCGGTTGCACACGGCGGGTTCTCCGCCGCCACCGATCACCCAGGTGCTCGCGAGCAGGTCATCGGCAAGGGCCTCGAGCTCTTGCCGGGCCCTGCCGGGATCGCGCTGCAGCGTGAGTTCAGCGATCGACAGCTGTGCCAGGTCCTGCAGTCGAAATCCATGGGGCTCTCGCAGAGGTCCGAAATCTTTGATGACCTGCTGGAACACCTCTCGTGCTTGAACGGAGCGCCCTTGTTTGGCGAGAATTCGCCCAATTGTGTAGAGCGTTTCTCCTTGGCTTCGCTCTCCACGAGCTTTGAAAGAGGCTCTCCGGTAAGCACGAAGAGCGCCCTCGAGATCGCCGGCTTTTTCCAGTTGCGATCCCTCAAGCCAGTCCTGGGTGAACAGCAGGTCCTCTTGGTTGGTGCCG
The DNA here is from genome assembly GCA_036021505.1 of Myxococcota bacterium. Lineage (GTDB taxonomy): Bacteria > Myxococcota_A > UBA796 > UBA796 > CAJQPC01 > JAYXVV01. The sequence continues at coordinate 7,437 of JAYXVV010000010.1, read as the reverse complement.
CTGCCGCCAGGCAACTGAACGGGCGCCAAAAGTTCCCCGCGTGGTCCGAGGAGAAAGGCAACACGCAGATGAGGGGAGAGCTCGGCGAGTGATTCGAGGGGAGACTGACCCGATGCAAGTCGGAGTCGGACACGCGCCTCAAATTGCTCGAAGGCATCTTGCGTTTGTGCTCGTGCACTGTCCGTCAGGCGTTGAGCGGACCGGAGGATCTCAGCCTCGAGGCTGTCGTTTGAAGAGCTCACGCTCCTGAGCCCGATGAAGGCGAGAAGAAAGCCTGGAAAGAGTACAGTGAGGAAGAAGACCCGTACGAAACGAAGCAACCCTTGCACTTCGGCGAGGTCCGAAGCGGTCCATACCTTGCGCTTGCTGGGGTGCAGTACCCGCAAGAGCAGTTGGAGCAGGCGGCCAGGCCGCTTGGGTCGGATTTCAGGCATAGGGTCCCCGAAAAGCAGGGACTACCCTAACGCGTCGCTGGAACTTAGGTGAAGGCTTGAATGCCTGTCAGCGCTCTTCCGAGAATGAGATTGTGGATGTCGTGCGTTCCCTCATAGGTGTACACCGACTCCAGGTTCATCATGTGACGCATGATCGGGTACTCATCCAGGATTCCGTTGGCGCCATGGATGTCTCGACTCACCCGTGCGATCTGGAGGGCGATGTCCACATTGTTCATCTTCGCAAGCGAGATCTGGTCGGGAACGAGGGTGCCGTTGTCCTTCATTCGACCGCACTGCAGCGCAAGGAGCTGGCCTTTGGTGATTTCACGCAACATCCAGGCAAGTTTGTTCTGGACCAGCTGATAGCCCGCGATTGGACGATCGAACTGGATGCGGCTCTTGCTGTATTCCAAAGAGGAATGAAGACAGGCCATCGCGGCGCCCAAGGCACCCCACGCAATCCCAAACCGCGCGTTGTTCAGGCATGAGAATGGGCCGCGGAGTCCCTTCACATGGGGGAGGAGACGGTCCTTGGGAATCCGGCAGTCTTGGAACACCAGTTCCGAGGTCACGGAGGCCTTGAGACTGTGCTTGCCTTTCATTTCGGGAGCAGAAAAACCGGCGTCGCCTTTTTCAACGATGAAGCCGCGGATGACTCCGTCGAGCTTGGCCCACACGATTGCGAGGTCAGCGAGGCTGCCGTTCGTGATCCACATTTTGGCGCCGTTGAGGATGTACGAGTCCCCGTCGTCTACTGCTCGCGTGAGCATTCCGCTGGGGTTGGAGCCGAAGTCCGGCTCGGTGAGCCCGAAGCAGCCGATGAACTCACCGGTGGCCATTTTGGGCAGGTATTTGTTCTTTTGCTCTTCGGTGCCGAACTTCCAGATGGGGAACATGGCCAACGAGCCCTGGACTGAGACGAAGGAACGCAACCCGGAGTCTCCGCGTTCCATTTCTTGGCAGATGATGCCGTAGGCAACATTGCTCATGCCAGCGCAGCCGTAGCCTTCCAAGTTGGCCCCCAAGAGACCCATCTGCCCAATCTCAGGAACGAGATCAAACGGGAAGGTGCCCTGGCGACAATGCTCCTCGATGATGGGGATAATGCGCTCATCCACCCAACCACGAACGAGTTCGCGGACCATAAGTTCCTCTTCACTGAGGAGGGCATCGAGGTTGTAGAAATCAAATCCCGAGAACTTTTCCATCTCGCATCTCTCTGTTTAGGGAGTTGGGGTTTACGCCGAGGCGTAATCGGTCAGCACCTCGCGAATGATTCCGACAATCATGTCGATCTCATCCGACTGGATGTTGAAGTGGGGGGTAAGACGGAGTGCGTTTTTGCCGCCATGAATGACGCCGAAGCCCTTCACGCGACAGCGCTCCTCAATCCCGTCGAAGCCGATGACTGGAAAGCGTTCAGGGTCCAGTTCGGCAGCCAACAGGAGCCCGGTTCCTTGGACCTTGAGAACAATTCCATCGCCCAGTTCTTCACCAAGAGCCGTGAGTTTCTCGACAAACTCGACGCCTCGGTCCCGAATGTTGGTTCGGATTTCTGGCGTCAGGCTGTCGAGCACGGCACAGGCCACCTCAAGGGCACGTGGGTTGGTGGTCATGGTGTTGCCGTAGATGCCTTTGACGTAGAGCTCAGCGGCTTTGGTGTTCATGGCCAAAACACTCAATGGATACTGGCCCGCATTCAGGGCCTTGGAATAGGTCTCCATGTCCGGAGCTTCCGCATCTTGGAAGCCGGGGTAGTCCACGATGGACAAGGTACCCGAGCCGCGGATGCCCGCCTGAATCGAATCCACAACCAGCAAGGTTCCGTGTTCTTTGGTGATCCGTCGAGCGGCGTCGTAGAAATCACGATCGACGCACTCACCGGGGTTGCCCTCACCCATGACCGGCTCAATGTAGAGAACCTCGACAAAGAGATTGTCGTTCTCCGCCTGCTTGAATGTCGCCTCGAGTGCGGCAATGTCATTCGGAGGAGAGGTGAGAAGGTTCGCTCGATGGGCGAAGCTGTGGAGGTTTTTTCGGTAGGTGTCCAAACACGAATCGGAGACCTGGGCGGGACGGTCGGTGCGTCCGTGGAAGGATCCATCCAAGCTCATCAGAACGGGAGTCCGGCCCTCATGTCGTGCGCCGGCAGCGGTCAAACGCATGGATTGGACATCAGCGATGCGTGAGGCCACCGTCACAGACTCGGAGCCTGAGTTCATGCAGATGAATCGGTCAAAGGGGCAGCTGCCCCGAGTATGGCCGATCTCGCGACGGAGGCGCTCGATGAGTCGGAGCTGACTGAAGTTGGCGCTCATCACGTTGGCCATCACGGAGTTCTGGCCCATCGCTGCCATGATGTGATCGGGTCCGTGGCCGTACCCAAGCATGCCGTAGCCCCCGGAATCATGGACCACGGCTCCATGGGTGGTGATGATCCAAGGGCCGCGTGCGGTGAGTGTCACGTAGGGGTTGACGGTCTCGGGTTTGTAGAAGTTGACGTAGCCACTCTGCAAACGGTCGATGAGTTCAGTCTCCGGAAGACGCAACTCCGCCGCATAGTCCTGCTGGAGCCCAGCAAAGGCTTCGACGGCTTCCTCGATGGCCCGCCGCAGGGAAGGGTCCGAGTCATAGAATTGAACGACTTGGTCGTCGGTGAGTCCGTAGGTCTTGCACGGGCCAGTTGAGGCGCGCAGGGCCTCGAGTTGTCGGATTGCCGGGTGGTCGTTGAGCGTGGGCGCAGTCAGTCCTGCCATGGTCACTTCTCCCTTGATGCCATGACTCCGGTGAGGGAGCCATTCCGTTTACTTAATGGTTATCCCCATCGGCCTGCCTTTCCAAATCGTTCACAGAGCTGTTTCCGTGTTGAACAGGATCCGTGTGCGCCATAGGGAGGCCGTGGGGCATCTCTCAGACAGCAGGAGAAGCGGAGGAGAATTCAGGGTGATTTTGGTGAATGGCGAAACGGTTGACCGCATCCCTGCCGACGACAGCGGCGTGGTCCACGGAGTGGGGGTTTTTGAGACCCTTCGGACGTACGGGACCGTTCCTTTTCGCCTGGGAGCCCATCTGAGGCGCCTGGAGGACTCAGCAGTGGCCCTCGGGATTCCCTGTGATTTGGAGGTGATCGAACGGGAGTGCCTGCAGCATTGTCATCAGGATGTCTCCCAGAGGGTCACGCTCACTGGAGGAGGGAACCGCATCCTGCAGATTCGGCCCATCGACAGCACCTACGTCGGGCGCAGTCTTTGGGTGGCCCCCATTGAGTCTCCCCCGACTGTGGGATTGCCCGGAACGGTCAAGCACACCAGCCGAGCCCCTTGGTTGGCTGCAGCCGCAGCCTTGGAGGTGGATGAGGTGCTCCTCTGCGCTCGTGATGGACGAATCTTGGAGGCCAATCGATCCAATGTGTTCGCGGTACAAGGGGGGACCATCAAGACCCCGCCGCTTGATGGCGATCAGCTGGTGGGTGTCACACGAGGAGCTCTCCTGGATGCCGCCCGAGAGGCGGGTCTTCCGCTGGAGGAAGCGCCGCTGTACTCCTGGGAGGAGTTTGATGCCCTGTACCTGAGTTCGACGCTCAAGGAGCTGGCCCCTGTGGTCAAACTGGGCGAGGAGCCACTTCAGGGATGGGAACCGCTTGGGGAGGCCTTGCTTGCCGCCTTCAGGAGCTTGGTTGGAAGAGAGTGCGCTTAGCGGCCAAAGCTTGGAACGAGGGAGCGGAGGCGGCTCTTTTTCTCGAAGGGATTTCCATACTGCAGGAAGAGCTCGCCCCACTCGGTGTTCTCGAGCCAGTCTTCAACGGTGTTCCATCCTTGGCGCGGATACCAGACGTAGTCGTGGTAGACAAAGCTTCCCCAGATGAAACCGTTGACCAGGGGAGTCTGAAAGAACAGCTTGGAAAGCGGTTTGAGCGGACCGAACCAGAAGAGATCTCCGACGGCGCTCGCGGCATTGTCGCCCACAACGAACTCCCAGTTGGTGTTTCGAACCTCGGAGATGTCCATGTCTCCTACAATGCGAATGTCATCGAGATGGCCGTTTCCTAAGCCCGCTTCTGTTGCCAGGCGGATGCAGGGAACCTCCATGGGGTCGAAGCCGAGGAGCTTGGCGCACACGGCATCGATGGCGACCTGGTCTTCGCCAGCCAACAAGAGGTTCTTCACCACCGGGGTCATGGTGCGGGGACCCGGTCCAGAGCCGGCTGTGGTGCCATCCGCCACCGCAAAGGTACTGGCCTGGATCTCCTTTTGGATGCGCAGCAGATCCACCAAGGTTTCGTGAATCTGTGGGTGGCAGTAATGACGGCTCTTGTCGAGCAGCGCTCCAAAGGCATTTTTGAGTGCGCAGGTGTAGTCCGTGTAGATGTGGGTTTTCAGTGTCGGCAGATGAACCACATTCTTGCCGAAAAAATAGTCGGGAATCCGGATCCCATCGGGAAAGATCTTGTCCAGGCAGAGCATCGGGCCCTTGGGCTCGTAAGTCACCCAACGCATGTCACGCGGGTCGAAGTTGTACTTCACGTTGAGCCCGTACTTCTCGTGGACAGGGGTGAAGTTGTTGAGAAACTCGCCCTTCTTCGCCTTGGTTACCACAGTCCGGTTTTCGGCCACGACCAAGTCACTGAACCCGTCCCCTCGGAGCTTTTTGACCACACCCTCGACCTGCCAGGGAGTGGTGTTTGCAGACGGGTAGAAGAGATGCCAGGAAATGTTGTTCTTGAGGATTGTAGTGGCGTTGGCGTCCAAGACCTCTTGGTACTTCGACAAGTCCAGCAGCCTCGCGTAGTCGTCGAGAACGGTTTGAGGTTGGGTTCGGACCGCTGCAACCAGAGATTTTTTCGCCATGAGGACCCCATTGGACAAAAGACTCGAGAGAGTATCCACCTCTGTCCACTCTCGCATGTTCACCTTTTTTTATCGCAGGCGCTTTTGTACGGAGTTTTGCGGTAGCGTCTTGGGGAGCAGGAGTAAGGATGCCCAGTGGTTTAGAAGTGTTGTTGTCGGACGTTCCCGCATCGCTGAGAGGAGCTCGTTTGGGGTTGTGCTGCAACCCAACCGCGGTGGACCGAAAGCTCCGCCATGCAGTGGAGACCCTGCCCCAGGCGGGACTTGCCATCAAGCGTCTCTTCGGGCCGGAGCACGGTGTGTACGCAGCGGCCCAGGACATGATTTCGGTGGAGGAGGAGGGGCCGGAAATCGTTTCGCTCTACGGCGAGGACGAGGCATCTCTCCACCCCAGTCCAGAGAGTCTGCAAGACTTGGACGTGCTGCTGTTTGACATCCAGGACATCGGGGCACGCTACTACACTTATCAGGCGACGCTCGGCTTCATCATGGAAGTTGCTGGGCGAGTCGATACCAAAGTGATGGTGTTGGATCGCCCGAATCCCATCAATGGCATCGACCTCGAGGGCAACATCGTTCTCCCCGGGTTTGAGAGTTTTGTGTCCGCCTATCCGCTAGCGGTTCGACATGGCATGACCATGGGGGAAATGGCGCACTACTTCTCCCGCTTCTGCGGGGTCAACTGCGATTACGAGGTTGTGAAATGCACCGGTTGGGAGCGGCATCAGTGGTTTGATGAGACCGATCTTCCTTGGGTCCTGCCGAGTCCAAACATGCCGACCTTGGAAACAGCCATCATCTACCCCGGAATGTGTTTGATTGAGGGCACAAATCTCAGTGAAGGTCGTGGAACCACTCGCCCCTTCCACCTCATCGGGGCCCCATGGTTGGATCCCGACCGCTTTGCTCAGCTTTGTCGACAAGGAGCCCTGGACAACCGCCTTGAGGGGGTGGCCTTCCGAAGCGCAAGCTTCGAGCCTCGATTTCAAAAGCATGCCGGGCAGCTCTGTGGAGGGGTAGAGGTCCATTTGACCGACAGGAATGCGCTCGAGTCCTACCTTCTGGGTTTGGTGGTGATTGAGGCGGCCATGCGTTGTGCCCCGGATCATTTTGCCTGGCGCACGGAGACCTACGAGTATGTCGACGACCCCATAGCGATTGATCTCCTCTGTGGAACCTCTGAGGCACGCATTGGCTTGGAGAGTCGGGTTGCACCCCGAGAGCTCGTGAACGGTTGGGCCTCTGCTCGCGAGGATTGGGTGGAGAAGAGGGACCGCTGTCTTCTCTACCCCTGAGGTGGGATTGGCAGAACAGCGACAACTTTTGCTTCGTTGTTGGCTCAATTTCGGCTAAGTTGGCGGCGCAATCTTTTCGTATAGGAGCGACTGATGCGCGCATATTTGTTGTTAGGCGGTGTAGTGCTGCAAGGCTGTTCGGCAGATGACAGCACGGACGCAGTGGACAGTGGAGAAACAGGAGCAGCGATCGCTGTGCCAGCTTTCGGTGCGGAGATGGAGCCGGCGTATACAGTCGTTGCGACTTCTGCGGAGAAGCTGAGCAATCCCACCGACCTCGGGTTCCATCCTCGTCGCGATGAGGTCTGGATTGTGAACCAAGCCTCGGACGCAGTGGTGATTGTGGACGCACCGGGAACGGAGGACCAAAGTTCAGTCCGCCGGAAGGATGCCTACGCCAATCACTTCATGGAGGAGGTAAGCTCCATTGCCTGGGGTGCTGCAAGCGAGGACACGAATGGCGAAGAGGCTTTTGGTACCTGCCAAGAGAGCCGCAACACTTATGACGGCCAAGGGGCGCCCAACAACTTCATGGGGCCTGTGCTCTGGCCAGGGGATCGCGAGATCTTCGCCAAGGCCAACCAGAACTCCAACCAGCTGCTCGGCTCGCATCTCGATATGTTGCACGCGAGCCCCAACTGCATGGGAATGGCCCATGACGAGGGAAATGCCTTCTGGGTTTTTGATGGCTGGAACAAGCACCTTGTCTACTACGACTTTCAGTCGGACCACGGACCCGGCGGTGACTACCACGGCGATGGGATCATTCGTCGCTACATCGAGGTGGAGTTGGATCGCAAGGCCAACGTCCCAGGGCATCTCATCAAAGACCAGGATTCCGGTCTCCTGTACATCGCT
>JAYXVV010000009.1:0-85362 GCA_036021505.1 Myxococcota bacterium | reverse complement strand
CGCTTGGATCAGTTGACTGGCGATGTTGCATGGCGCGGTGACAGTCAATCAGTTCACTTCGACCGTTTCTTGCTCGAGTCGATTTTGCGGGTTGCTGATCCTCGAATTCGCTGGAAAAAGCCCCTTGAGGAAGGAGGCCAAGGTGGAGTGGGAGAAAATGAACCCCGAGTCGTGAAAGAAGCCCTCAAGGCTCTCTTTGAAGGCGGCCGCTGTTTGAAATCGTTCCTCCGGGTTGATGGCGAGGGTTTGCTCGAGAATCACCTCCAAGCCGTAGGGGACATTGGGGTTCACGGCGCTTGCCGGCTTCAACTCATGGTTGAGGATGGCCTTTTGGGTGGCTTCGGAAGTCTGTCGGAGAAACGGGTGGCGTCCGCAGAGCATTTCGTAGAGGACCACTCCGAGTGTGAAGATGTCCGAGCGGTGGTCGATCGGCCCCTTCTTGAGTTGCTCAGGGCTCATGTAGGACATGCGCTTGTGGCTTGGAGCGCTGACACTCTGGTGGGCTCGAGAAAGTCCAAAGTCCGTGATCTTCACCTCCCCTTGGAGGCTTGCCAGAATGTTGGACGGCAGGAGACCTCGGTGAACCAAGTTGAGGGGAACCGGACGGCCTCCCCTCAGAACTTTTCGTTGATGCGCGTATTCCAGTCCTTTGAGGGCCTCCAGCATCATGAAGAGGGTGTGAGGCAGCGGCAGAGTGATGCTCTTGGCTCGGCAGCGCTTGAGCACTGTACCCAAGTCTTGGCCGTTCACGTACTCCATCGCGATGTAGTAGGTCTGGTCGATCTGGCCGAGGTCGAGAATCTGAACAATGTTGGCGTGGGAGAGCAAACCCGCGAGTTTGGCCTCCTCGACGAGTCGGTCCACATAGCTGGAGTTTGCGGAGAGACTTGGAGGCAGCCTTCGGATCGCGAAGAGTCGATGGAATCCTCCGATGCCATCCAGGCGCGCCTTGTAGATGGTTGAAAACGGTCCTGAGGCCAGCTTCTCGAGGATCTGGTATTTCCCAAACTGTGTGTTCACGCCTGTCGGTGCCGAGTTCAAGGGGTTGTCGCGGGAGTCCAAGCATAGCGCATGCGGATCCGAGCAGGAACTGAGTTTGCTCGTCGATCTGCGACGACAAGGTCGCAGAATTCTGCGACAAAGGATCCCCGATTCAGGAAGTCTTTTTTCGCAAACCCTTGAGATCAGGTAGTCTTGAGTTGGCCCGGAGCTTGCAAATCAAAAGCTTGCTTCATTTTCGGAGGAGTCATGTTTAGAAAGTCTCGGTCTGGTCAAAGCACGGTGGAGTACATGCTGCTCATCTCAGTGGTTGTGATAGCGATCGTTGCAGCAGCATACGTGTTTCTGGATCCCTTTCAGAGCGGCGTCCAAGAACTTGGCGACGAAGTGGGGAACGCCTTGAATACCGGCAACATCCGCAATGCAGGCGGAGGCAACTGATGACCCTCAATCGCCGTGGGCGAAGCGGACAGGCGATGGTCGAGTACATGCTTGCCATCTCCATCTTGGTCATGTCCATGGCGGTAGGGTTTCTCTACTTGAGTGACTCGACCTCGGAGTCCTTTGAGAACGCCCGTGAAACGGTTCAGGTGGCCTACCCCTGATGGGGGATGCACCCCAGGTCCTTGATGTGGTGGTGGCGCTCACCGTAGGAGCCGCACTGGCCACGGATCTCAGTCGACAACGGGTTCCCAACACGCTCACGATTCCCGTGGCTGCACTCGGCCTGGCCTACTGGACGGCACAGGGAGACGGGCTTTTCGCTCTTGCGGGACTGGGGGTTGCTTTCGGCATGCTCTTTCCTGGGTTTCTTTTTGGCGGCGCGATTCGAGCGGGAGACGCGAAGCTGATGATGGCAGTGGGCGCATTCTGGGGCCCAGCGATGATGTTTCGCGCTTGTGTCTTTACCTATGCCCTTGCGATTCCCTTCGGTTTGGCGGTCCTTGCCGTGAAAGGCAAGCTTGGCAATGTGGTCGCCGTGGCGCGCTCGGCGGTCACGCCGCTGCCCGGTCCTGAGCACCCGGTGGTGGTTCCTTTTGTCCCGGTTTTGGCGCTTGCCCTGTTGATCGCGCGAACAACAGGAGTCCTCGCATGATCCAGAAGAAACGAAAGGGTCAATCCACACTCGAGTACATGCTGTACATCTCCGTCGTTGTTGTGGCCCTTGTGGCTCTGGCTTGGATCGCTTTCGGTGTCAGCTTCGAGGACGGCTACGAGGACATGAAGCAGGATGCACAGACCGTTTTCAGCAATGCTCAACAGGAGGGCTCTGGCAATTTGCGTTGACGTCGGATCTGTTGGGTTCTTTTCAGCAGGGCTCACCACTGGTATCGTGGCGTCAAATCCTCCGTGCTTTCGATCGAGGTCGGCTTGAAGAATCCAAAATCACTGTTGATCGCCCTGGTGCTTGCAATACTCGCAACGAGTGCGCAGTGCCGCTACGTCAAACAGCGCGAAGTGACGCTGTTGGAACTCACTGAGCCCCTGCAGGTGGTCGTGGCTCGACAGAACGTCCGAGAAGGCGACCGCTTGGATGAGACCATGTTTGAAATCCAGTCGATACCGGCCAAGTACGTGCAGCCAAAGGCGATCGGCGAGATTGATCAGGTGCTGGGTCAAATCGCGAGCGCACCGATCTCGGAAGGTGAGCAACTCATGGCCAACAAGCTTCTGAGATCCAACGAGGCCGGCCTCGCTTGGAAGGTTGCGAAAGGCTCTCGAGCGGTGTCGATTCCTGTCAGCGACCTCACGGCTGTCGGCGGCCACATCCGCCCGAGAAACTTCGTCGATGTGTTGGGAACCTTTGACTTCGGGGAAGGCGAAAAGTCGGACATGCGCACCATCACCCTCTTCCAGAAGGTGTGGGTTCTTGCTGTGGGCAAAGATCTTGGGCAGCCCGCAGCGATGGATCCAGGGGCTGCAAGCGCCAACGCCAACACGCGAGAGGTGGAGACCATCAGTCTTGCGCTCTCGCCAGAAAACGCTCAGAAGCTGGTCTTGGCTCAGTCCTTGGGAGAGCTGACTTTGACCCTGAGGGGACGGTTTGAAAAGGATGAGCAGCTCAGCCTGCCTCCGGCGAGCATTCAGTCGACCTTAGGCATCCAAAGGCAGGTTCGCTATCGGCGGGCTCGAACCTTTGGCGTTTACGGCCCAGGAGGGTTTTAGACATGCAAAAGACGTGGACAAAGATTCTCTGTGCTGTGTTGGCTGCCTTGTGCATCTGGCCGAGTACCGCACAAGCGGATGAGGACAACGTGGATGATGTTGTCATGGTGGTCAACCGCCAGGAGATCATCGAAGTTCCGTATGCGCTGGGAAACATTATTTTGGGTGGAGAAGGGGTGCGGGTTCGACGTTTTGAGGCCCAAAAGCAGGTGCTTGTCTACGCCCAAAAGCCGGTTCGGACCAACATCTACATCTACGACACCTCGGGCGTCATGCGGGATGAGGTGAACATCACAGTGGTGGCCCAGAGCCTGCGTCGCGTGGTGGAAAACCTCAAGATTCTCCTCACCGACATTGAGGGCATCGACTTCCAGATGATGGGGGATCGGGTGTTTGTGGTTGGCGAGGTCGCTCTCGAAGAAGAGTACAACCGTGTTCGGGACCTGGCTGAACAGGAAGAATTGGTGATTTCGCAGGTGAAGCTCTCCGATGCTTCCTTGCAGATCATTGCGGGCGTCATCGAGCAGGACATCGGTGTTCCCGGCGTTGGAGCCAACCTGATCAATGGACGCATCATCCTCGAGGGCATCGTGCACTCGGAAGAAGCGAGCAAGCGAGCGGAGGCCATTGCACGGGCCTACCACGAGAACACCGTCAACGTACTGGAGGTTCGTGAGGTCGATCGCATTCCGGGTCATGCGAAAACGGTGACCTTGCTCGTACACTACGTGGAGTTGGCGAAGAATCTCTCCACGATTTGGGGAATCCAATGGACGCCTCTCGCCAGCGATGAAGGCGCCGAGTTCTTCCTCACCCGGGAGTTGGGCAGCGGCGGTTGGGGGGCAACATCGGGGGTTGCAAGCACCACCATTACGAGTCTGCTGCCACGAATGGAGCGTGCTCGTGCTTCTGGACACGTCCGGGTCCTGGAGAACCCGACGGTGTCGGTGAAGAGCGGTGAGCAGGCCAGCATCTTCTCAGGATTTGAGTACCCCTACCTCGTTTCGGATGGCCTTGTTCAGTCGGTCGAGTGGAAGGATGTCGGCATCGGAATGACGGTCACACCCTACACCCAAGGCAATGATGTCGACATGAGCATTGCCGTCGATGTGACATCGCTTGGAGAGGTTGCCCCCAACGGGTTCCAGGCCATCGACAAGTCGCAGATCACGACCTCCGAGTTCTGTCGGGCGGGAGAGAGCATTGTTATCGGAGGACTTCAGCGGGTTCTGACCAAGGTGGCCTACAACCGCATCCCTGCCAGTGATGCCCAAGGTGCGGTCTTCAACCTCTACGCCAATCGGGATTACAAAAAGTCCAAGGCCCAGTTCCTGGTGTTCTTGACCCCGAAAATTCACGAGTCCAGTTCGAGCGCAAACCGAGCCATCAAGGACGCTTTCAACCTCCAGGAAGTCCGGCACTAAGATGGCGAAACCCCGGATCATTGCCGTCGGCGGGGCGAGGGATGGTGTTGGCAAGTCGGTCTTTACCGTCAATGCTGCGCTGTCCCTTCTGAAAGAGACCCGGAAGCGGGTGCTGGTCTTGGACTTGGACCAAGAAAGCTGCGGGGACATTCTCCAGCTCTTGGGCATGCAAAAGGCCAAGTCTCTGGCAGACTTTGCCCCCTACGTGGACAAGCTCAAGCCGGCCCAACTCAGGCAGTACATCTCGGCCCACCCCGTGGGTCTGGGCGTGATTCCCATGCTCCCGGGTCCTCTCGAGGGCGGTGCACCATCGGTCAGTCCTGAGCAGATTGAGTCGCTCTTGGAGCTGCTGGAGCCTCTGTGCGACTACATTCTCGTGGACTGTGGAGTCGGTGTGAATGCGCACACGGTAAAGGTCCTCGAGAGGGCGACCGCGATCTTCACCCTGTGCACCCCGGATGCCTTGGTGCTCGACCACACCCGCCGATTCACAGAGAGGCTGCAGTCGCTGCATTTCCCCAAAGAAATGATCCAGGTTGTCTTGAATCGAAAAGCCAAGAACAGCGTGGTGACCAAAGACATGGTCCAGCAGAAGCTCAACCGTCAGGTCTTGGTGGAACTCATGGAAGATGAGGCCGTCTGCAAGTCTTCGGTTCTCAACTCGAAGCCTTTCGTCCTCGATCAAGCTCGTGCTGGACTCTCCCAAAGCTACGACCGCTTCATTCAACAGGTGGTCGAGCGAAAGATTCTGGAGCAGCTGGGGCAGGTAGCTCGCCCGAAAGAGCTGGGTTCCGCTGAGGTGGGCGGACGTGCAGGCATCCAAGTTGGCGGTGTTGACGTCTCCAAAGAGCTCAAAAGCTACCAAAAGTCCCGCGGTAAAAAGTCGCGTACAAGCCGTGAGATCGACGATCGAACGGCTGTGAAAATGATCATCCACAAGCGAATGGTGGAGACGATCGACCTCAAGCGCTTGGGCAACGACGACGGTGCCGAGGGCGAGGCGGCGTTGCGGGATCGTGTCACTAAGGCTGTCGTGCGAATTCTCGATGAGGTGGGCAAGGGGATTAAGGATCGCAAAGAGCGGCAGAGAATCGTCAAGGAAGTGGTGGATGAGGCGCTTGGACTCGGTCCTCTGGAAGACTTCTTGGCTGACGAACGCGTCTCGGAGATCATGGTCAACCGGGTCGACCAGATTTATGTGGAGCTCAACGGAAAGCTGATTGAGACCGATGCTTCATTCACCGACGACGCCCAGCTTCTCGCGGTCATCGAGCGAATCGTGGCTCCCATTGGACGCCGCATCGATGAGAAGTCGCCGATGGTGGACGCGCGCCTTCGAGACGGCTCTCGAGTCAATGCCATTATCCCTCCGCTGGCCCTCGACGGTCCGAGCGTCACCATCCGAAAATTCTCCAAGGAGCCGCTTCAGGTCAAGGATCTGGTCGCCTTTGGTTCCATGACCGCAGAAATAGCGGACTTCCTTCGGGCCTGTGTAGAGGCCAGACTGAATGTCTTGATCTCCGGCGGTACCGGCTCCGGAAAGACCACGCTTTTGAATGTCCTCTCCTCCTTTATCCCCCCAGATGATCGGATTGTTACGGTGGAGGACTCTGCGGAGCTGCAGCTGAACCAGCCCCATGTGGTTCGACTTGAGAGTCGTCCTGCCAACATTGAGGGTGTGGGCGAGGTCAACATCCGGGATCTCGTGAAGAACTGCCTTCGAATGCGTCCAGACCGAATCGTTGTCGGAGAGTGTCGTGGCTCAGAAGCGCTCGACATGCTTCAAGCCATGAACACGGGCCACGATGGTTCCCTCACCACCATCCACTCCAACTCGCCGAGAGACTGCATCGCCCGACTCGAGACACTCGTGATGTTTGCCGGATTGGACTTGCCCTCTCGAGCCATTCGTGAACAAGTGGCAAGCGCGGTGAATCTCATTGTTCAGCAGTCCCGTCTTTCGGATGGAAGTCGCCGAATCATGCAGATTTCCGAGGTGACTGGCATGGAGGGCCAGACCATCACGCTCCAGGACATCTTTGTGTTCCGACAGACCGGTCTTGATTCCGAAGGAAAAGTGCAGGGTCGCTTTGTCTCAACCGGTTTTGTACCTCGGTTTGTCCATGACTTGGAGGCCAAGGGTATCCGTCTCCCGAAGGGTATTTTCGCGCAGGTCGCACCATCCATACCGAGGGGGCGCTGAGGCCATGCCGTTGATTCCCGTGGTTGATGCTGTTCGAACGCTGCCTTCCTCAGCGCTTGTGGTCCTGCTCTGTGTTTTTGCGGCCTTCATGTTTCTCGGCTGGGTCTTGGCTCCTGCGATTGCTCGTCGCGTGGAGGAATCGACGTCGGGCTACGTGAAGTGGATGATCGAGACCCTCGACAAGATGTTCTTGACGGTCTCGGGACGAACCTGTCTCTACCTGATCATCGCATCGACGGTTTTCTGGTTCTTCTTTGGCTACTGGTTCACCTCAGGATTGCCTTCTGGTGATGGGTATTTTGCCTTTCGAACCTTGATTTCGTTGATTCTCTGTCTGGGCCTCTTTGGCCTGCCCACCGGCTATCAAATGCCCCGTGCTGTGGTCAACCGCATGTGGGACAAGAGGGTCGAGAAGTTCGGAGAGCAGCTCATCGATGCGCTCACCTTCATGTCGAATGGCCTGCGCTCCGGTCTCTCTCTGATCCAGTCGATGGACATGGTCAAAGAAGAGCTCTACGACCCCATGTCACAAGAGTTTGCACTCATCCTGTCGCAACAGCGTCTCGGTGTGCCCCTCGAGGATGCTCTGTTGAGCCTGGAGAAGCGCATTGATACCGAGGACGTGCAGATCATGGTCACGTCCATCAACATTCTCCGTCAGTCGGGCGGCAACCTCACCGAGACCTTTGACACCATCGCCCACACCATTCGGGAGCGGAAGAAGGTGGAGGGACGAATTAAGTCGATGACGGCTCAAGGAGTCTCCCAGGGCTTCATCATTGTCTGCATGCCCTTCGTTCTGGCTGCCGTTCTCTACCTCATGGACCCCGAGTTGATTCGACGCCTGTGGACGACCTGGATTGGCCTCGTCATGATCCTCTTCATGCTCTTGCTCCAGACCTTGGGCGCCTTGATGATCCGTAAAATTGTCCGAATTGAGGTTTAGCTGCCTCATGGATCTGGGATCTCTCTGTCGCATCTCCCCACTTGCAAACCCAATTTCAACAACTTAGAATCAAAATGGTTTTGGCACAGGGCTTGCTTTGTTCGTAAGGCATCCCCTGCTCCCTTTCTTCAAGGACTGTTCCCATGCGTAAACTCATTGTACTGGCCGCCTTCATGCTTCCCGCCTCTGCGATGGCCTACCCCTGCCCGAAAGGAAACAACGTGCGCATTGGAGACACCACGACCGCGTCAACGGTCCAGCAGCAACAAGCACAGCAGCTGGCTCAATCTCGCTCGGCGTCCAACACCACCCAGTCGGTTTCCCTGAGGAACCACTACCCCCACTAAGGGAAGTCCAAGAGACCGGTTTTTAAAGCTTCTCCAGGAGCCACTCTGCGAGGCTCCGGGTAGGCGGGTCCGTGTAGCGGGACTCCACGACGGCTTGAAAATGGGACCGAGCAGCATCGGTTTGACCGGCACGCCGAGCGATGTCGCCTAAAACGTACTGCGCCCAACTTGAAAGATTGCCTTCTGGAGTCGCGGCGAGGTGGGCTTCGAGGTAGCGAGCGGCTTTGGCGAGGTAGAGTGGCTCGAGTTCTGCAGTTCTGTTCCGGAAGCGATCGATCACGTCACGCTCCGCATCGGTGTGGTTGCCCAGGGCTTCGAAGGCTTGGATGTGCTCATCTCGAAGGGCAAGAAAACCACCGCGGTGTGCGATTCGGGCCAGGTTGTGCCGCAGGATTTTTTTGGTAGCGGTGTCGAGTGTCGGCTTCTGGAGTTCCTCGTGTCCGGCCTGAAGCAGACTCCAGGCCATCTCAGGGCCTTCTAAGCCACGATAGACATCCACAGCCTCATCCCGAACTGTCCAGGCCGCATCCAGGTAGAGCCGGGCCACACGAATGGGCTCGATGTCTTCCTCAAGCTTGAGAATGCGGATCGCAATTTCATAGCGCTCCCAAATGGGAGGAGCCTCTCCGAACTCGGCCCTCACTCCCTCGAGCACTTCACTCAGTGCCTGACGGTAGGATTCGTCACCCAGCTGACGGCTCGGTCCACCCTCGGATGGAAAGGAGTACAGGCTGCTTGGACAGGTTGAAATCGCGTATTTTCGCCACTGACCCCCTACGGAATACGATGCCAGGTCACTGTCCCACCCGCCGAGTCGATTGGAGGAGAGTTTGGCATAGACACGAACCGTGCCTTCTCCGAAAGGGCAGGGAAGCTCACGGATGCCCACCTCTGTGGCCTCGACAGTCGCTGGAATGAGCAGGGCCAACAGGGAAACAATCACTTCGTCTCTCCCGTGAAATCGAGGATGTTGACTCCCTCCACATACTGAGTCGTCTTGTATTGGGTGACCTTGGAGAGATCCCGGACAATCTCAGCCATTCTTTCGAGCTGTTCGTAGGCTCTCTCCAGCCGCTCCACCTCGCTCTCGGATCGATCGGTGGCCATCAGCAGCTCGACGATGCCCATAACCGAGGTCAAGGGTTGATTGAGTTCATGCGCCGTCGCGCCAGCAAGCGCCACGGCGGCGGAGCGTTTCTCAGAGTGAATCAAGCGGTTGGTGGCTTCTCGAAGTCGGGAGGCCAAGGAATCGGACTCTCGTGTGTCTCGAAACACGCCAACGGTAGCGACAGGGTTTCCTTCTCGGTCATGGATCTCGGCTGCAGAGAGGAGAATCGGAATGGTTTCCCCCGTTCGCGATCGAATTCGGAGTCGGTAGCCCTCGACACGTCGGGGTCGGCTGGTTCGGATGCTGTGGAGAATCTTGCCCGCTTCCTCTTCGTCCGCGTAGAGCTCGGTCACATGCAGACGGGTGCGTGCCTCGAGTGGCGTGTAGCCCAAAACCTCCTCTGCAGCGCGGTTGTAGAGCAGGATTTTTCCCTTGAGATCCGAGCAGAGAATGGGGTCGGGAGAAGCGTCAATCAGACGCTCAAGGAAGTCGTCCGCCAAGGAGAGCTTGGACTCCGCTTCAATTCCCCCTGAGGAAGCGAGGAGCGCTTCTTTTCGGAGCAGGTCAAGTTCCTTTTGGGTGCGGCGGCTCTGAACCAGATGAGCGATGCGTCCAAGCAGGATGGGGCCTCGAACCGGACGCAGAACGACATCCGTGCTGCCTGTACTCAGCGCGGCTTCTGCGTCCTCAGAGCTGGTGACGATGGTGAGGATTGGAATTGCCAGATTGGCTTTTCGGAGTGCGATGCTCCATGCTCTCCCCGAGGAATCATAGGTCACAAGAGCCAGGTCAACGTCGGCATCCGACTCGAGGGGACCGTCGCAGCGAAGGAGTTTGTGACCGGAACGCCTCAGCGTACGGGCAATCCGGGGATCCACGCCGTGGAGGGCTATGCGCGCCATGTCAGTCCTCTCCCCTCTCGGCAGCAGCGATGGCGGAGGCATAGACCTGCTTGATGGGCACGCCGTGTTGATGGGCGAGAGCCTTGCAGTCCTCGAATTCGGGTGCCACGTTGACCGTGGTTCCATGGCGCTGTGCCACTTTGACCTGTACGGGTCCCCAAGGCGTCTCCGCTTTCACAAACTGGCGGTGCAGCACCTCTCGATTTTGAAGCGCAAAACGCACACCCAAGGTGGTGGTGTGCTGGAAGAGAAGTGCGGTCAGAGATTCCCGGTGCTCCAGGTGTGCAATCACCGTGATGGCAAAGCCGGGTCGGCCCTTTTTCATCAAAATGGGGGCCGAATAGGCGTCTAACGCATGGTTCTCCAAAAGGATCTGAAGCGCTTCAGGCAGGAACTCGGGCAGCATGTCATCGACTTGGCACTCAAGAACACAGATCGTTTCAAAGCCCTCAGAAGCTTCCTGCGATTCACCAATGACGACCCGAGTCATGTTGGCGTGGCTCTTGGGGTTTCGGGTCCCAGCACCGTGGCCTGTGGCGATGGGCTTCATGTTCACGAGGCGCCCCTCCTCGGCGAGGGTTGTGACCAGTGCAGCCCCTGTTGGTGTTGTCTGCTCTCCGGGGCGTCCTGTAGCATTGAGGGTCCAGTTGTTGGCGAGACCAAGAAGTGCAGGAGTCGGGAGAGAGACTTCACCATGGGCGATTTGCAGGAGTCCCTCGCCGACAGGAATCGGTCCCGCTACGATTCGTTGGATGGAGAGATCTTCCAAAAGATCACAGAAGACGACCACATCGACGATGGAGTCCACAGCGCCCACTTCATGAAAGTGAACGGACTCAATGGGAATTCCGTGGGCGGCTGCCTCAACTTCAGCAATCCGACGAAAAACGCTCAGGGATCGCTCTTGAGTTGCTGCAGACAGGGGGGCCTTGCGAAGAAGCTCCACAATGTCGGAATAGTGGCGGTGATCGGTCGGTGGATGCTCGCAGTCGACCTGAAAATGGGAGGCGACGAAGGCTCCTCGATGCACGGTTTCGCAACGCAGTGAGGCACCCAACCCCAGGGATGCAACCGTTCTCTTCGCACGGTCGAAAGAAGCTCCTGCGTCGAGGAGTGCCCCACAGAGCATGTCCCCTGCCAGACCCCCAGAGGCATCAATCCACAGAACTCGGCTCATGGTAGGCGATTGATCAGTGCAGCTTGGTAGGCTGCGCCGAATCCATTGTCGATGTTGACGACACTGATGCCGGTGGCGCAGCTGTTGAGCATGCCAAGAAGGGCCGTGAGGCCGCCAAATGAACTGCCATAGCCCACAGAGGTTGGGACAGCGATTACGGGACGATCCGTAAGGCCAGCCACCACCGATGGAAGCGCTCCCTCCATGCCGGCCACGACGACAAGGACCTGACACTGGCTGAGGGCCTCCGTGTGCCGCAACAAGCGATGCACTCCAGCAACGCCGACGTCGGTGATGCGATGAATGGAATTTCCAAGGAGTTCCGCCACACAGGCAGCCTCCTCGGCGACAGGCAGGTCCGACGTGCCCGCACACAGGATGCCAATGGTTCCCCGTCCCGTCTTCCCAATGGGATGGACCTCCCGGTGGAGAATGCGCGCCATCGCGTTGTAGCTCGTGCCCTCGAGTTCTTCCTGGATGCAGGCTGCTTTTTCCGCATCGACCCGCGTGGCAAAGGCGTTTTGACCCGCATCGTTCAGGCGCTTGAGAATGCCAGCGATCTGTTGAGCGCTCTTTCCTTCTCCGAAAATTACCTCTGGAAACCCCGTGCGCTTCTGTCGGTCAAGGTCAACAGTGGCGTAGATCCGATTGGCCTCATGCAGCTCGTCGGCGGTGAGCGCACGAGCAGCGTCCTCGAGGCTTTTTGAGCCGTTCGATACCGCTTCCAGAATCGCCATTAGCTGCTCTTTTTTCAGGGTTCCTCCAGGGGTCAGTTGGGGCGAGGGGCTCTGCAGATTATCATTCTTCGAGCGGAAGGGCATTCCAGGCCTTGGAGATCTTTTCCGACTGAACTATTCCCCCTGGAAGAATGTTTCGATCTTTGCTGCTGGTTCTGGGAGTTTCGGGCGGGTTCTTTGGAAACTCTCTCGCACAAGACCGCTCTGCTGGCGAGTCCTCACCACTGTGGGTTCGGGGTCTGGAGCGTGTCCACAGTCTGTATTTGTGGCGCTCTGATTTGGAAAATACAGGGGTCGTCGATGGGGTCGTCGACCAGCTCGAGTACGACATTCCTTGGCTGATGGTTCAGGACGACGGCGGGTTGTATCGGTTTTCTTATGGGGAGCAGGAAGCCTTCCAAACCCTCGCCCTCGGGGATTACACCAGCCTCGAGCAGACTCTGTATGCCATTTCGACCTTGATCTCTGAGGCGCCTGCCGAGCTTCCGAGGGACTTCGATGCAGACATCAGCATCATGCGGGGAATCGCCAAGGCGCTGGATCGTCACTCCAAGCTTCTGCATGGGGAAAAGCTCACTTCCTTTGACAAGCGGCTCTCTGGAACACTCTCGGGAATCGGTTCGAGAATGATGATTCGGGAGAATCGACTCACCATCGTGGAGGTTTATGAGAACGCTCCTGCGGGTCGAGCTGGACTGATGGCGGACGACCGCGTTCTTCGAATCGATGATGTGTCCACGTTGGGCATGTCGCTGTCTGAGGCTGTGGGAAGAATCACGGGGCCCAAAGGCACGGAGGTGAGCCTCCTGGTCGAGCGGGAGGAGGGTGCCGTTTCGGTCCAGCTTGAGATGACCTTGGTGCGCGATGAGGTCCGAATTCCCAATGTCACAGCCCGCAGCTTGGCGCCTGGCATTGGCTATGTGCGAATCGACCACTTCTCGGAGCGAACCGTTGAAAATCTTCGTCGACTCCTCCGGCGTCTAGAGCGTGATGAAGGCATTGACGGAGGACTTGTGATCGATCTCCGAGGCAACACAGGCGGGTCGATGATTCAGTCTGCCCGTGCTGCGGATCTCTTCCTTAAAGAGGGAGAACTGGTCCGCACGGAGGGGCCGGATGGTCGCAAGGTCCGCGGGTTGGTCCATCGGCTTCTCGCTCAGCAAGAGATACGCGACTACGCCATGCCCCTAGTGGTGCTCCAGAACCAACGCACGGCCTCGGGTGCCGAGATTCTGGCGGGCGCTCTCCAGGAGTCGGGGCGCGCCCTCTTGGTGGGAAACCACACCTTTGGAAAGGGGAGTGTGCAGAAGGTCTATACCCTCCGTCGAGATGCTCGCTTCAAGCTTACCGTCGCCCGGTATTTGGTCGCAGGCTACCGTGAAATCGCAGACATCGGTTTGAGACCGGATGTGCCCATTGGTCGATTGACGCTCACCGAGCGAGGTCTGGACTACAGCATGGAGCAGGTCCAGGTCCCGGAGGGTCTCGCCCCGCTGTTCTACGTGGAACGAGGGGATGGGTGGGTACCGGGCCTCGAGGGGCAGAGCCGGGAGGACTATGCGTTGGATCTCGCCACAGCCATTCTGGAGAAGACCTCCTCGGCAAAGTTGAGGGATCTGGTCTCCGCGGCTTCTGAACTGGTTGCGGACTTGCGAGAAGAAGAAGAGAGCATGCTTGTGGCGCAGATGGCTCTTCGTGGGGTGGACTGGGGAGAAGCTGAGGAGCGCGTGGAGAGTACGCCTTTTGTGGAGGCCGAACTTCAGTTTGTCGCAGAGAGGGTGGAGGCAGGAGAGCGCACAGAGTTGGAGGTTGTGGCCTGGAATCGGTCGGATGACCCGGTATCCCAGATGGTCGCGGAATTGCGCTCCGTGGATCGGGTTTTTGATGGACTCCAGATCCCTTTGGGTTGGATGGATCCGGGAGAGGAAGTTCGGTCAACAATACAAATCGAATTGCCTGCGGGACGAACAGGTCGAGACAGTCGTGTAGAACTGGTTTTACGCGACGGGGAGGGGCGTCAAACCACTTCTGGGGAGGCCGTACTGTCCTATGCGGGGAGTGGGCTGCCGGAGGTGGCTCTCGCTGTGAGATTCGAGCAAGACGGCACGAGCGCTCGTGTCGCGGTGGATGTCGAGAACTTGAGCGAGCAGAAGCTTGAAAATTTGAGGGTGCGGCTTCTGCACCCTGAATCGGCGGGTGTGGAGTTGTTGGAATACGACACTTCGCTGGGAAGCTTGAGACCTGGAAAAAAGGGCAGCAGTTCCCTTGCTCTCGGGGTCGATCCCGCGGCAGAGCTTCTTCCGCTTCGGGTGTTGGTGGAGGCTGAGGGCTTTGGTCGGCTCGCAGAATGGGACGTTGAACTTGAGACGGATGGTACCCAAGTCGAACTGGATGCACCCCATATCCATGTCCAGAGATTGCCGACGAGCACGCAGGCGGGTCCAGTTCGGCTGCAGTTTGATCTTGAGGACGATGGAGAACTCGAGAGCGTCATCAGCTACGTGGGTGGAGAGAAATTCTCATTCACGGAGGGGGGGCAGCCCAACTTGAGTCTGGCCCTTGACGTCCTCATTGATGAGGGACCGAACAGCGTGGCGCTGCGCGTGCGTGACAACCAGGGACTGGAGCGGGTTCGCTCCTGGGTCATACACGGTACACCCGCGAGCACAACGACCGACGTGGATGCCTCTTCAGAGGATTAGAAGAGCCGAAAGAGCGCCATTTCGACGGTGTCGCTGCTGTGGGCGACCACCACAGCATGGACGCCGTCATCCAGAAGATGGACTTCGATGCCGGTGGGCTCAAAGCTGAGGCTCAGTGCGGCCTCTCCTGTGCTTCCGTTGTTCCACCACAGCAGTCCATGTTCTGTGCCGCTCGTCCAGGCGGCGAGGGCGGTGTTGGTGAGTGTGCTGTGGCTGAGTGCTACTTTTTGGGGTGGGTCACTTCCCAGAAGGGAGGACGAAACCTCCACGTCGTAAGACCCGGAGAGGCCAGCGTTTCGGTAGAGCGCCACCTGGTTCTCCAAATAGAGAGTGCCCGCGATCCACGAGTCGTTCTGCGTGGGGTCGTAGCGGAAGTCGAGATCGGTGAATTTGAGTTCGCTGAAGCCCGTGTAGAAGCTGCTGCTGTCGATGGTCAGGCTGCTGCTGTCGCTGGATGTGGTGTCAAAGACATACTCCGCGGGGGTTCCACCAGCGCCCTCGTTTGCGAACCACAAGGAAGCACTGTGAGGGGTGGTCATCTGAGCCACACATCCGGCGGGGTCGCCCATGCCGCTCGCTGTGGCCTGGAAGAGGAAGCCGTTGACCGTGTCGAGGGGATCATCGATGCGTACCTCATTGGTCAAAGCGTAGAGAATTCGGCCGTTGTTGGCTTGTGTGTCGCAGGCAGCAAATCGGTAGTGGCCGTTGTCGTCCTGCCAGAGCGTCATGTTCTCCATGTCGGTGGTGAAGCTGTCACCGATGGACACCACATCCGTGTCGCTGTCGGGATCGGAGCGGAAGAGTTTGATGGTCCGGCTCGTTCCCTCGAGCGTTCCCATCACTCCGTAGAGGTAGTCGTCGCCAAAGAGCATGTCATGGCCTGTGAGGGTCTGACGGTTGCTTGTTTCAATCGTGAGTTTTTCGCTCCAAAAAACGACGCCATCGGCCTCCCCTGAAATGAGGCTGTTGTCCCAGTGGGCAGCGACACCAAGGTCGAAGTAGGTGGTGCTGTCCGTGTCGGTAAAGTCCTCAGCCACGACAGAGAGGTAAAAGCGGTCGCTGGTCTCCCCCAAGCGTATCGAACCCACACCGTTCCACTGGAGAGAGCTGTCCCAATAGAGCCCAACGCTGCTGGCTGAGCCATCGCAGTCGTGATCGATGAGGGACTCGCTCAGATCCTCCATGGCCCCCGGGTAGGCCTCCGCGTCGATGTCATAGCAGTCGGTGCCGTCGGTGGTCTCGGCAGCGGAGGCAAAACCGTCGCCATCCTGGTCGTAGTCGTCGTCGCCCAAGCAGTCGGAGTCGACTCCGTCGTACCAGGTCTCGGTGGCCGCGGGGTTGGTGCTCGCCTCGAGATCGTCGCAGTCTGTACCCCCTGGGGCTTCATCGGCGGCCAGGAACCCGTCACCATCTTGGTCGTAGTCGTCGTCGCCCAGGCAGTCGGAGTCGACTCCGTCGTACCAGGTCTCGGTGGCCGCGGGGTTGGTGTTCGCCTCGAGATCGTCGCAGTCGGTGCCGTCGGCACTCTCCGCAGCGGATGCGAATCCGTCGCCATCTTGGTCGTAGTCGTCGTCGCCCAAGCAGTCGGAGTCGACCCCATCGTACCAGGTCTCGGTGGCGTCGGGGTTGGTGCTCGCCTCAAGGTCATCGCAGTCGGTGCCGTCGGCACTCTCGACAGCAGAGGCAAAGCCGTCTCCATCTTGATCGTAGTCGTCGTCGCCCAGACAGTTGGAGTCGACGCCGTCGTACCAGATTTCCTCGGCTCCGGGGTAGATGTCGCGATCGGTATCGTCGCAATCCACAAGGGCAGGATCACCGCCTCCATCTCGCGTGAAGCCGTCTCCATCATCGTCGAGTTGGGTGAGCCTGTCGTCGATGTCAGCCTGGCTGACCCAGTTGCAAGCGGGAAGAAGAAAGAAGGCAGAGAGAAGGACTTTCACGAAAGACTCCGCGGTCGGTGACGAAGCTCGACGATAGCATGGCTTCAGGCTGAGGTGCGAAGATGAACCAGGTACTCGATGTTCCCTGATTTAGCGCCCTGGATGGGGGACTCCATGTGCCCAAGAGCCTCAAAGCCAAGGGCCTCAGCATCGTCCAGCACCTGCTGAACAGCCGCCTCGCGCTCGCTGGCCTCGCTCACGACGCCACCCTTTGCAATGGCTTCTCGGCCGACCTCGAACTGGGGTTTGACGAGAAGAAGGCAGTCGGAGCGGGGCGCTGCAATGCGAGCGATTGCGGGAAGGATCAGGCGCAAGGAGATGAAGCTCAAGTCTCCCACAACCAGATCGACCGGCTCCTCGAGGGACTGCAGGTGGCGGGCATTGGTCCGCTCCATGACCACAACTCTCTCATCTTGACGGATTTTCCAGGCCAACTGGCCGTATCCGACATCGATGGCAAAGACTTTTGCGGCATCGTGCTGCAGCAGACAGTCGGTGAACCCCCCGGTGGATGCGCCGAGGTCGGCGGCAATTCGCCCTGAGATGGACACCTTGAAGGCCTCAATCGCCCCGAGGAGTTTGAGGCCACCGCGGGAGACAAACTCATGGTCGGGGCTCTTCACGCGGATCTCCACATCGTCCTTGAAGCGTGTGCCGGCCTTGGTCGATGGCCGATCGTCGACTAAGACCTTGCCCGCGAGGATGTAGGCTTGAGCCCGTTGGCGACTGGGTGCTAGACCCCGCTCGACAAGCAAGACGTCGAGTCGCTTTTTCATCAGATCTCGCGCTGGATGGTGTACGCCGCAAGCTCCCGGAGAATCGCGGCTTGCTCTCCAAACCGCCCCAGGGCTTGCAGACTTTCTTGGAAAAGGCTGTCTGCCTTGGCTTTGCACGGCTCCAATCCCATGAGCTTGACGTAGGAGGGTGGACCGTCATCGCCCGCATCTTCCTCGGCATCGAGGACATCGTCGGCGAGCTGGAAGGCAAGACCAATGGCTTCACCGTGAGCAGTGAGTGCCTGAAGCTCGTCTTCGTTTGCACCTGCGACAAAGGCACCCAGTCGGCATGAACCTCGAATCAGTGCACCCGTTTTGCCCTGGTGAAGTCGGGTCAAGGTCTCCACGTCTTCAATGGAGCCACCCAGGCCAACGTCAGCGGCTTGTCCCCCAATCATCCCCAAATAGCCGGAGACATGAGCCAATTCTTGCGCGATTTGGACCCGCTGAGCATCACTCAGTCCTGGAGCCCGAAGGGCCAACCCAAAGGCCTCAGTCAGCAGGGCGTCGCCGACCAAAACCGCAGGTCCTTCACCGTATTCGATGTGCACGGTAGGACGGCCTCGACGCAAGGCGTCGTCATCCATGCAAGGGAGATCATCGTGAACGAGTGAGTAGGTGTGAATCAACTCCATGGCCGCTGCGGCATGCAGCAGACCCTCAGGAACACTCCGATCGCCGCGAATCGCTTGGTAGGCGGCACACACCCAAAGAGGGCGCATCCGTTTGCCACCGCTCTGCAACGGATAGCGGCACATGGAGCCAAAGGACTCCGGCCATGCATCCTGAAACAGGTTCTCAAAGAACCCTTCGAGTGCAGGTTTGGTTTGCGAGACCCAGTTTGCGAGCGAGGGAGTCACCCGGCACCTGGGTCCGCGGCAGCTCCCTCCGGAGCTGCACTCCCCTCTTCAGAGGGCTTGGCAGGTCCTTGATCCTTGACCCGAGCGAGGCCGACCTTTTCCGGTCCGGCATCCCGAACCAAGTCGAAGATCTCAACGACGTAGTTGTAGTTGAGGTCCGGGTGGGCATCGACGAAGATGACCTTGGACTCTCGCCCCTTCATTTCAGCCGTCAAGCGCTCAGCAAGCTCCTGTTTGGTCATGTATTCTCGATTGAGCGCGAGGCGCTCATCCTCGTAGATGGCGACCATCAGCTGCTTGGGTTTGCTGTCGTTCTCTTTCTTCTTGGTCTCGGTCTTGGATGGCAGGTTCATGGCCATCTCATTCACCATTCGAGGCATCGCGATCATGAAGATGATCAAGAGCACAAGCATGATGTCGATCAACGGAGTGACATTGATCTCCGAGTTGGGCGCATTGCTCTTTTCTCCACCGAGTTTGAAGCCCATTAGCTGCCCCCCCCGGTTCCAGAGGCCTCATCAGTGGCCAAAAGCAGTGTGGTCATCCCGTTCTCAGCAAGCAGATCCATGACCTCACGAACCTGCCCGTAGTGGAGGTTTTTGTCCCCCTTGATCAGCAAGGCTCCTCCAGGATTTTTGTTGAATGCAGCATTCACGTCGTCGATGAGCCGTTCAAGAACCGTGGCATCTTTGCCGACGAACACCTTGCCCTCGGCATCAATGCTGACCACCACATGGTCGCCCTTGTCCTGTTTCTCGTAGGACGTGGAGGACTCGGGAAGTGGCATTGAAATCCCTGTCGTGATGGCAAAGCTGGCAATCATAAAGACAACCAAGAGCACCAGCATGACATCCACAAGCGGTGTCACGTTGATCTCGGAAATGGCTCCGCCTTTGTCTTCACCAACCTTGGCGCCCATGGACTACTCCTTGCCTGAATCGTTTCGGAAGCTAAGCCAGCTTCTTTTCACACCAGTCGTTGAATTCCTGAACGGAAATGCTGATGTCTCGGCTGATGGCGTCGATTTTCGAGTTGAAGAAGTTGTAGAGCCACACACCCACAATCGCGACCGCGATCCCGACTGCGGTTGCATAGAGGGCCTCACCAATCTCAGCAATGATTCCCAGCAGCTCAGCACCCCCGTCTCCGAAGGCTTCGAAGGTGTGGATGATGCCGAAAACGGTACCGACCAGTCCAACGAACGGAGCGGTAGAGCCCGTGGTCGCGAGAATGGCCATTCCTCTCTTGAGGCTGGCCTCTTCTTGGATGGACTGGCGCTCCATGGCGCGCATCGCGGCAGCATGGCTGTTGGTGTCCAAGTCTCCTTGAACTTCTTGGAGGCCGGGGCGGAGCACATTGCCCAGGTAGGACTGCTTGTACTCCTCTTTCTCGCAGGCCGAGAGGGCTGCGGAGAGGTCATCCTTGGAAAACGCTTCGGAGAGCTCGGAGCCGAGCTGTTGGGATGCATTCCTTGCCTTGCGGAAGGTGACCCAGCGTTCAATGCTCACGTAGATTGACGCGAGGCCCATGAACAACATGACAAGGACGATGAACTTGACGATAAAGCTGGCTTTTGCCCAGACTTCAGTAACACTGAGGCCTGCACCGATGAGGGTAGAGAGGGGGAGAGACATGGATTCCTCGGACAGTGGGGCTGGCTATCGCAGCCGGTACTTAATGGAGAGAACGAACTGACAAGGCACGGCCTCTCCGGCAACTTTCATGGGGTAAAAACGGTACTTCATAGCGGCCTGCTCAGCAGACTCTCGGAAGATGTTGGGGCAGCTTTCCATCTTCACTTCATAAGGTCGACCACGAGCGTCGATGAAGATGCGAACGCGACAATCTACAGGGCCCAAATTCATGCTCTGGGCATTTCGGGGGTAACGCACCTCGGGTCGCCGCTTTACGCGCACCTCAGACCAGTGCACGGCACGGACACCTGTTCCGCCGAGTTGACCACCAATCACGCCACCCTCGACACCACCAATGACGCCACCAACAACGCCACCTTCGACGCCGCCCTCGACGCCGCCCTCGACGCCGACAACCTTTTCTTCCTCGACAATCTCTTCAGGAACTTCTTCTTCAAGCTCTTCGACCTCTTCTTCCTCGAGCTCCTCTTCTTCTTCTTCTTCCTCTTCCTCTTCTTCCTCTTCTTCCTCTTCTTCCTCCTCCTCTTGTTGTTGGGAGGTTGAGGCAGGAGGTGGTGGGGGAGGAGGTGGAGGGGGAGCAAGGTCTTCGAACAAGACAACCTCAACAGGCTCCTCGAACTCCAGCTCCTCAACCAGCTGGCTGCCCCCAATGATCATGAATGCGCCTGAGGACACCAACATCAACAAAGCGAGGGCCAGAGAACCTGCCTGTCTACGGCGGTTTATCTTCTGATTTTTGCCAACAGTTTCAAACATGCGTGGAATCGGTCAGGTTTTGAGGGGTCGTGGTGCACAGTCGGGGCGGCATAATAAGCTCTAAAACGCACAATGGGTAGATCCATTGCTGTAGAGTTGCAAGAAGCTTCACAGAAGGTCCAGGGGTTTTTCAAATGTTAGAAGGAATGCATCACCTCCATAAACACTTAGGATACCTGATCTTTGGGCTCCTGTTTCTGCAGTTGGTCCTCGCTGTTGCAGGCGGTGGTAAAAAAGAAGGTTCAAGAAGAGTTCTGGACATTCTCCAGACCGTATCGATTCGGATTGTGGGACCCGTCATTTTGCTCGCGGGTCTGTACCTGTGGCACGCCATGCAGTATCCCCTGACAACCTGGTGGCTTGGGTTGTCCCTGTTGCTCTGGGCGCCCATGGAGATTGTTGGGAAACGGATGATTCGGCCGGCGCTGGAAGAGACCGCTGCGACGGAGGGCAATCGGTTGGTTCTTGGAGCCATTCTCCAGCTTGGAATCATCTCCGCGATCATCGGCGTGATGTCGGCGAATGCGGTCTGGGGTAAAGTAATGGAGGGGGTCTGATCCGAAGGCTGCCTCAAAAGCCTTTTTTCGCGGGTCTACCGGTGAGGTGGAGTGGACGGTTTTAAAGCGCTAGAACCCGAACGAAAGCCGCGCAAGTGTTGGGTGCGTGCGAAGAACGAGAGTGAGGCCCTCGAGGGCGCTGCAGAGCTCCTCTATCGAGAGGTGGACGAACTGGAGGTGCTGCGGTCGAGGAAGGGGCAGTTTCATGTGGGCCTCCGGTTTGTGGAGGCCCGCTTGACCTTTGCTCTCAGCGAGGACCACCGGGTTGTTGTCATCCAAGAGATTGACTGCCCCAAAGAGGCTCAAAAGCCCTCCGTGGGAACGGTTACGCGTCAGCTTTCTCTCGCCGGTGTTGTGGTGGGCGTGAACCGGGAGGCCATTGCAGGGGTGTTGGAGGGTTTCGCAGAAGGGGAGATGGACCGGCAGACTCCTGTTGCTCTTGCAGAAGAGCCAACGCAAGCAATTGTGGGCGGTGTCCGGCTGGTCGAGGAAACGGAATCGGTGGCCGTGGTGGCGGGAAGTTTGATCGGGGAGTGGGAGCCTCGTTCGGAGGCTCGGCCCGGTCGCGATGTCTTCGGAAATCCCATCGACGGCGATGTGGATGAAGCCTCACAGGAGGCGCAGCCGGGGCCTGGCTGCCGCCTGGAGGACGGCAGGATTTATGCCACCCGATACGGACGCGTGCGTCAGACGCCGGTCGGAGAGGTCGAGGTGGTTTCAGGCCTCAACCTGGATGCGGACCGGGGAGAGGTTCGAATGAACATCTGGCCGACTGTTTCGGGTCGTGGGCCGGTCACCGTGGTGCAAATTCGAGACATCTTGGCAGGTCTCCAGATCGCCGAACCCTGCGTGAATCTGGAGAACATTCGAGCGGCTGTGAAACAGGCCTGGAGTGACAATGACGTGGTCGAAAACGTGGTCGTAGCACGATCTCTTCCACCGCTTCACGGGACCCCACAGCGCCTTGCACTTGCTCGAGAAGTGGGAAGCTTTGTGCACGCGGGGGAGGAAGTCCTCATGCAGAGGCCAGCGCAGGCTGCACGAGATGGAATGGGACTTTTTGGCGAGGTGGTGGCGGCGCGTGAACGTGTGGAGTCGGCTGAGCTCGCTTTTGGAGATGGGCTCAGCCTGAGCCGCGACAAGGTTCGTGTCGTGGCCACAGGGGCGGGTTCTCTGCGGCGTAAAGGAGACTCGTTTTTTTTGGAGCCTGCGGTTCGAATCTCCGCCGACGGACTCTCGGCGTTTGTCGATCTCCCGCCCATGGGGTCGGACGGTGAGGCACTTCAGGAAGAAGAGGTTTTAGGCTGGCTCGAGGATCATGGAATTGTCGCCGAGTTCATCGATGAAGGGGGGCTCCGTCGTGGAATGGCGGCAGCAATTCGCAGCGGTACGTTGCTTGAGAATTGCCTGGTGGCCGTCGGGCGGCCGCCTGTCGAGGCTTGGGATGCCGAGTTTCGACCTGTCCCGGTCACTGGAGTGACCGCCGCTTTTCCGGGAGATGAACTCGCTCAAGTCGACCAGGCTGAGCCTGCCGAGCCGGGAATGAGTGTGCTCGGAGAGCGCATCCTTGCGGATGCGTCCTCGAGTGCTGGCGAACGGTTTCGTGTGGGCAAGGGCTGTGTCGAGAAAGATGGGAGGGTGATCGCAACCACCTACGGGCAGGTTCGGATCAACAAAAAGGGGGTTTCCGTCGAGCAGGGGTGGTCCGAGGACGAACAAGAGCAGACCCTGCGTCTTCGGGTGTTTCAGAAGCGGATTGGTGGCCAACCTGTCTCCCTGGAGGCTCTTCTGGGGGTTCTGCTCGAGGAGGGGTTTGTTGAGGAGTGCCTCAACAAAAAACGAATTGCTCAAGCCCTGCGCCAGAAGTCAACAGTCGATGTTGTGGTGGGTCAGGCGAGGCAACCGGAGAATCCGACGGATGCAACCTTGGAGATGGCTGGGCTCTCAACGGGGTTTCCAGTATTTCCAGGAGACCGCATCGCGCACATTCACCCTGGAGAGCCGGGAAAGCCAGGGAGGACTCTGCGAGGAGAGCCGATTGTGAGTCCGTATTCACCCCGGAAAATCTCGCTGATGGCTGGGGACTTTTGCATGTCGCCGGATCAGGGGCAGAGCCTTGTTTCCCAAGCCTATGGCATGGCCCGTGTTGTGAGCGAGCAAGGTCCGCCTGGGGATCTGCGCATACGGATGGAGGTGGAGTCCGCTCTTTCCGTGGACGAGTCGCGGCAGTCGTGTCGAATGGACATCTTTCCAGAAAGTTCATCGGGGGCATTCACGGGGGTGGAGCAACTGGTTTCTGTGCTCCGAAATTCCGGGATCATTGAAGCTTGTGTGGACCGTGAAGCCATCGCCCATGCGCTTGCCACCTCTCGAGGAAACATTTTGAAGGGGGTCTTGGTGGCCTATGGGCGGCAGCCCTCTCCCGGAGAGGATTGGGAGGTGACACGTCATGTTTCCCCGGGACCGACCGTTGTGTTTCCTGGTGATTGCATTGCGGAGGTCAATGCCAGGATTCCGCCAGAACCGGGCTTCGATTTGGAGGGGCGAGCGCTTCTCCCGGACTTGCAAGAGGTGGGCATGGCTTTGCAAGCCAAGCAGCATTGCCAACTTTCCGAGGATGGTAGGGCAGTGCATTCAAGCGTGTACGGTCGGGCAGAAGTCAACGGTCTCGAGGTTCGAGTTGTTCCAGGGTTCCGATTGAGTCCCTCGGATTTTCGACTCATGATGGATGTGTTTCCTGCTCGAGCCGATGGGCGAAGAATTGCGCACAAAGAGTTGGTAGAGCAGGTGCTTGCGCTGGGTGTCCAAGAGGAGTTTCTGCAGGAGGAAAGACTTTCTGAAGCCCTCCGACTTGCATGGGAGAGTGAGTCTCCCCAGTGGCATGTCGAGGTGGCTTGTGGTCG
The DNA here is from genome assembly GCA_036021505.1 of Myxococcota bacterium. Lineage (GTDB taxonomy): Bacteria > Myxococcota_A > UBA796 > UBA796 > CAJQPC01 > JAYXVV01. The sequence goes on along the minus strand of JAYXVV010000009.1, from coordinate 61,204 downwards.
AGAGCCCGTCGATGGAAAAGACGGGGTGTTGGAAGCTCTCCAGCCGAGTGAGGGGGCGATTGTTTTCCCTGGGGATCCAGTCGTGCGCATTGTACCGGAGCGTCAACCGGTATCGGGTCGCTCGGTGTTCGGGGCTGAAATACCGGGCGGACAGCCCGTGAAGGCCGCCAAGGTGAATGTGGAGTCGGGCTGCGAGAGGGTGGGGGAGGACCTTGTGGTTGCGACGGTATACGGTCGCCCATTTGTGGATGGATCGAGAGTCATGGTTCAGCCAGGAATCTATGTATCCGCTGATGGCATGCGGCTTTCAATGGACATCGTCGCGAGGCACAGCTCTGGGGAACGGATCAACGCAGATGAGCTTTGTTCAGCTCTCGTGAACCAAGGTTTCGACGAGTCACTCATTCCCAGAGAAAAGCTGCAGGCTGCCTTGGATGACGTCGAGAACCGGGGCGGAATTCATTGGGATTTTGAGGTGGGTGTGGGGGTGCCTCCCATCGAGGGAAGAAATGGCCATCCCGTCAAAGATTGGCACGGTGAATGTGGGGTTTTTCCGGGAGAGATTTTCGCTCGATTTGTGCCGCATGTGGAGGGAATACCGGGCAAGACGGTGGACGGGCGACTGATCCGCCCTCAGACCACGGTAGAGGAGACGCGAATCCGAGTGGGCTCGGGATCGAGGGGCTCTCCGGATGGATTGTGGGCGCAAGCGGAAGTTTATGGTGAGCCAATTCTTGGGGAAGAAGGGGCCAGTGTTCTCCCAGGCGTTCGGATCTCTGAGGATGGTCATGAGGTTCGGATGGACATTTGGCCATATCGAATGGATGGCGAAGCGACGGCGTTGTCCGATCTTCGGGAGCAGTTGCTTCGGCATGGCGTGGATCCATCGGTTGTGGATGACAACGCCTTAGCCGAGGGACTCCGTGAGGCAACGGACCAAACGAGGGTGTGTCGCGATGTTGTCGTGGCCCAAAGTCGGAAAGCTCAGGAGGGAGCGGATGGGGCATACGAGCTTCTTGAAGATCGGCTGAACACCTGTGTCTTCGCTGGGGATCGTTTCGGTCGGATTGTCCCTCCAGTGCTCCCCGAGATGGGGCTCAATGTGCTTGGAAAGACGATTCCTCCAGAACGAGGGGTGCATGCATTCCAATTCCAGCTCAAAGACGGTCTGAGGTGGGATGAGGACGCCGGAGAGATTGTCGTGGAGGTCTACGGACGAATCGAGGTGGCTCGGGGCAGGGTGACGGAACAGGGGGGGTTTGGAATCGCTCGAACAGAAAGCCTGGAACTTTGGGTGGAAAAAGGCATTCGGTTCAACGACAGTCGGCTCTCCGCCTACATGGACATTTACCCTCAACGCTTGGGCGGAGAAGCGGTTGAATCGGCAGATTTGGTGGCTGTCTTGGAGTCACATGGGGTGGAGAAAGAGGCGCTTTTGGAGCGGGCAGTGCAGTCGGGTCGCCGGGCAGCAGCTCGCCAGTGGTCTCCTCAGGAGAACCTCCGCGTGGCAAGAGGTACGCTTCCCAAACACGGCCGAGACGGTCGCCTCAAGGTGGAACTGGAATCTGCGGTTCAAGCGGGAGAAAGAGGGGCTTTTGGACGGATTGATTTTCGAGAGCAGAACAGCTTTTTGGAGGTCAAAGAAGGGGAACTGCTCGCTCACATCATGGATCCCACCCGGGGGGTCGCGGGCAGGACGGTTACCGGCGAGGTGATCGAGGCCAGAGACGGCGCAGACGGGGCTGTCGAGTTTGGAGCTGGGGTCGTGGTTCGGGAATCCGAGGCCTATGCCGCTCGGGACGGTGTTCTGACGGTCCGAGGTGCCTTCATGGATGTGGTCGAGCTTCTCGTGATTGACGGGGACGTGGACTACCGCACGGGTCATGTCCGCGTAGCGCAGGGCTCTGTAAAGATTTCAGGGTCGGTTCTCCCCGGTTTTGAGGTGTCTTGCCCGGATGATGTAGAGGTCGGTGAGGTGGTTGAGGGCGCTACCATCGAGGCAGGGGGAAATGTGGTGGTTCGGGGTGGTGTTGTTTCCGGTGTGGATTCCGGAAGCATTGTCCGTGCCGGGGGAGAAATCACGGTGGGTCTAGCGAGGAATGCCACTCTGGAGGCCAAGGGTTCTGTGCTCGTCCAGAAGGAGCTCCTTCACTGTGAGGTCATTACCGAGGAGCGCCTGCTTGCGGATCGAAAGCCTGGCGTCGTCTCAGGGGGACAGATTCGTGCTCGAGCAGGAGCGGTGGTGTGTCAGCTCGGCTCCGCACAGTGGACGCCCACAGTTCTGCGGGTCGGTGGTTTGCCAGAGCAAGTGGAGTTCCTCCAGAAAGAACTCGGGGCGCGCCGGAGACAGCGGATCAAGTTCCACGATCTTCTCGGGGGACTCCCTGACCACGAGGCCCTCGCGGAGTGCCTTCCAGAGGAGCGCCCTCGCGTCGAGACACTTTGCGCTCAGCGAGCGGAGTTGCGGGCTGAGGTTGTGGCGCTCGAACAGAAACTGGCCTTGCATCTGGCCCAGTGGGAAGCCGAGCCAACAGTCATGGTCACCGTCAAGCAAAACCTGTTTCCGAGAGTGGTGTTGAACTTTCCTCAGGCTCAGTTCATCGCAGAGCACCAAGTCAGTCGCTCTCGATTCTTTCTCGATTCCAGTGGAAGAAACGTGGATGTTTTGGACTTGGGTGCCGAGTTACCGGGTCACGTCAATCCTCGGGAGGATTAGCGCTCGCTCTCCAGAATCTCCTCGTCCATACCGCGAGTGAGTTCCACAATTTTCTGGTCGGCCGCATCCAGTTTTTCGTGGCACTCTCGGGTGAGTTCGATTCCCTCCTCAAAGAGCGAGAGGGCTTCCTCGAGAGGCATGTCGCCCCCCTCCAGTTTTCGAACGCGGTTCTCGAGGGCCTCCAGTGCTTGTTCAAAAGAGCGTGACTCAGACTCAGGCATAGGGCCTCCTACAGGGCACGCATTCGCTCAATGTTGGTCAAGCGATAGGTGCGCAGTTCATCTTTCTTGAGGTCTCGGCCAACCATGACCTCATTCCCGTCTGGAGCTACAGCCAGACGTTGGGGTTTGACTGTACTCGCGACACGACTGCCATCCCGTCCAAGGTAGAGCAGTTCGAGATCGGCGCCCGTAGTGATGGCCTGGTTGGCGATAAGCCGTGCCTCTCTCGGAGACACACGAGGGGCCTTGGAACTCTTGCGTTTGGGGCGTTTCCTGCCTGTTCCAGGAACACAATGCAGATCCTCGGGTTGGGTGTCGGCAGCCTGAGCACGGGCCAGGGGATCTTCCGAAGTCGCTCGAGCCTCAGCCACCATTTGGAGCAGGCGATCGCGAGAGGCCACTTGTGTGGGGCTTCCGGGGTAGTGTTTGAGTTCGCGGCTGGGGTGGAAGCCCGTCTCGTTGAGAATCTGGGTGATTTCCTCCATTTTGCTTGGATCGACCGCATAGAGTCCGGGGACAAACCGGTGCAGGAGGAAGGGTTTCAGGGCCGGATTGGATTCAAGTTTCCGAATTCGGCTGTTGTGCACACTGAGAAGTACGGCCTGGTGGAACTCCACGTCTCCCTGGTAGCCCATCCAACCTCGGAGGGTCTGCTCAACGTTCTCAGGGAGTCCGATCTGGGAGTTCTCCCTCAGGAAGTCCAGGATGTCGTCTCTGCGCCATCCCTTGCTCAGAGCGGACTCAATGTTGATCTCATTGATCCTGTAGGTATTCGCCCGGTCACAACCGGTCAGCTCACCGAGCTCACCGATTCGGAACAGCAGCTGCGGGGCCAATCCTGCGGGGGCCATGATTTCAAAGCTTGGTGTGAGGTAGAATGCAGTAAAGCCATCGTCCTCAGCAGGCTCGAGCATGGCGAGGGCTCGGGGCGTCAACCGATAGAACTTCTCCTGTCCCCATTCGCCCAACTCGAGCATTCCGCAGCGAACAAGCGGGGCAAAGCTCCAGCTCTCTCGCTCGGAGCTTCGCGGGGGAACAAAAACACCCTCATGAAGCCTCTTGCGCCATTCCTCACCGCGTTTCCATCGCCGGTAGAGAGCGGAGAGAGGCTGCTCCGGGACCCACTCTCCTTGTCCGGAATGAACGGCCCAAAGTGCCCACTCGGCATAGGGAAAGCTCTTGTCCAAGGCTCGGAAAATCAGGTCCCGCTGATCCTGCCGGTCAATGTTGAGCCATTCTTCCACCACCTGGCGGTTCACCGAGATGCTGTCGCCTCGAAGCTCGACAAGACCGTGCTGCATCAAGAAGTCGATGTGAAAGTGGAAAAGGTCGCTCCCGGCTTCCCAGAGCTGGCTGAAGAATCCATCCATTTCTTCTTTGTGCGTCTTGTAGATCTCGTGTTGCTGGGTAAGACGCGGCGGCTTCTGATCGATGTAGGTACACAGCGTGGTGATCGAGAAGTCCAGTGGAGGAGAGAAGGGCCGCTGCTCTCGGACCTGAATGTCCTCGTGCTGGAACGTCGGCACCTTGAGTTCAGCAGTCAGGTGCGGCAGAAGGAATTCCACCAGCGGCTCGGGGACCATGTAGAAGAAATGGTCATCTTGGGCGGCAGAAGAGAAAACCAGGCCTTTGTTGGCCAGTGAGGTCATCACTTTTTCCCATTCGCGATCCTGTCCACCTAAGGAGAGCACCAGCTCTCGCAGAAAGCCACCATTGTGAGCGAGCCCGCCGCACTGGATGAGGATGGCCAGCGCGGTACGCTCCCGCTCATGGCAAGCCCGGAGCATCGAGGCCACGCGGCTGCCTTGGGCGATTGCTCGAACGGTGAGCTGCACGACGCGCTCTTTTTTGTCGATGCGACCGGGTTGGCCTCCCATCCCTTTGTAGATGAGCTCCAGAAGGGAATCATCGAGTCGGGTGAAGTAGGCTTCAAGTTCCTCAACTTGCGACCGGCTCAGCGCCCGACGGCGGGCGATTCCTGAGACAGGGGCTCCTCGTCGACGGCGAGAGCGACGTCGACGACGGTTCTTCCCGCTCGATGGCATGCTTGGGGTCGTGTTGGGATCAGCAGACTGCGTTCCACGTCGGCTTCGGCGTCCTCGACGAGGCGAGTTGGTCTCTGTGGAGGCGGACTCGTTGTCTTCTCCTCCCCCTCGGCGTCGGCGCCGTCGGCGTTTTCTGCGTGGGTTTGGAGAGGAATCGGAGGAGGGAGCTGGTGCTTGTACTTCTTCGGACATGGGCGTTTTCAGGAGTTGGGCGTCTCGATGGAGTATCGATAGCCCTGCTCAGTCAAGAAGAGCTGGCGCTTGAGTGCGAATTCCTGCTCTTTGGTTTCAGAGGTCACAATGGTGTAGAAGTGGGCTTTGGTGCCCTTCTTCTTGGGACGAAGGATGCGGCCGAGACGCTGGGCTTCTTCTTGTCGAGAACCAAAGGTTCCAGACACTTGAATGGCCACGTTGGCATCTGGAAGATCGATGGAAAAGTTGGCCACCTTGGACACGACCAAGAGTTTGGACCGCCCTTCTCGGAAGTCTTTGAACAAGACATCTCGCTCGCGATGAGGGGTCTTTCCTGTGATCAGTGGGGCACGGAACTTTCGAGCGATGGCCTCGAGTTGTTCAAGATAGGTGCCGATGATGAGAATGTTGTCGCCTCGGTGTCGATCGACCAGCGTCTTGATCGCGGGCATTTTATTCGGGTTGGTCGAGGCAAAGCGGAACTTGGTTTGCTCATTCGAGGCCTCGTATTTTTCGTAGCCTCCATTCAGGAAAGGAACCCGGACCTCGTGGCAGTTGGCCTCGGCGATAAATCCGCCCCTCTCCAGCATTTGCCAAGGAAGATCGTAGCGTTTGGGACCCACGAGAGCGAACACGTCGGCTTCACGACCGTCCTCACGAACCAAGGTGGCCGTTAGGCCCAGCCGGCGTCGACCCTGCAAGGTGGCTGTTGCACCAAAGACAGGGGCCGGAAGAAGGTGGACCTCGTCGTAGATGAGGAGTCCCCAGTTGTGGTCTTCGAAGAGATGAAGATGTTCGAAATCCGCGTCCTTGGAGCGCCGCCAAGTCAAGATCTGATAGGTCGCCACGGTGACCGGTTTGATTTCCTTTTTGGTCCCCATGTAGGCGCCGACTTGGTCTTCAGTCAGGTGGGTTTTGTCGATGAGCTCGCGAACCCACTGGTTCACTGCGGCTTCGTTGGTGGCCAGAATGAGGGTGTGGGTCTGACACAGTCGCATCGATTCCATAGCGACGATTGTCTTGCCTGCACCGCAGGGAAGAACAACCACGCCATGGCCGCCTGCGGGGAGACCCATCAGGTGCCATCGTGCTCCCGCTTCCGCTTGGTAGGGTCGGACCGCAAAAGGACCGCCTGATCCTCGCATGGTGTCTCGAAGTTTCACTTCGAGATGCTCTCCGGGCAGGAAGCCTACGAGGTCTTCAACAGGCCAGTTCGCTGCGAGCATCCGCTGCTTGAAAATGCCACGGTGACCTGCATGGATGGCCCAGTTGCGTCGCCCGTCCTCCATCAGGAATTCCTGAACCGAAGGCTCCTGGCTCACGAGTTTTGCAACGTAGGCGTTGTGGAACTCCAGACGAATGGTGGTCTCTGGATCATTGGGATGGGGTTTGAGTTTTACCAGCCCATAGCGCTCGATCGTATCCGAGACGTTCTGGAGGACGTCTGGGGGGATGTCGAACTTGGTGAGGCTACGCAAGCGATCCACAATATCGTCTTTGGTCATCCCGGAGCAGGCGGCATTCCAGAGAGAGAGTGGAGTGATTCGGTAGGTGTGGAGGAGCTCAGGACTCGCCTCCAGCTCGGCAAAGCGTGCGAGAAAGTCGCGCGCTTCCTCGTACCTCGAGTGGGTGGTTTCCAGGAGAACTTTGCCGTCACCTTGAACGATGACCGGATTGTCGGGTCGGACTTGCATGATGGTGGTGTGTCGAGTCGACTTGTGGTTTGGCTGAGACACGGCCGACGGGCACGGGGAGGTCTGTCTGGGGACCAGCTGCCGATTGAGCGGTTGGGCTCAAGGCACTCCTTGGAGAGGCTCCGAAGGGGAAGTAGACATGTGTCCAGGTAAAGACACGTGGAACGAGACGCGAGGAGAAGGCAACCAAGGGGGAAGGTTTGCTCACCAACCCGCGCTGAAAACGACCCGCTCGGTGCAACCACGAAGCGTGCCGTAGCGAGAATGTAGCCGTCAGAATCCTCGTGTCAAGGGTTCAGGACCCTTTCTTGGGGATAAAGATCGGGAATCACCCGAGAAACGGGTACTTCCAATCGACTGGTGGGACGAGATTTTCCTTGATCGATCGAGGACTCACCCAGCGAAGGAGGTTGAGTACACTGCCTGCTTTGTCATTGGTTCCAGAGGTACGACCCCCGCCAAAAGGCTGCATTCCGACCACCGCTCCCGTGGGTTTGTCGTTGAGGTAGAAATTCCCAGCAGAATAGCGAAGAGCATCGCTGGCTTTCGACAGAACGTGGCGATCTTGCGCAAAGACGGCCCCCGTCAGAGCATAGGGGCTGGTGGTGTCCACCAGCTTGCAGGCCGCCTCAAAATCAGTCTCGTTGTAGACGTAGACGCTCACGAGGGGTCCAAAGATTTCTTCTTCCATCAGACGATGCTTGGGGTCGTCAACCTGCACGAGTGTGGGTTCGATGAAGAATCCCTGAGAGTCTTCGCAATTGCCGCCCGTCAGCACCTGCGCTGTGGACTTCGCAAGATCCACATAGCGGCTGATTTTATCGAAGCTTTTCCGATCGATGACTGCGGAGAGAAAATTGGAGAAGTCTCGAACGTCTCCCATGTTCATCTCGGAGATGATGCCTTGGCATCGTTCGATCACCGTGTTGGCCAAGTTGGAGGGAAGATAGATCCGGCTCGCTGCCGAGCACTTCTGCCCTTGGAACTCAAATCCCCCGCGACAGATTGCGACCGCGAGACTCTCGGGATCGGCGGAAGGATGGGCCAAAATAAAGTCTTTTCCACCGGTTTCCCCAACCAGTCTTGGGTAGGAGCGGTAGGTCTCGAGTCGTCCAGCGATGCCTTTCCAGATGCTCTGGAAGGTTTCTGTAGAGCCTGTAAAGTGGACACCGGCGAGGTCCCTGCGGTTGAGCATCGCCTCACCGAACTGGGGACCGTTTTCGTGGACAAGGTTGATGACGCCTTTGGGAAGCCCTGCGGTCTCCAAAAGCCGGATGATGACGTTGGCAGAGTGCGCTTGGGTATTCGAGGGCTTCCAGACGACGGTATTGCCCATAAGAGCAGGAGCGGTGGGCAGGTTGGCTGCGATCGAGGTGAAGTTGAAAGGGCTTATCGCTGCCACAACGCCCTCAAGGGGACGATGGTCTGAGCGATTCCAAATCTGCGACGTGGATTGGGGTTGCTCCGCAATGATCTGACGCGCGAAGGCGACGTTGTAGCGCCAGAAATCGATCAATTCGCAGGCGGCATCGATTTCAGCTTGATGGACGGTCTTGGATTGCCCCAGCATTGTCGAGGCATTCATTTCGTCTCGCCACGGGCCTTGGAGCAATTCGGCCGCCTTGAGGAACACTGCGGCGCGGTCCTCCCATGACGCGTTGGCCCAGTCTTCTTTTGCGGCGGCGGCAGCGTTGAAGGCGTCCTGAATGTCGACCTCGGAGGCGAGGTGCAGGTGACCAATCACGTTGCTGTGTTGGTGGGGCTCGACCACGTCGATGGTGTTGTTGCTCCTGCGATGCTCTCCACCAATCACATTGGGCAGATCCCATTTTTCGTTGCCCATGCTCTCGAGTCGAGCTTGGATGCTTGCGCGTTCAACGCTCCCGGGTGCATACCCGCGCACTGGCTCGTTGACGGGGATTGGAGGAGAAAAGATACCGTCCGCTGTTGACATGAGCACTCCGGGGGTTGAAGGGGATCTATCGGTGTAGTCTTTAACCATGGACGGAAGGGCTTGTCCTGTGGTTAGAGACCCATGTGAGCTTGGTCTACCCCATTGATGCGGATCTGAGACCGCCTCTCTCCGAGGTGGGCTGCAAGGCCTCTTCGCTGGCAAGAATGCATGCGGCGGGCATGCCTGTTCCCGAGGCCGTCGTGGTCACTGTTGAGGCAATGCGGCTGTTTCTTTCACACAATCGTCTCCTCACGAGTCCTGACCAAACGATTGAGCCAGACAACTCAGCAGGAATCCAGCATTTTCGAGACGGTGTGCTCTCGGGTGAAATTCCGGAGCGCCTGCGCACTTTGGTGAGCGCAGAGGCTCAGCGGATCGGACTGGGGGCTCCGGGTCAGGCCATCGCTGTGCGCTCCTCGGCCATCGACGAGGATGGAGAGGCACTCTCTTTTGCAGGGCAATACGAATCTCGCCTCAACGTTCGAACCCCTACAGAGCTTTTTGAGGCGATCCGGGCGTGTTGGGTGAGCTGGTACTCGGAAGATGCACGGTCTTATCGGGGGAAGGAGGCGATGCTGGCTGCTGGAATGGCGGTGGTGATCCAGAAGCAGATCTTTGCCAGAAGTGCGGGTGTACTGTTCACCATCAATCCGATGACGGGCAGTTGGCGAGAAATGGTGCTGGAGTCCTGTTGGGGGCAAGGAGAGGCCTTGGTCTCGGGCCGGGTAAGACCCGATCGCTTTCTGCTGAGGCGTCCCAGAAAAACGCCTCGACCGGTGCAGAGGGTGCTTGCGCGGGTTCAGGTGGAGGCCTTGGAGTACCAGCCGGGCGGCCAGTCACGGGCCTTGTACACCAGTCCTACAGGGGGCTTGGAGTGGAGAGACTTGGAGCAATCGGAAGAGGCGGCTCTGAGAGAGGAGGATGCCCGAAAAATTGGCCGCATGGGGTTGAGAGCGGAAGCACTGGCTCAGCAGCCACAAGACATCGAATGGGCCATGGACAACCGGGGAGAGGTTTTTGTCCTCCAGTCCAGACCCATCACCGCAAAAAGTCCGGAGCGAGGAGAAGAAGTTCTCTGGACCCGTCGTTTTTTTGGTGAGCGTTGGACGGAGCCGGCAACACCCATGGGCTGGAGTCTTGTTCAGCGGGCTCTGCACGAGTTTATTGAGTACAAAAGCACCTCGGAAGCCTACCTGGGTGGGGCACCACCCACCAAGCTCCACCGGGGTCGACCGTATTTCAATGTGACGGTGTTTCGTCACCTGCTCTTCAAGTTTCCCGGAGCGCCACCGCCGCGCTTCCTGCTCGAGTTTTTGCCTCCCGCAGAGGAGCGTCGGTGGTTGAGGCGTCGAGCAGCCTCCCCGAGCTTCAAGGTGTACCGATCCATTCTCTGGGAGACGGTTCGTCAGAAAAGGTGGCAACGCTTTCGTTGGAATCCCCTGTCCAACCCGAGAGCATGGATCGAATTTGAGAACAAACTCGATGACCAGCTCGCGGTGCTTGAAGATCCGCTCGGGGATCCGCTTGAGCAGCTTGAACAGGCCAATGAACTGCTGCGCGACTACATCAAAATCCACATTTGCTCCCTGCTCTACGCCAACATTTTTTATCAACTCGCGGAGAGTACTCTGGAGCCAGATTTGCGATCGGACCTGCTGCGGTGTCCTGTCGAAAACCGCACCCAGGAAGTCAACCGGGATCTGTTCCATGCAGCACAGACCGATGATGTGGAGGAGTTCCTCAGCCGCCATGGACATCGAGCCTCGTCATCGTCCTGGGAGGTTTTCAGTCCGCGATGGGCAGAGCATCCAGAGGCTGTTCACCGGTTGATGCGACCTTATCGGGAGAATGCACTCGCAGATCCCACCGCACTCGCTCGTGAGCAAGAGCAACGCAGCATCTCGGCGATGACCGAACTGAGGCGTCGCTCTCGCACACCGGTCGGTCGCCTGGTGGTCGGTCTGGTCTCGCTGACTCGGCAGTATCTGCAGTTGCGGGAGGATCAACGCTATGCCTTCGATCGCCTGCTCTTTGCGATGAAAGGAATTTTGCTTCGTCACGGGGAGCAATTGTGGGGGGAGGAAAGTCGTCATCTTGTCGCCTACCTCTGGGAGGAAGAGCTCCACAAAGGATGGAGTTCAGAGACGCTCCTGGAGCGTGCGCGGAAACGGTCAGAGGAGTGGAGGGAATGGTCGTGCGCGCCGATCCCTCCGGTTTTTTTGAATTCGGAGAAGATTTTTGAGCGAGGTCCGAGCGACCCTCGTCTCCGAGGCTTGGGCATTTCACCAGGGACGCATACAGGCCGTGTTCGAATCCTCAAGTCCCCGGAGGAAGCCGGTGACTTTCAAGCAGGTGATGTCTTGGTCGCAGTGGCGACGGACCCCGGTTGGACGCCGTTGTTTCTCTTGGCGGGTGCGGTGGTTTTGGAGCTTGGTTCCCTGCTTTCCCACGGTGCTGTACTTGCCCGAGAGTATGGAATTCCGGCGGTTGTGAATGTCCCGGCAGTCTTCGAAAAACTCGATGAAGGGCAAAAAATTACTGTTGACGGCACAAGAGGGGTGGTCTGGCTAGATCCGAGGTAGTACTATCAAGATAGCTGTTTTTGTTGAGATCTTGATGTCTGCTGTACTTGCTGAAAAACTGAATGAACAGCCCAAACCCTTTTTGAAGTGGGTGGGCGGTAAACGACAACTCTTGCCGGAGCTCCTCGCGAGAGTGCCGCGTGGCTTTGATACGTATTTCGAGCCCTTCTTGGGGGGAGGAGCGCTCTTTTTCTCGCTTCTGCCCGAGAAAGCCGTCCTTTCCGATACCAACGAACGTCTTGTTCGAACGTATCGGGCGGTCCGGGACAACGTGGATGAACTCATCGCTGAGTTGGCCACCTATCCCCACGATCGGGTCTTCTTTGAAGAGTTGCGGCGGATCGATGTGGACGCTCTGGATGACACCCAGGTGGCCGCTTGGATGATCTACTTGAACAAAACCGGATTCAACGGACTCTACCGGGTGAACAAATCGGGCGGGTTCAATGTCCCGTTTGGGCGCTACAAAAACCCCAGAATCTGCGACCCGGACCGACTGTTGCTGGCCTCTGAGGCCCTGCAGCGAGCCGAGATTCTCCATGCCAGCTTCTCCGAGGTCACCAAGCTCGCAAAGCCTGGGGATTTCGTCTACTTTGATCCCCCCTATGTGCCGCTCTCGGAGACCTCCTCGTTCACCTCCTACACCAAAGACGGATTTGGGATCTCAGAGCAGCGTCAGCTTCGGAACATTGCGGAGAACCTGAAGGCGCGCGAAGTGGACGTGCTGCTGTCCAATTCATCGGCAGGTGCTGTTTTCGATTTGTACGAGAACTTCGAGATTGAAGAGGTGTATGCGACGCGAGCCATCAATTCCAAAGCCTCGGCTCGCGGCAAGGTCGCGGAAGTGCTGATCCGCTGACTCATCCGATATAGTGGTCGGGATGTCCACCGACTCTCTCTCCATCGTGGTGATCAGCCATCTCGGGGGCGACCTGCTTGCCCGCTGTGTGGAAAGTCTTCGCCCGCAGCTTCGCGAGGGAGACGAGCTGGAAGTCCTGATCTCAGCAGAAGTGGGGGAAGCCTCGCTGCAGGGTCTCGATCTGGAAGTGGTCCACCTGGGACGAAATGTGGGTTTCGCCAAGGCCGCCAACGTCGGTTTTTTTCGCTCCATCCATCCATGGATTCTTCTCCTCAATGATGACACGTTAGCTGAGCCAGGGTTTCTGGATGCGCTTCGAGAGGCAGCCGTGGAGCCGGGGCTCTATCAGCCGAAAATCCTGTTGGCGGATGGAAGCGGGAGGCTCGACAACATCGGTCATGGGCTCTTTCCTGACGGTTCCAATTGGGCCCGAGGTCGCCGTGCCCCGGACTCCGAGCGCTACAGCCAGGCTCAAGACATTGGAGCCTGCTCAGGTGCAGCCATGCTGGTCTCTCGAGAGGTTCTGTCGACGGTTGGTTCTTTTGACGGCGATTTGGAGGCCTTCGGAGAGGATGTGGATCTCAGTCTTCGGGCACGCCGTGCTGGTTTTCCCATTCGAAGTGTTCCTGAAGCGCGGATCCAGCACCACCTTGGCGCTTCCTATGGCCGCTATGCGCCAAAGAAATTGTTCCTCGTCGAACGCAATCGGTTTCGAGCAGCGGTTCGCTCGCTCCCCGCCTCGGCCTTGATGACGATGCCGCTCTGGACCAGTCTGCGATTGGCAGGCCTGTCTTTGGCTTCGGTGAACAACCGCGGCTACGCCTCGGGAGTCGGAAAGCGGGCTGCTCTGGCGACGGCTGGTGGGCTCCTCGCAGGAATAGCCTGTCTGCCGGATGCCCTCCGAAAGCGCAGGGAAGACGCTCAGGGCTGGAAGGTATCGGAGGGCCAGATGTGGTCCATACTTCTCCGCAACCGAATTCGTGTCGGAGATGTCCTTCGATGAGTCTCAATGCCGCCGTCGTTGTGGGCTACAACGTGGCCCAAACCTTGCCCTCAGTTCTCCAAAAACTCCCCGAGTCCTTGTTGGTCATTGTGGTGGACGATGGGAGTACAGACGGAGGGATCGAGGGTGTTCCTGAGTCGGTGGTGGTGATTCGGCATGCGGACAATCGAGGCTATGGGGCGGCCCAGAAGACAGGCTACACAGAGGCCTTGGCTCGTGGTGCAGAAAGGGTGGTCTTGGTGCATGGAGACGACCAGTACTCGGTAGAGGATTGCATCGGACTTCTGGATGCCCTCGATGAGGCGGATCTGGCGCTCGGGTCTCGATTTTTGATGCCCGATGGTGGGGCGGTGATTCCCTGGTGGAGACGCTGGGCCAATCGGGGACTCACAGGCCTGGCCAACCGTCGGCTGGGGATTGCCTTGACCGACATGCATACAGGAGCCCGGGCCTTTCGAGCCTCGGCTCTGCAGGCCCTCAGTCTCTCGGATTTCTCCGACGACTACGTGTTCGACCAGCAGGTCCTTGTGCACTCCGCACTTCAGGGATTGGTCTTCGCTGAGCGGCCGCAGCGAACGCGGTACGACGAGGAGGTTCAGTCCATCTCTCTGCCTGACTCGATTCGCTACGGGCTGGGTTGCGTGCGGACAATCCTCAGGGGCTGAGTTGCCTCTGAGCATGCACGGCACCGCGCCACTGTCCCAAGAGTTCAGCCATTTGGTTGGGGATTTCCTGCGGACCATAGGTCAGACCCGCTCGCAGAACACTCGGGAGGGAGTGAAGCAGTGCCCTCAAGCTGGGAACCTGGGGGGGATGACCCACGCGGCAGTGCTCGGTGTGGAGTGCTTTGGTGCGCGCATAGAGGGCTCTAGCGCTTCGTTTGTGGGCATGGAGAATCGGGGCTGTTGGGACGTAGCCCACTCGGTGATTTTGGGACCAATGAAGATCCTCGCCGATGGGCACATCGGGCAGGGGGTGCTCAAGGAGCGTCCTCCGTCGGTAGAGGGCGAAAACATGGTCGATCTGCGTCCAGATTCGGTGGCGGTCACCCGGAGGCGTCCAGCTGTGGAGTCGTTCCTGGGTGATTTTGTCGCTGTCTGGCCAGGGAATCTGCCTCCCCATGACCGCATCGTAGCCCCCTGAAACCAGGGCATTCACCATCTCCAGGACGCATCCCTGACCGATGGGCAGGGCGTCGTCGACCGAGAACAACACAAATTCACCAGTTGCCTTGGCCACAGCCTCCTGGCGTGTTTTTCCGTGACCCCGCCAGGGCACTTGGAGAACATGGGCTCCTTGGAGGTCGAATTCACCGTTCGCGAGCACGAGGACCTCGGAGACACAATCTTGCTCTCGGAAGGATTCGAGACCGATCGGGACTCTTCGATGGGTGGGGATAATGACACTGACTCGGTAGTCCGGGGGATCGGGCACCCCGGGGGGAGGTCGTACACCGCAGTGTTCTTCCGCCCAGCGAAGCAAATCGGGCAGGTCCGATCTCATGCAGCGATCTGCTCGGCCGTCCACTGAATCAGTGAACGCAGGCCGTCTTCAAAGGCAATCTGCGGGGTCCAGTCCAAGTGGTCTCGTGTTGGGCTGTCGTCGATCCAATACCGTGCATCTTGACCGGGTCGCTCAGGGCCCTCCTGAATCGGTAGATGACCGTGCAGTGACGCGATGAACTCTGCGACGGATCGATTGGAGCGCGAGTTTCGTCCTGCGAAGTGGTAGACCCCGCCGGGAGTGCCTCTCTCGATGACTCGGAGGACTCCTCGACAGAAGTCGTCGACATGCAGCCAGTCTCTCTCGGCGGTGCCCTGGCCATCAATGGGGATGGGTTGGCCAGCGAGCGCATGGGCAATCCAGGACGGTATGGCTTTTTCTTGGTGCTGACGAGGACCGTAGTTGTTGGTCATTCTCAAGATGGTGCAGGGATACCCTGAGCGTTGTGAAATCGCCTGAATAAACGCCTCGGCACTGGCTTTGGAGGCCGCGTAGGCATTGGAGGGGCGGTGGGGGGCTTCGGTTCCAAATCGTTGACCGAGTGGGGTACTGCCGAAGACCTCATCCGTGGAGAAGTGGATGCAGTGTTCCACTCCGGCGTCCGCGGCGTTCTGAACGACGACTCGGGTTCCCTCCACGTTGCTCCGGATGAAGGGAGCGGCATCTGCCAAAGAGCGTGTCACGTGGGACTCCGCTGCGGCATGAATCACCAGGCGAGCTCCTCTCATGGCGGAGGCCACCAGGTCCTCATTGCACACATCGCCTTGGACAAAATCCAGGTCCAGCCCTTCAATGTTTTTCAGGTCTCCGGCGTAGGTCAGCTTGTCGAGTACCCTCACTTGGTGCCCCTGCTCCACAAGATGTCGAGCAAGGTTTGATCCAATAAAACCGGCTCCGCCTGTGAGAAGTGTGTGCCCAGCCATAGCGGAAGAATACCGCAATTTCCGCTGTGTTTGCGGAGAGCTTCCTTCTTTTTAGGTTAGGAAATTGGATGATGAAGTTGAGGCATATCGGCACAGTGATGGGTCTTTGGGGAGGGTCCGCTCTCGCACAGGATCGCTCTGCTCTTGAGGATGTCGGATGGAGTTTTGAGGGCCTTCCGAGGGTGGTGATTGTCAGCACGCCGGGGGTGGACAGGTCGGCGACGGTGTACTGGGAGCATCAGCTGGAGCAGTCGGGATTCGACGTATGGCTTCTTTCTGCTCCCTCGGAGGCGGATTCTGAACAAGCCGTGCGTGACTCGATCGAGCACATTGATGAGATCTGGCCACCCGGCAGCTACGACCTTTTGGCTCATGGCTACGCGGGAAGACTGGTGGTCGATGCGAATCCCAAGGCGCGCAAGATGGTCTTGGTGGGGGCTCCTCTCGGGCCTCAAATGACACCAACTGTCTCCAAGGTTCCGCGCTCAGGGCCTGTGGTGGAGGGGCTGCCGTGGCCAACGGAGCTGCTCGGAAGCCTTCCCATGGAGGCGGTTTCTGCTGAACTGGCGCATGCGTATCTGGAGATGGCGCAACGAGAGGCCGCACGGGACCCGGATGCGGAAGTGTTCTTGGTTGCTTCCGGAGGGGATGTCGTGGCGCCGGTGGAATGTGTTCGATTGCCGTCGAAAACCTGGAGTGATCGGCGCTTCTGGAGAGCAGATGCCTTCACCGTGCATCCTCTTCAGCATGGTGATCTTCTGCACAACAAGGCGGTTTTCCGAGAGATCCAGAGGTATTTGGAGCAGTGATGAGCTGGTGGTTGACTGCGTTGCTGTGGGCGGGTGTTCCGGAGGCCGAGGTGCATTCTGTTCAAACCCAGGACAAGGCCACCATCTCCTTGAGCCACCGACCCGGGGAGGGACCGCCGGTTTTGGTCGTACATGGAATTTCCTCCAATCATCGTTGTTGGGATTTGGAGGGAGGTCCATCCTTAGCAGCAGCACTTCATGCGTCGGGATTCGACCCCTGGCTGTTGGATCTCCGAGGCCATGGGCTCGCTGAGTTTTCAGCGGATGGGCAGCGGCAACGGCGAGGCGGGTCTGTCGATGACTATGGGCAGTACGATGTGCCGGCTGCGGTGGCATTCATCCAGAAGAAGACGGGCTTCGATAAGGTTCACTACGTCGGCCATTCGATGGGGGGAATGGTCATGGCGGTGGCTCTTCACCATGAACCGGAGCTTGCTTTGGACCGCCTCGTGGTGGTGGGCACCCCCATGGATTTTTCGGATCCGGATCGGGTGACAGGGCCGCTCATGAGTCTGGGTCGGTGGTCAAGTGCCTTGGCGGGCTATCTCCCCGCTCCCCTCGCTGCCTCGGTCCATGGGCGTTTTCGTACGCCTCTTCCCGTCGATGAATGGCTGTTTGTGGACATTCAGTCTCCTGTTCGCGAGCAGCTCTACGAGCAGATTGTTTCTCCGCTCTACGCTCGAGAGCTCCGTCAGTTGGAAGCTGTTGGTCGCGAGGGGATGTTTGTGAGTGCAGACGGAAAAGACAACTACCTCGTGGGCCTCAGAGGCATCCAGCAGCCGACCCTGGTGGTGGCCGGCCGGGGCGACCGCATTGCTCCCCCCGATCGTGTCGCGGGGTTCTTCACGGAAATCTCGAGTGAAGAAAAGCGCTTTGTAATCGCAGGGAGAGCAACTGGTTTTTCAGTAGATTACGGGCATTTGGACCTGCCGCTTGGAGCCCATGCTGAGCAGGAGATTTTCCCGTTGATTGTGGATTGGCTTCGAGGGGAAGCGTCGGAATAGGCCTCCCCTTTTGGTGCATTCAGTGGCACGATGAGTGCAGAGAGGAAGTCGAAAATGAAGCTCGGTGTGGTCGTTCAGTTGGGTCAAGAGGCCTATGCTCAGCTGGAGAAAGATGGCTGGGTTCTTCATGGGTGCCCGGATGGCACCGCCAGTGCTTGGAGTGGACGGGAACTCCCCGCGGAGGGTCCTGTGCGAATCGTCCTCAAGAGCGGGGACCCTCGTGGGATTGCAGGCTTGTTTGGGGTGCTGTGCAGCATGTCCGGAACCGGTCGTCAGACCACCCTATCCATTGTCCATCCCCTCTTTGATGAGGCCACTCCAGCGGTGGTTGAGGCGTGGCTTCGGAGTGTCCGGCCGGAGTTTCCAGTGTCGCTCGAAAGTGCTGAGTAAGCCGCGGCAAAAGGACTGATGCGTCGAAGTGCGGGGGTAAGCAGACAGCGTTTTTCACTTGGAGTCAGGAGGGCACGGTGCTGCAGTTCAGTTGGCCCTACACCGCTGTGGGGCCAGACCTGAAGCGCTTTGGCTTTTGGGTCTTCTTTCAAAATTTGAAACGGAGTCTTTCGGGCTGACAGCGCCATGGCTGCGAGTACGTCCTCTGCGAGAAATTTTTGGGACCGTTGAGCCGAAGAAAGCCGAGTCAGAGGCTCGAAAGCGTCCTTGTCACTTACCTTGAGGTAGTTGAAGAGTTGGTCTCGGAACTGGGGTCTTGGAGAGCCGAGGTCGGACTCGATGGATTGGGGAGTCATCCATGGCGAGCCAATGGCTCCGATCAGATCGAGGCTGCTGCTCCAGGTCCAGCTGCAGGGATCTGCACAACGTCCAGTCACTACGGGTTGGTGGAGAATGTGCCTCAGTGTGGAGAGAGTACGCGCAGAGCCAATGCGCGACAGCGGGGGAAGAGGGCTCATCCAGGTGACGGAGGGAAAGAGAAAACGCAGCAGGAGTTGAAGGCGATACTGAGCAATTTCTTTGTGGTCGTCGGGCACCAACAGGTGGCCACCGTCTGGAAGCACCACCGCCGCATAAGCCTTTGGAAAACGTCGTCGAAGCAGGTTCCAGAGCCGTACACAGTTCTGGGTGTCGGAAAGAAGGAGGGGCGCATTGGACGTTCGAAATTGGAGGTAGGTAGACATGCCTGAGAAGTCAGGCAAGGCGTGTGCCAAGCTCGAAAAGCAAGAGACGGAACGGCATCGGCTCGACATGGAACCTTCATCCGTGGTGGAATTTTGGTCGGAAGACTGTCGAATCCTCGTCAGTCCAAATCCTGGAACAACTCCTCGTCCACCTCGACTTCTTCAGCCACGAGCGCCACTTCCTCCGACAGACCCAGTGGGGACCGAACACGCCAGATGATCACAGCCGTCATGGCAACAGCGATGGAGACCACCTGACTTGTGGAGAGGATTGAAAAGTGATCCACCCCACGCAAATCGTCGCCTCGAAACCGCTCAATGTTGCTTCGAATAAACGGATAAAAAAGCATTCCTAAGGCGAGGATTTGTCCGTCGAACGTCCTTTTTTTAGCCCAGGTCCAGGAAAGGAGTCCGAACAGCGTCAGTGCGGCAAGGATCTCCCAAAGCTGGGTCGGGTAGCAGGGCACCTCAAAGATTCTTCCGACACCCACCCCAGGGTTGTAGACGGCTGCCAGCCACGGAGCGCCTTCCAGTTGGACGAAGGAGCCGCCGCTTAGGCTGGTGCCCGTGAGGTTGGCAATCACTTTGGGAGCTTCTCCCGCCAACATTCCTGCACCTGAGGAGTCGGTGAGGCCGCCAATGGCGGCGCCATGGCAGCATCCTGCGGCGATGCACCCCAATCGACCAATGGCCAGCGCCAAAAAGAAACAGGGGAGCAGGGCATCGCAGAGCTTCCAGGGATTGACGCCTCGTCTTCTGGCGTAGGCAAAGCAGCCGATGCCCGCGGCAAGAACCCCTCCGTAGACGGCCATACCCCCTTCATTGAGCTTGAAGAGAACCAGGGGATTGGTCAGAGCTCCAGGATCTGCACCGAGAAAATGAAGCAGCCGCGCTCCAAAGATTCCCAAGAGAATGGCGATGACCACAATGCCAGGAAGGAGATCGGGATGGATACCCACACGCCGCATCCGAAAGAAAGCCAGCGCCGTTGCGGCCACAAACGCAAGCATCATCAACATGCCGTAGGTCGGGATGGAAACACCGCCCTCAGGGGCCTGGTAGAGGTAGGGAAACATATGCGCTTCTCTAACCCGCGGGCGATTCTGCGGGGTGGCGTTGCACCCACCACCAAGCGGGGAGGGTGGCAAAGATCAGGGAGCCTTTCCAAGCGACAACACTTCCCCAGAGAAGACCCAGGTGGGGCAGGCTTAGCGTTGCAAGTAGTGCATACACGGAGACAGCTGTCGAGCCCAGCATCATCGGACCGACTGCGCCAGCTTGAACGCTTTCTCCTTGAGCTATCCAGAGCGACACCATGGTGGTCATGAAGATTGCTGGAAAGACCGAGGCCATCCCTGCCAACAATGGACTCTGATCGGAGAGCCAAACAGCGAGGGCGATCGCAGTTGCGGCCATCCAGCCTCGCGAGAGGAGGCTCATGAGGCCTACCTTTCGGTGTCCTGCAGGAGAGGGAGGAGCACCACGACAAGCCCAGGCCCCGACAAGAATCATGAGAACAGTCATCACGACAGCGGGGCCCGCCAAGTCAAAAGGCAGCCTCCCCAACATGAGCGTGCATCCGGCTGCAGCAACAGCCCAGATTCCGAGTGCACCCCCCAGCACTTTGGCGAGTCGCAGGGGACCCACGGTCCGTGAAGGCAGTACAGACCAACTCCAGAGAAACAGCACATTGACCGCCATTCCAAATGGAACCGCGAGCAGCGCCTCGCGTGCAGCCTCAGGAGCAGAAGAGAGGTGAAAGCCGATGCTCGCTGGAACTATGGTAGAGGGCATGGTGCCGATCAGGCCACCGGTTCGGCCTCCGAATTTCTCAATCGCAAGGGTCACGCCGATGGCGACAAGCCCTGCGAACAGGGCCGATCCCCAGAGCTCCAGATTCATTCGGCCTCGGGGTATTCCACAACCCCTTCCATGCTCAACCAAGAGTTGTAGTCGTAGGAGTAAGTGAGGGTCCAGCCGTCAAACTGGGCATTCGGATCAAGAATTTCCGCCCCGGACCATCCCCCAAAGTCATAGACAATGGCTTGACCGTCTTCCATGAAATCCACCCCGCGATACCGCTCCTGGGTCACTGGAACTCCACAAAGTGAGTCCGGCGAGACGCTCACGTAGTAGATGTGATCGCAGTTGGGGCAGGTGTCTTTTGTCGCCTCGTAGTCGTTCCAGTTATCGGCGGTGAGTTCGTGCCCTGTTTCCGTTGCGGGCTCCGAACAATCGTCTGTGATGAAGGTGCGCTGACCAATCCACAGACTCAGGTCCGCAACCGGTTCCGCCTGGGAGTTGACCTGTTCGGAGGTATCGCTTTCTGGCGATTCGGTTTCAATCGCGCCGGAAGGGGAACAGGCTGTCAGGGCAAGCAGGACGCTCAGCATGATGGGTCTCCTCGGTTCACAGGAATTGTAGTTGAGCCGTGCGTCGGTTGTGCGTCATTTCTTTGTGTTTCTCTGCAGCGAGGATTAGGGCTTCCTCCATGAGAATTGCGTTGGCCAGTTGTTCCAATCTACCGGGCTGGGAGGTGGATGATGCCCCCTTTCATGCCAGTTTAGAGGCTCGTGGAGCCGTGCTCTCGCATCCGAGTTGGGACGACCCCGAGGTCGACTGGGAGGACTTTGATGCCTGCCTCATCCGGACCACTTGGGACTACATGGAGCGCAGAGAGGCCTATGTTGCGTGGGCTGAATCGGTGGCTCGAAAGATTCCCTTCTTCAACCCTCCAAAAATCATTCGGTGGAACACCGAGAAGACCTACCTCAAAGATCTCCAAGAGCGGGGCATTCCGATTGCGCCGACACTCTTTTTGGCGGCAGGGTCCACCGTGGATCTTCCGGAGAGCATGCAAGCCCAGGGTTGGGAGAGGGGGTTTTTGAAGCCAACCGTTGGGGCGACGGCACGGGAGACTCTGCGCTTTGGTTTGAATGAACTTGAGCAAGCTCAGCGTCACCTCGACCGAATGCTGGCCCAAGAGGGCATGATGCTTCAGCCTTACCTGTCTGCAGTGGAAGAGGTTGGAGAGTTGTCGGCCCTGTACATGGGGGGATGCTTTTCGCACGCGGTGCAAAAGGTGCCGCAGCCGGGTGACTACCGGGTGCAGGATGATTTTGGGGCCAGGGATTTTCCCGTAGAACTCACCGCTCAACAGCGGGAACTCTCGGATCGAGCGGTTCGAGCCGCATCGGAGTTCTCTCCATCGGGTGAGCTGCTCTATGCGCGTGTGGACTGGTTGACGGATGATTCAGGGCAGCTTGTTCTCACCGAGCTTGAACTCGTGGAGCCTTCGTTGTTCTTTCGCCACTCGGCAACCGCAGCGGAACAACTTGCTGAGGCCTTGCTTCAGAGGATTTCGAATTCGTGAAATTCCAGACAGGGCTCATTTTCGGACTGGGTACACTTCTTTCAAGCTGTGGACCTGCGGTGCATTTTGAGCAGCAGTTGGCGGTCTCTCCCGTGGGTTTCGAACAGCCTGTAGGCTGGAACTTGGTCAAGAATCGGCGCTACCTGAAGAACCGCCTTGTGGTTTATGAAGCGCAAGACGACTGTTGTTTTCTCCGGTTGGAGGTGGTCCCAGAGGGGGGTGATGCTCGTCAGATGCCGCTGGATGTCGTCGCGGATACCCTCACTTTGTCTCGGGGTCGTGATTTGGGTCTTCGTGTGGAGCTCCTCGAGAGTCAAGAAATCGCGGTGGCGGATCGGCGCGCGGTCGCCACGACGTATCGAATGCTTCATGGCCCACATTCGAGAATGGGAACCTCGGTGCACCTGCGAGCCTCGGAGTATCTCGTCATCCTGACTTTGCAGGGGCTCGATCCCCTGTCCACAGGAGTGCTCGAACAGTGGGGACGCTTCCTAGACAGCGTACGTCTCGATGACTGGCCGGCTCCGGAAGAGCCGCTCTTTGAGCCAGAATCCGATCCAGAATATCGGATTTTTTTGGGTGAATAAGGGGAGAGGGTCCAAGTTTTGGTCCAGAATCCTGTCTGGAAATGCTCCATGGGGTTGAAAGCGGAGAGAGCTTGACGTACCTTGTGGGGGATGAAGGAATCCGAGGGATTCCGAGGAGATTGGTATGAAACGCTGGTTGTTGGTTGTTGGTGCAGGAAGCATGGTCCTTGGCGCTTGTGGAGGGTCGGATTGTGCCCCTGGATACGGAAAGGCTGAGGACGGAAACTGCTATCCATTCGAGACGGATACCGATACCGACACCGATTCAGACACCGATACCGATACGGATTCGGACTCGGACACCGACACCGACACCGACACCGACACCGACAGTGACACCGACAGTGACACCGATGCCGACGCCGATGCGGATGCTGACGCCGACGCGGATGCCGATGCCGATGCCGACGCGGATGCTGACGCCGACGCGGATGCCGACGCGGATGCCGACGCGGATGCCGACGCGGATGCCGACGCCGACGCGGATGCCGACGCCGACGCGGATGCCGACGCGGATGCCGACGCCGACGCTGACGCCGACGCCGACGCGGATGTCGATGCGGACGTCGACACCTCGTCTTGGTACGCCTACTCCACCTCAGGAACCATCACTGCAACCAACGCAGCAGGGGTGAGTACAGGAGACACCGTTTCTGTGGAGGTATGGGACAAACCTTTCTTGACCTCGGACGGGTGGCCAGACACCAACATGCCAGCGGGGAATGCCACGACCATCACCTGGGGATCCTCCAACACCTGGAGCATGTCCTTCTACCTCCCTGTGGATGGAGACGATTTTGTGTTTTTCGCCTTCTTTGATTCCGACGGTGACGGAGATCACTACAACGACGTTCGAGGTCGCTACGACAACGGCAACTATGTGACGCTCAAGGAGGCCAACAACCCCTACACAGGGATCGACATCGAGTTGGATCAATAGCGACCCAGCATCCTGTGATGACAGATTTCGACGCCCTCGCCCTCACAGCGGGGGCGTTGGCAATTGGAGCGGGTAGGCGATTCCAAGCCCGGCTTCAGCCTCGCTTTTTTCCTTTTTTCTTTGAGCGCGACTTCGGTTTGGAGGACCCAGGGGCTCTTTCCGGGTACTGGCGGTGAACATCCTCCCGAAACGCCTCAAAGCTTCCATCGAGAATGCTCTCCCGCATCCGGTCCATAAAGTTGCAGAACCAGTGGATGTTGTGGAGCGTGGTGAGGGTGGCGCCAAGAACCTCGTTGGTCTTGAAGAGATGATGGATGTAGGCCCTTGAAAAATTGGTACAGACGTAGCAGTCGCAACTGGAGTCGGGTGGGTACATGTCGCGTCGGTAGCGAGCATCGGTAATTCGCATTCGGCCCCGGGACGTGTAGAACATGCCCGACCGGGCGTGACGGGTGGGGATGACGCAGTCGAACATGTCCACACCCATGGCCACGCCCTCCACCAGATCGAGAGGACGTCCAACGCCCATGAGGTAGCGGGGATAATCAGGGCTCATGTGAGGGAGGGTGTAGCCCAGAACCTCCACCATCTTTTGGTGCCCCTCTCCGACCGAGAGTCCGCCGATGGCGTAGCCATCGAAGCCAATGTTCTGGATGGCTTTGGCTGATTTCTTTCGCAGATCCGGCCAGAAGCCGCCCTGTACAATGCCAAAAAGACTCTGGTCGGGCCGGGTATGAGCCGCTTTGGAGCGAGTCTCCCAGCGCGTGGTTCGATCGACGCTTGCCTCGGCGTAGCGCCTGTCCGTTCCAAAGGCGAGGCATTCATCAAAGACCATGGCGATGTCTGCACCAAGCTTTTGCTGAACCTCCATAGAGGTCTCGGGGGAGAGGTAGGTCTCCTGCCCATTGACCTCGTAGCGAAACCGCACACCGTCCTCAGTGACTTCCTTCTTGTCCAGGGAGAAAACCTGAAAGCCCCCAGAGTCCGTCAGCATCGGGAGGCTCACACCCATCATTTTGTGCAGCCCACCGTGCTTGGCGACAAGGTCCTCACCTGGCCTTTGGTGAAGGTGGTAGGTGTTGGCGAGGATGATCTGAGCGGAGGTGCTCTCCAAATGCAGGGGAGAGAGAGTGCGAATCGCGGCTTGAGTGCCCACAGGCATAAAGACAGGAGTCTTGACCTCACGGCGTGCGAGACGAAGCGTTCCAGCACGTGCATCGCCGTGTTGGCCGTCTACCGAAAATGGGATCGTGCAGGTCACGGGAAACAAGCTAACCTGTTGGCAACGCTGGGAGTCTTGTCCATGAAGCTTTGGCCTCTCCTTCCTCTGGGTTTCCTGGGTTGCTCGGAGAGCCGAGTGCAAGAGCCCGATTCCGCATCGCCAGGCCTGAACCCGATCTGGGAACGGGAGTTCAATACCGAGGAGGACCGCTTCCACGTGGTGCTGAGTCTCGATCCCGATCCGGCTGAGCGGGGACCCTTCGTGCTCGGAATGCGGCTTTCGCGCAACAGCGACAATCCGACTCTGGACGGTGCGCTACTCGTAAACGCAGGTGTCCATGTCTCTGGAGAGCAGCCTGCTGCAGGGGGGGACCTTGGTGGTGACATCCAGGCCGAAGAGCTTGGAGCCGGGGTCTATGAAGCAAGTTGGTCATTTGCGCACTCGGGGGTCTGGCATCTGCAGTTGGAGATAGGGGCGGGTGAGGACATGGACATCGCCCTGATCGGACTGCTCGTTGAAGACTGATCCGCAGCACAGCGGTTGGGATGGTGTAGAATCCTGTCTCTCCCTCGTCTGCACGCTCAAGGAGTTGTCGAATGGGTAGCGCGAAAGGCCGCCCGGCACCGTTTCCACCCGGAACCCCGATTGGGGAGCATTTCGTGGTGGACTCGTTGAGGCGGCTCTGCGAGGGACGGATGATCTATGTGGTTCATGATCAGCGTTCGGACAAGTCGACTCGACATTGTTGGATGTGCGGCTCCGACGCCACGCCAAGAGACGAATTGCGATGCGTCTCATGTGGCGAGCCGATTCCCGCCAAGCGCCAGTACATGATGTCCGTTCGTTGGGACCAGGCCAACTTTGACCGCCACATCGCCTTCCACGAGAGGGGTCTGGAGCATCCTGCTCTCCTCCGTCCTGACGTTGTCTTTGAAGCCTCTGGCCAGTTGTGCAGTGTGGTTCAGTATCGGGGAGAGTCCTTGATGGTGACTCTCCCGGCTCCGTTTGAGCTGGGTCGAGTTCTCCACCTCTCCCAGCGATTTGCAGGAATGCTGGCCTTCCTCCATCGTCACGGTGTGAGTCTGGAGGGAATGGGACGGCATTCCTTCGTTTATCGCCGCTCTGAAGATCGCTTTTTGCTCTTTGATCCGACGGTCGCTCACCTCCTGGAAACTCCGGTTCCAGAGGACAGCCGCTCGAGAGAACTCGGTGACCTCTCCTCGATGCTTCGAATGTTCACACCGGTCAACCACAACCCCCTGCGAGACTTTCTCCAGAAAGCAGAAGACGGTGGCTACGACAGTCCAAGAAGCTACGGTCGGGCTGTTGAGCGTCTCTTCAATGAGCTGGAAGACAAGATGGCCCCGTCGGGGATGTCTGCGATGTCGGATGTGGGTCTTGCAAGAACTCTGAATGAGGACAACTGGGGCTGGGTGGAGCTCGGCGAGAATTCTCGGCTGTATGCGGTTGCCGACGGAATGGGCGGGCATGAGGCCGGTGAGGTGGCAAGCGAGATGGCCATCAAGACCATCTGTGCTCAAGCCCGACAGCGTTTTGTGAGCCTCAAAAAAACAACAGCAGAGTCGCTCGAAAATCTCTTCGATGAGTCCTTTCAGAGGGCCAACAACGCCATCAAGGACGAGGGGGAGCGTCGTGGCTCAGACATGGGCACCACGCTGGTGTCTTGCTTGATCCACAACGGGATTGGCTTGGTTGCGAATGTGGGTGATTCCCGAGCCTACCTGATTCGAGATGGACAGCTTCACCAGGTTTCCAAAGACCACTCGCTGGTGGCTCGCTTGGTGGAACAAGGTCGAATCGGTCAGGAAGAGGCGAAAAATCATCCCCACTCCCACATCCTTTTGCGGACCGTAGGTACCGAACGGGACGTGGAGATCGACATCTTCC
Organism: Myxococcota bacterium; assembly: GCA_036021505.1. Classification (GTDB taxonomy): domain Bacteria; phylum Myxococcota_A; class UBA796; order UBA796; family CAJQPC01; genus JAYXVV01. Next base: position 34,536 of record JAYXVV010000009.1, on the reverse strand, counting down.
GGGTCGATCTCCAGCAAGGCGACCAAATCATGATGTGTTCAGATGGACTCTGGGGAGAGGTAGACGATCCCGACATGGAGGCCATCATCAACCACTATGACGATCCGAAGCTCTGCGTACAGGAGCTGGTCAAGGCGGCCCATTTGGGAGGTGGCCGAGACAATGTGACGGTCATGCTGTTGACGTACACCGACGAGGACGAGGTCACAGCGAACATGATGTAGCCGCGATTCGGGTTTCGCCAGAACGCTTGGTGACGCCTTGGCTGTCCAAAAATTCCAGAAGGGGAATGGCGGATTTTCGACTCAGTCCTGTGAGTTCTTTGAAGCGGCCTGGAGAGAGGGAGCCTTCCTCTTCAAGGATCTGTACAACCGATGATTTGAGCGATGAGATTGCATCCGAGCTGTAGAGCAGCCCCGCAATTTTCCAGAGCTTTTTCTCGGCTGCAAGATAGGCGATCAACCCGTCGGGATCGGAGCATTGAGGACGGATTTCTTCCGGTGGCGGTGGGGTCCACTGTGCTGCAGAAAGCCTTTCGAGAAGCTGAGCAGCGGCCTTTTGCTCGGATTCATCCAGGCGAACCTCCCAACCGGGGAGGCGCACCCTTGGTCCCTCCTCGACAAGCCCCCCGTGTCCGGCAGCATGCATCAAGAGTTGATCAAATGCGGAGGGACTCAATTCCAAGAACACACTTTTTCGAAGGCTTCTTCGCGGCACGCCATGGGCCAGCCTCAGCGACTGATGCTCCTTCTCCAAATCACGGAGGAGTCGAGCTATGAGTGCATCGAGTTGGTGTGGGGTGACCCTGCGATCGCCCAAGGCACAGAGACCTTCAGCAGTGGATCCCAGTCTCTTTTTTGCGACATCGTCAGGGAGTCCAGCGGGGCCCGCTCTCTCCACAAATACCTGGTGCTCGCCAGCTTCCAGTCGCGCCAGCTCAGCGAGCGCAAGCATTCGGTTCTTGCTTCGAAACCTTGGTGCCCATGGATCGAGTATTTGCCCGCCCCCCAGAGTGATCAGAGGGGATTCCAGTCGGAGGATAAAGCGGTCGTTGGGGAGGGCCAAAACGGGCTGTTCACAGCGGAGCTGGAGGTAGCCCTGCTGTCCGGGCAACAGGGGCGAGGCTTCCGTAATGATGTCAGTGACTGCCAGGACCTCGGTGGTGCCGATCAGCAGACGAACCCGCGTACCGGAACGAAGCGCTGGGGCGCTCTCCAGGTGTTGGTAAGAGACATCCAGGACAGCGCTCGCTTCGGCGAGGGCCGGAGAGGCCACGACCATTCCCCTCTTGAGTTCTTGTCCCTCCACTCCAGCGAGATTGAGCGCGGTACGCTCACCCGCCCATGCGGCCTTACGGGATTCCTCATGGACCTGAATTCCACGGACCCGGACGCGCACGCGACCGGGCAGGAGCACAAGCTCTTCTCCCTCGCTTACCCCTCCTGAAAGGCTTGTACCCGTGACGACCGTTCCGAATCCTTTCTTCACAAAGACACGGTCAATGGGCAGTCTGTAGTCGTCTCCGGGCGCATGGTCTTTCAAGGGAAGAGCTTCGAGTGCGGCCTCAAGAAGCTGAATTCCTTCGCCTGTGACTGCCGAGGTCCGGATGATGGGGGCCTCGCTTAAAAAAGTATCACTGAGCAGCTCTCTCAGTTCCTCCTCGGCAAGTTCAGCGAGCTCCTCTTCCACCAGATCGCAGTGGGTTAGCGCGACAACCCCGTGAGTGATTCCCAACAGGCGAAGGATGTCCAAGTGCTCGCGGGTCTGCGGCATGACGCCCTCAGCAGCCGATACACAAAATAGGACCGCATCAATTCCTGAAGCGCCTGAGACCATTGTCCGTATGAGTCGTTCGTGACCCGGTACATCCACAAAAGCGAATCGCCGACCTGACCCAAGGAGTTTGTGAGTGAAGCCTAAGGCAATGGTGATTCCCCGCTCTTTCTCTTCCGGCAAGACGTCCAAATCGTTTCCGGTAATTGAGCGGACGAGGGAGGTTTTACCGTGGTCGATGTGGCCCGCAGTGCCGATTACGAATGCAGGGGGTTGGGTGCTTTTTGTGGACATAGCTGGAGATCCCTTATCCTCTTTGGGGGATCCCAAGGGGCGTCACCTGCGCTAAAGTGGCTCCATGGAAATTGTCTGTCCTGAATGCAGCAGCACCTTCCCGGGGATTGAAGGGGTCCTGCAGACCTGCCCGGCTTGCATGCACTCCTTTGAATTGGAGCCGAAGACTGGAGATCGAATTCCAGATCTGATGAAGATACAGCTCCAGGGACCGCTTGGGGAGGCCCTTGGGACCTATGACATCTACCAGCTCAAACAGCAGGTGTATCAGGGCGCACTGACGGGCAGGGAGTTCATGCGCTTTCCTGGCGGGGAGTGGGTGCCCGTCTATGAACACCCGGATTTGGAGTCGCTTTTTGAACTGATTGGCTTGGATATGGTTGCAATCCGTCTCTCCAGCCAGAAAGTAAAAGGATGGCAGAAAGACGATTCGGCAAAAAAGGTGGCAGCTCAGAAGAAGGCAAAAAGTGGAATCCAAGCGGTTCATGGCTCGGAGGTTCGAAGTCGCGAGTTCCAGAACTTGGGCACGAAGAAAGAGTCTGGAGGTCCCCCGTCATGGCTGCCCATCGTTGGAGGAATAGCCCTCGTCGGACTGTTGCTTTATGTGCTTCTTTAGGTCGTCAGGGTTCGAAAGACTTCTTCAAGATTTTTCTGCTCTCGGCGTTGTTCCAGCAGAAGCAGCCCGCGCTGATGAACCCACTGCGAAACGGCACGTCGAACATCGGTCTCGGATCGGATGATCATGAGGTGTTCATCCTCGCCCAGTTCTGCCCCAAAGCCAGTGTCTACGGAGAGCACCCCTTCGACGGCCTCCAGGCCGCGTTTGATTTCGTCTGAGCTCAGGCGAACGGACCCTGCAGAGACCAGGGTGTGAAGCGCCTCCTTTTGACCCATGCGAGTGACTTCTTGGGTGGGTCCATCGGCCACGATTTGACCACCACTGATGATGATCACCCGGTCGCATGAGGCCTGAACCTCCGAGAGGATGTGGGTGGACAGAAGCACAGTCTTGGTTTCGCCAACCTCTCGAATCAGCCGTCGAATTTCCTGAATCTGGTTGGGATCCAAGCCACTCGTAGGTTCGTCGAGAATGAGAATGTCAGGGTCATGAACCATGGCTTGGGCCAGGCCCACCCGTTGCTTGAGGCCTTTGGAGAGTGTGCCAATGCTCTGATGCGTGCGGTCTTTGAGGTCGCATCGGTCGAGCACCCGGTCGATCGCCCGCTTGGACTCAGCCGATCCGAGGTGCCGAACTTGAGCAATGAACCTCAGGTAATTGCCCACCGTCATCTCGGGGTAGAGCGGTGTGGCCTCTGGAAGATAGCCGAGATGGTTCTTGACGCCGATGGGGTGGGAGAGAATGTCTTTGCCAAAAACAGAAACCGAGCCGCCAGAAGCCGAAATGAAGCCGGTCATGATTTTCATGGCCGTGGATTTTCCCGCCCCGTTGGGTCCGAGGAGACCGACGACTTCACCGCCGGAGATGCTGAAATCAATTCCGTCCAGCGCGCGAATGGGGCCGTAGTTCTTCTCGAGGCCGGTAACTTGGATCGCGTTGCTCATGACTTCCTTGGGCGTGAGATGACGCTAACTGAGCCCCCACTGCATCGCAAAATGCGCTAGGCTAAGGTACTTCAGGTTCAAGGCATCCATGACACCTCTGAAAATTCTGGAAATACGAACTTCTCTGTCCCTCCGAGTGGCATGGACGGAGTTCGTCGAGGTTTTTGAGGTCGATGGGCTTCTGGGAATGGGGGAGGTCTTGGTGGAGGAGGCCATCGACGTCGTCGTCCTCCATGATGGGGTCTTGGAGGTGGGGGCTGTCCTTCAGATGACGGGACTGCCGGTGGTGGTCTGTGCAGAAGGGCTGTCTACGGAGCAGCTGCTTGCGTTGTGGCGGGCTGGAGTCGCTGACCTGTCGGACCCAGGAAATGCAGAGACAGTGTGTCGATCGCACCAGGTCGTGGGGGGCGATCCACTGGATTCCCTGCTGAGCGATGAGGGCAGTTGGTTGCTTCATGCGGATCTGATTGAGAGAGAGAAGTTGGCAACCCTGGGTCAGTTGGCGACAGGCATGGCGCACTCCATCAACAATCCAGCAGCCTGGGTGGTGACCAATCTCAACGAACTGCAGCTCTCCGTCGTGGAACTCAAGGCCCTTCTTGAAACGTCGCTGACCCTTTCAAGGGAACATGCGCCCGCCGATCGGGTGGAGGAACTGGAGGCACAGGCAGAGGCCTCCTACTACCCGCAGAACCTTCAAGACATGAAAGACATGCTTACGGAAAGCCTGGAGGGCATGCGTCGAATCCGGGACATTGTTGGAGACCTCAAAGGATTTCAACGCGCGGATGAGGATGAGTGGATGCCCTTGGACATCAATCAAGCACTCAAGACCGCCGTCGAGATGGCGCGAAGTCAGATGGCGGGTGCGGTGCAAATTGAGATGTCACTCCAGGATTGTCCCCCAGTGAACGCTTCCCCAGGTCGACTCGCACAGGCCTTTCTCAACATCCTCCTGAATGGAATTCAGGCCTACGCTAAAAATCCGAGTTCGAACGATGTGGTGACCGTCTCAACGAGTACCGATTCGGGTCGTGTTCGGGTCCTTGTTCAGGATTGGGGGGCTGGCATTCCAGAAGAACAGCAGTCGCGCATCTTCGATCCGTTTTTCACCATGAGAGAACACCAGGGGCATTCGGGTTTGGGGCTGGCCATCTGTCGAGACATTCTTCAGCGGCATGGTGGAGAGATACAGGTGACGTCCTCAGTGAATGAGGGAACACGTGTCGAGGTCCAGCTGCCTGTGCCCACGCAGTTCCAGCAGGAAATCGAGGAGAATGAAGAGCCGGATCTTGTGAAGGAAAACCTGCCACGAATCCTCTTGGTGGACGACGAGGCCCCGATGACGCGAGCGATTCGAAGAGTGCTCAAGGGTTTGGGGGAAATCACGGTAGCGCACACGGCCAAGGAGGCTCTGGAACAGATCGAATCCCAGCCACCAGCGCTAATTCTCTGCGATCTGTCGCTCCCGGATGAAGCGGGGAGTGCGCTCTTTGAAAGGGTAAAGGGAAGTCATCCTGAATTGGGTTCGTGTTTTCTCTTTCTCACGGGTGGAGCCAAGAATCCCGAGGCTGAGGAGTTTCTGGAGAAGCACGCGGAGATTGTCATTTTTAAGCCATTCGAGAGCCCAGAACTGAGGGATCGGGTGGAACAGGCGCTTAATTGATCCCGACCCCCAGAAACGAGGTGGTATAACCGTGGGCCCAATTCCACTACGAGGTGATCCTGTGCGTCTTCAGCTGAACTTATTCCTCTTTGCTCCTCTTCTATGGGCCTGCGGGTCGGACAATGCTGTGGTGAGTTTGGAGGGCGAGGGTGAGGAGCCTGGAACCGAGGAGCCCGGCTCGGAGCAGCCTGGAACCGAGGAGCCTGGAACCGCAGAGCCCGTGGATCCCTACGAGGGAGCGACCTTGGAGATCGTGTCACCTGCGGCGAACAGTTTTGTTCCGTATGGAGAGCCAACCGATTTCGAAGCCGTGCTCTGGAGCAAGGATGGAGATCCGCTCGATTTCGAGGACATCAACTGGAACTCCACCATCGATGAAAACTGGCGGATTACCGCAGGTGCATTCGAGGACGATGAGTTGGATGTGGGGGTCCACACCCTCAGGGTGAACGCGGAGTTGCCCAACGGGGAGCGACTCTTTGACGCCGTTGGTGGGGTCTGGGTGCAGAGCGAGGTCGCTGGCACCTATGCCGGAAGCATCATCGTGGACGCGGATCTCGGTGAGTTTCAGGTGGGCTGTGCCGGTGGGGCGATCATGGTGCTGGATGTGTATGGGGAAGTCGCAGAAGGAGAAGCGGACTGCATTCTTTCCATTCAGGGTCAAGCCACAGAACTCGCCTATGTCTTCGACCTGGAGAATGGAAAAGACGGGCTTCTTGGTGAAGCCGCTGTTGACATCTACGGCTTCCAGCTTCCCACCGAGTACGAGGGCAGCGTCAGCAGGGACGGTGAGCTCGAGGGATACTGGGAGCAGTCGATTCTGGGGTTCATGGATCTCTCCGGCGAGCTGCGCATGAACCGCGTGTCTCGCGACACGAGCTACTACGAATAGATGGGGCTCCCTTGGATGGATTGAGCATCCGAAATGCTCTCTTGGACGGAGAGCGGGTGGATGTTCGAATCCTCGACGGCAGGATCCACCGCATCGCTCCACTGGGTACACTCGAGTTGAGAGGGCCCGTCTTGGAGGCCGACGGGGGGTTTCTTACGCCGCCTTATGCAGATCCGCACCTCCACCTTGACGCGGTCCTCTTGGCTCAGCGTAGGCCAAACGAGAGCGGTACCTTGGAGGAGGGCATCGCCAATTGGGCCAGGCACCGCCCGAGTCTGACCGAAGCAGGTCTGCTGCACAGGGCTACTGTTGCGGTGAAATGGTGTGTCGCTCAGGGAACAGGACGAATACGGACCCATGTGGACTGCGGTTCTCGGTTGGCCGTAGAGGTGATGTGCCAATTCCGTGAGGAGGTGTCGCATTTGATCGACCTTCAGGTGGTGGCCTTTCCGCAGGAGGGGGTGTTCAATGCTCCTGGACAGCAGGCGGATCTGGAGTGGGCCGCAGCAAACGGTGTCGATGCGGTTGGGGCGATTCCACACCATGAGTCCACCACCCAGGCGGGCAAGGATTCGATCTCTCTGGCATTTGATCTCGCAGAACGGCATGGGCTTCATGTGGATCTCCACTGCGATGAAACCGATGACCCGGAGTCCCAGCACATCCTGTGGGTCTGCGAGCAGAAACGGGCACGCAATTTCTCGAATCATGTCTTGGCTGGGCACTGTACAGCCATGCACTCTTACGCAGAAAATGTCGCAGAAAAAACCATTAATGCGGTCGCTGAAACAGGGGTCCAGGTCGTGGCGAATCCACTCGACAACATTGTTCTTCAAGGCAGAGGAGATGGCTATCCCCGTCGGAGGGGCATCACCCGCATCCCGGAATTGCTGAAGGCTGGCGCCAAGGTAGGGATTGGTCACGACAGCATCATGGACCCTTGGTACCCCTTGGGGCGAGGCCACCTCATTGATGCAGCGTCGATGTTGATTCACGTGGCACAGATGACCCGTCCGAATGAAATCCGTCGAGTTCATCGGATTTTGGTTGATGACAACCATGAGCCTTTTGGTGGCGCTCCAACCCTCCAAGAAGGAGCTGTAGCGGATCTGTTGGTCCACGCGGTGGCCGGACCGGAGGAAGTTTTTCGGCTGCGGGCAAAGCCGCGTTGGGTACTCCGCAGAGGGCAAGTGGTCGCTGAGACACCCCCTGCCGTCTCCCAGGTTTTGGGAGAGTCTCTCAGGCCCGGTCTTTACGACCGAGGGCCTTCATAAGTTCCTCGGTCACCAGCTCATTGAGCCTCGCAGAGGCTCGTGGTTCGCTTGGGGATGAAGAGGCCAGAACTCGGGCCAGCCTCAGGTTGACCTCGGGGCCCACACCGGTCGGAGAGGGGTTGCTGCAGCCGCTGCAGGTCAAACAAGCTTCAGGAAGGTCCGCTCCGGGCTCATCGGCTTTGGCCACAGCTCGAGGTGGGCCTCCGTAGCGTTTGAGTCCCATTTGTCGGAGTCGAACCGCCTCATCGGAAGGCAGGGTTTTTACCGAGCCCATGTCCCTCGCCAGTTTGGTGATGAGAGCCGTGTGTTCCATGGTCTCGAGGCGGCAAAATGCCTCGAGGAGGTCGGTTCCCATGCAGACAGCACCGTGGCGGTCCATCAAGAGGGCGTCATGGTTTTTCGCAGCTTCTCCCACGAGGTCTGCGAGCTCAGTGGTCCCCGTGGTTGCATAAGGCAGTGTGGGAACCGTACCGAGAGTCAGGACGACCTCAGGAAGCACACAATGAGCCATGCTGACACCGGCGATTGTGAAGGCGATCGAAATGGGAGGGTGGGCATGAACGATCGCGTTCACATCCTTGCGTGCGTTGTAGCAGGCCAGATGCATGGCCATCTCTGAAGTGGGCTCACCGCGCCCTCGAATTTTTTGTCCCCGGGGGTCGATGACGACGAGCTGGTCCTCAGTGAGCAACCCTTTGTGACATCCTGCCTGTGTGCACAGGATGTTGCCATCGGCCAAGCGAACCGAGAGGTTTCCGTCCATGGCAACCAAGAGGTTGCGTTCGTAGCAGAGATGCGCGAACCGCAGAAGGTCGTTCTTGAGGTCCCTCTCGGATTTCACCGCTGCTCCAGGGCGCTTCGCAGACCGGAGACGCTTTGATTCACTCGGGTAAGCTGCTGGGCCAAGCAAGCCAGGACGGTGCGTCCGAAGCGCAGTGAGAGGGCGTTGTTGTTTTTTCGCAGAGCCTCGAAGTTGGCGCGATTCAATGCGAGTGCCTGACCCTCGCTTGTGGCCACCACACTCGCAGTGGCTTCTTGACCGTCCAGAAGCGAAACGATGCCGATCCACTCACCCGTCTTTACAGGCGACATCAAAACCCGCTGGGTGTCTCCGGGCAGCATTTTTTCAATCTGGACCTCGCCGTTGACGATCAAGAACGTTCCCGGAGCCCTCTTGCCCTCTCGAATGAGGACCTGGCCTCGGTTCAAGGTAAGCGGCTCAAGCATGCTCGCGAGCGGCAAGAGGTCTTCCTCTTCCAGAAGTCCAAGAACATCGGCATGTTGGATCAACTCAGTTGGCGTCATGGCAGTTTTTCCTCAAGGTCCTCTTCGGTGAGACGAGCTGCCGTTTTTGGGGCGAGTTCACCCATGATGGAGGCGGCCTCGTAGACGCCTTCTCGAAAACGTCGGCAGAGGTCGTCGCCCATTCCTTTCAGCAGGCCGTCGACGAGGGTGTCCCCTCGTTTGATGAGTCCCTCGAAAACCTCCAGCGAAAGATGCCAGACAAAGGCCTCGGTCTGGGCACTCACCGTCGCAGAACGTTTGGAACGGCCCAACAGCCCCACCTCCCCAATGACTTCTCCGGCCTTCACTGTGGCCAATGGAAGTTCGCGACCTTCCAAATGGACATGAAAGATTCCGGACATCACGAAGATCAATCCGTTGGAGGGTTCGTCTTGATGAAAGAGAACCTGGCCTTGGGAGTAGGCCCGAATGTCTCCCGCGGAGAACAGGGCTTTCATCTCGGTGGGGCTGAGGCCTTGGAAGAAGGCATGCTTCAGCAAGAGTTGGATCTGTTGGTTTTTGTCCATGCGAAAGGCTTATCCGAGTCAGTCGAGTTCGGCTTTTCTCTGACGACCGAGAAGATCACTCAGAGCGACAGGAACAGGTTTGTCCTCGTAGAGCATCGCGTAGACTTCCCGTGTGATGGGCATTTCAACCTGGGTTTGGATTCCGAGGTTGTAGGCGGAACGAGCGGTCATGACACCCTCTGCGACCTGGCCCAGTTCCTCCAAGATGGTGCTCAGCGTTTTGCCTTGCCCCAAGCCCAGGCCCACCCGTCGGTTTCGGGACAGGTCTCCTGTACAGGTCAGGACGAGATCGCCCATGCCTGCCAGACCCGCCAGAGTCAAAGGGTTGGCTCCTCGTGCCACAGCCAGTCGTGTAATCTCAGCAAGCCCCCGTGTGATCAGTGCTGCCCGGCAGTTGGTTCCCAGTCCCGCGCCATCGCAGATTCCGCAGGCAATGGCCATGACGTTTTTGATCGCCCCGCCCATCTCGACCCCCACCACATCGGTGGAGTGGTACACGCGAAAGTTGCCAGCATGAAAGGCTTCGGCGGTTTCTTCTGCGAGGTTCTCCGATTTGGACGCCACCACAACCGCTGTCGCTTTTTCTTGGGCCAACTCGAGAGCGAATGAAGGACCGGAAAGTACGGCGATTCGAGAGTGGTGGACGGGATCGAGCACATCGCAGAGAACCTCGTCCATGGTCATCAAGCTCTTCTGCTCGACGCCCTTGGAGGCAATGCACAACGTGGCTTTCTCGGGCAGGAATGCCGCAGCCCTCTCGATGGTACTGCGCATGGTCTGAGACGGGACAACCGCCAGCACGATTTCAGCCTCGGACAGGGCCTCTTCCAAGTCGCCGGTCATGTTCAGCGGGTCGGGAAAGGAAATTCCAGGGAGATAGCGGGAATTCTCTCTTGCTGCTTGATGGGCAGCGGCCAAGCTGGGATCGTATTCCCAGATGGTGGTCCGGTGCCCCACTCGAGCAGAGTGGAGTCCAAGGGCTGTTCCCCAAGACCCCCCTCCTAAGACACAAACTCGCATGGTCAGCTCCCGACGAAGTCCTCAAAGAAATCAATCCTTCGTCTATCAAGCGTGGCGGGTCTTGTCCGGGGCTGTGCCCATTCTCGAAGTTCTTTGAGCTGGTCGTCCATGGTGATGGCCAAGGGAACGGTTTCACGAATCACGCGGAGGAGATCCCGGTCTTTGAGCGCTCTCGCACCATCCGCATAGGCATCAAAGAGAGCCTCGATGACCACCTGTTCGAGCTCTGCGCCGGAGTACTTTTCTGTCTCTTCAGCGCACTGCAGGAGGTCGAAATTTTCGGAGCTTCGCTCTCTTCGGGCAAGATGGATCTGCAGAATCTCAAGGCGTTCATGGACATCGGGGAGGTCGACGAAGAAGATTTCATCAAATCGACCCTTTCTCAGCAGCTCGGGTGGAAGCTTCCTCACCTCGTTGGCGGTGGCGACGACAAAGACGGGCTTGGTCTTTTCTTGCATCCAGGTGAGCAGGTGCCCCAGTGTTCGAGATCCACCTTGGTCCCCGGCGAGAAATGCTTTCTCGAGCTCGTCGATCCAGAGAACTGCCGGAGAGATGGATTCCGCGATTCGAATGGCTTCTTGGATGCTCTCTTCTTGTCGGGCAGACGCCTGAAACACCTCCGATGCATCCAGACGCAAAAGCGGGATTCCAAAGAGACCCGCAACGGCCTTGGCCATCATCGACTTTCCACAGCCCTGGACACCGAGGAGGAACAGGCCTTTCGGCTCCGGGAGACCGAATTCCCTTGCCTCTTCTGTGAATGCGTTGGAACGGCGTGAGAGCCACTCCTTGAGATTGCTGAGGCCTCCGACTTGCTCGATAGGGGGGACTTCCTGGTGAAATTCCAGAAAGCGAGTTTTTCGAATCGCTTGTTTCTTCACCTCCCCAAGCAGCGAGAGGTCTTTTTCCTCAAAGCGACCTCCGACGGCAAGGATGTGAGCGTAGGCTCGCTTGATTTCGCGCTCACAAAGGCCCAAGGAGGTTCGAATAAACTGCTGTCGGAGCTCCGGTTCGATCGTGAGCTTTTGGCTTCGAGCCAGCACATCGAGAAGACGTCCCACCTCATCGCGGCCTGGCAGCGGTACATCCAAGATCATGACATCTTTCTCGATCTCCGAGGGAACGTCGAGACGAGCGCCAACCAGGACGATCGCTTGAGAGCGCTTTCCCAACTCCCCGATTTGATCCCGCATCGACCGCCAGACCTCAGGAGACTGAATGTGGGGGTGGATGTCTTGGAAAACAAACAGGGCGGGTTTCGTGATGGATCGGATGGCGTCAAGGGCCTGTCTTGGGTCCTCAGTGTCGCGAATGGGGTCCTCGTGGATCCGCCCGAGACCCGTGGTGCTGCGCCAACGGTAGAGGACCAAATCGCTCTCCTTGCAGAGTCGATCGAGTCCGCGCTCTACACGGGTTTCTTCGTGCGTGAGGAGTCCGATGAGTGGAAATCGTGCTGCCACGAGTTCTTGGAGTTTCTGTAAAACAGGTTTCATTGTGGAACAGGTTAGCAGGTCCGAGCGCAGGGAATCGAACGGGAAATTGATGCGAATCGGGATTGTCATCACCAGGGCCAGTGCATTGGGGCCGTCTTGGACCACCACGCACCTCATTCACGCGCTTCTGGCAGCGGGCCATTCGGTGCGTGTGGTGGAGGGGGGAGATTTCGAATTGGACCCCCGTGGTCGCCTCATGGCCCGAGCAACTGCCCTCGACAAGTCCACCATCTGCGAACACATCGCTCGGCGCAAAGGCGCAAGGGTCTTTGTCGAGGTGCCCCAACTCAATGCGCTGGTGATTCGAATCAATCCTCTGGATTCAGCGGTGCTCGCGTTCGCCCAGCTCGCAGCACACGCGGGGGTCTGTGTCCTTAATGACCCCTTCCATCTGCCGGCAGTGTCCCACAAATCCTTCCTGCTCGCTCTTCAAGGTGTACCCAAGCCGGAGACCTTGCTGACCCGATCCCTCAGTGCCATTCGGCATTTTTTAGCTTCATCCGACCATGGCGTGGTGATCAAGCCTGCCCGAGCCTCTGGCGGCCGTGGGGTGGCTTTGGTGACCCCGGAATCCCCGATTACGGTCGAGAGTGCCGTGGAGCAGGTCCGTCAGCACGGGAATGGGTATGTCGTCGCACAGGCGTATCTCCCGGAGGCCAGAGAGGGAGAGAAGCGTCTTCTTTGGGTGGGAGGACAACTGCTTGGCGGCTACCGCCGGATGCGCGCCCCCGGAGAATTTCGCCACAACCTGAAGCATGGAGCGAAACCGGAGGCGTGTGAACTCACGGAATCCGACTTTGCCATTGAGCGGGCCATACGCCCTCATTTGCTCCGAACAGGGGTCTGGTTTGCCGGTCTGGATGTGATCGGAGGCAAGGTCATCGAGGTGAATGTCTTAAATCCCGGGGGCTCTCATTTTGCGGAGGCGACAGGGGGGCGCGCGTTGGGTCCGGACATCGTACGATCGTTAGAAAAAGAAATCGCTTTTCATCTTGCTCCAACCGAGGATAAGGAGTCTTCGAACAGTGAGTTGGAGGGAACCAAGCCCTCCCCTTTTGAAACGACAGAGAGCCCATGTCACAAGACAAACCACTGACCCGAAAGCAAGTCCAAGACCTCCTCCGTAAAAAACAAGCGCTCGACTCTCTCGACCTGCGCGGCGCCAACTTGTCGGGGATCATCTTTGATGGTGTCTCTTTGCGCTGGACCAAGCTTGCAGAAGCGAACATGGGCGGTTGCAGTTTTAAGAAGGCCGACTTGACCGGTGCATCGCTTTGGAACGCGGAGCTGCCCAATGCGGTGTTCGAGAATGCGATTCTCGATGAAGCCGACTTGGATCTCGCCAACCTCGAGGGGTGCAGTTTCAAGGGTGCTCGGATGCGCAAGGCCATCCTCCCCCACGGAACGCGCGGTACAGAGCGCATCATGGACTCGGTGAAGACCGGCACGCCGGTCCACTTCCAGGCGATGAAGCTTTCCTGAACCTTTGGGAACCGAATAGGATTGAGCGTGTCTCTTGATGATTGAACACGCTGGGATCCTCATGATTGCTCTTCTTTTGGCTGCAGTGACGCATTCAAGCGATGCGGTCCTGATCCAGCGCTTCAAGAATGGCGATCGCAGCGCGTTTTCAGAGCTGCTGGATCGCCATCAGGATCGGGTTTATGGCATCTGTTTTCGATGGCTAGGGAACCAACAGGCTGCCGAGGAGGTCGCACAGGAGGTGTTTGTCTCCTTGTTTCGGTCGCTCGAGCGCTTTCGAGGGGATTCGAAATTCTCCACCTGGCTCTACAGAGTGACTGTGAACCACTGTAAAAACCAGCACATGCATCGCACACGAAGAGGCCATGGCCGTCATGAGTCACTCGATTCGGCACCCGAGGATGCCCCCGTGCGTCAGCTTCCCTCAACCGATCGGGGAGCCGATTCGAGAGCGATGCAGACCGATGCAGAGCGGGTGCTTCAGGCGGGTCTCGCTGCACTCGACGAAGAGCACCGACAGATCATTCTTTTGAGGGATCTCGAGGACCTGAGCTACGAGGAAATCTCATCCTTGCTGGATTTGCCGAAGGGCACGGTAAAATCGCGCTTGCATCGTGCTCGCACGGAACTGGCCCGCCAACTGTCTTTTCGGATGACGGCGGCGGATGTAATTTAGGGATTCATGAAAGAGTTTTTCGCCACCAACCGACTCTCTGCCTACATCGATGGGCAGCTCTCTGATGCCGAGATGGCGGAGGTGGAGAAGAGCATTCGAGAGAACCCCTCGGTTCGATCGGAGTACAACCGGATGCTTCACGCAGTGGAGTTGGTGCGCAATCAAGGTCCCTTGCCCGTTCCGGAAGGGTTTCGGGAGCGTCTGGAGGCGAGATTGGCGCTCGAGAGAGCTCCGAAGCCCCGGTTGAAGTGGCTCCCCGCACCCCTCCGGAGGTTGCCGATTGAGGCCATCGGTCTCGCGATGGCGGCGATTCTGGTGGTCAGTGTGATCCAGCGCGATCCGGCCACGGACGCGGAGACACCCGAGACGCTCGCCAAAGAGGAAACAACGCCTCCTCAGCCGCCCGATGAGCCCCAAGCTGTGCAGGAGGGGGTCAACATCGACCTGGAGAGCAATGAGGTCGAGCTCTCGGCAGCGGAAGAACCCCTTGCTGAAGGCAGTGGAGTGCAAGAATCCTCGAAAGGGAAAGAGGGTGCAGTGCGGCGAAGGGTCTCTCCCCCTTCATCGAGAAGCAAGGATGCAGAAGATCCCCAAACCGGCATGGGGATTCTTCCCAGGCTTCAAGGCAGCTCCGGCAATACGGATGCGACCCTTGAGGAGGATGCAGTGGATTGGGAGGATCAGTATGAGGAAGCCGGTGGTGTCTCCTCGATGTCCGAAATGGAGGCGTCGCTGCCTGCGGTAAACATGGGGCCAGTTCGCTATCGGCTCTATCCGAAGAGCTCCGAGGTTCTCTGGCAAATCCAGCGGCTCGCAGAGCGCTTTGGGGCACAGGTTCAAAAGGCGAACGGAACGAATATGGCGCCCTATTCCATGACCACGGAGAGCAATTACGCCAACCTAAAACTTCGCATGTCGCCCCAACGGATGGAGTCCTTTGTGGCGGCCTTGAGAGGCTTGGGGGCGATGAGTCTTGTGGAGCAAGAGGAAACCCGGCTCTACGGCGGTGGCATGATGGAGCTCGAACTGGAGGTTCAGTTCGAGCCCTGAGCAGTTCTCGACAGCAGAGTGTCGAAAAATCGACGTTTCGCAGCACACAGAACCCCCAAAGGGGTTGGCATGTCATTTGCAAAATCTGGTGACGTGGGCTCAGGGAGAGGCACCCTCGTTGGGGTCCGCGCAGGAGGATTGCGTGGCCAATTTGGTGATGAAACGTGGAGCTGTGGCTCTTTGTGAAATTCCGCTTCGAAGCGATCGGGTGCTCTTGGGGCGTTCTGACAGTTGCGACATTGTGGTCCCTGGAAATCGGGTGAGTCGCACCCATTGCATTCTCGCTCGTCGGTCGGGCAAGTGGACCGTGGTGGATCGCAGCCGGCACGGGACATTTGTTGGCGGTGAGCGTGTGGAGAAGCGGCGTTCTCTGGAGGAAGGTGATCTCTTGAGAATTGGCCCCTTTGAGATCCAGTTTGTGGGCTCACCAAAGACGGAGAGTCGTCCAACTCTGTCGGGTCTCCACCGCCCAAAGGAATCGACACTGCCTCCAGTCGTGGTGCAGGACACTCAGCTCGCCCAGGAACAATGGACCTTGGAAATCTTGGACGGTCCCGCAAAAGGCACTCGACGGACCTTGTCTGCCCGACGCCAAACTCTTGGGGCCCCGGGAAGTGATGTGGTGATTTCGGACAGCAGCTTGCTTCCGGATCATGTCGAATTGCGATTTGCCAGAGGTCGTCCCCTCCTGAGTCCCGCGCAGGGCCACTGTTTTGTCGACTCTCTCCTCGTCTCCTCGACCTTGCCCCTCTATCCCAGTGAGGAATTTCAAATCGGTCAGTCTCGGTGTCGCATCCAAAGTGAGGTTGCTGTCGTCTCTTCGTCCAATCCGGAGGGCTTTGGGGAGATGAAGGGAACAAGTCAAGCCATGCGTCAGCTTTTCGGCATTCTAAGGGCCATGGCGTCTCACACGGCGCCTGTGCTTTTGGTTGGAGAGAGCGGAACCGGAAAAGAGCTTGCCGCACGTGGACTTCACATAGAATCCAGTCGCTCAAAGGGTCCTTTTGTCGCATTGAATTGCGGAGGAATTGCGGACAATCTTTTCGAGTCCGAGTTGTTCGGTCACGAGAAAGGAGCCTTTACCGATGCCAAGGAGCGGCGGGATGGAGCCTTTCAGCGCGCCGATGGAGGCACCTTGTTTTTGGATGAAGTAGGTGAGCTTCCCCTGCACGCACAGGCCAAGTTGTTGCGTGCTTTAGAGACCGGAGAGGTTCGTCGGGTGGGGGGCGCGAAGCCGACCTACCCGAGGGTTCGGGTAGTGGCGGCAACCAATCGCGATCTGGAGCAGGAAGTTGCCTCCGGCAGGTTTCGAGAGGATCTCTTTTTTCGGCTCGCCGTACTGGGAGTCCTGCTCCCACCATTGCGCGAGCGCATGGAGGATCTTGAACCCTTGGTGAGCGACATTTGCAGTCAAATGAAAGGGCCTGTGCATGTGGCACCCTCGGGCATGCACAAGCTTGCTCGACACCCTTTTCCAGGCAACGTTCGGGAGCTTCGAAATGTTCTGACCCGAGCCTTTGTTTTAGGGGGTCCAACAATCTCAGCATCCACAATCTGTTTTTCACCCTTCGCGGTTCAGCGTGAGTCCTTGCAGTCGAGGCGGGGCGTTCTGAAGGATACGGAGCGGGCGATCCTTTCAGAAGCTTTTGGACGACTCGGAGGCAATCGTTCCGCGATGGCTCGAGAACTTGGGATTCCCCGCACCACTCTTCACTACAAACTCAAGAGCTACGGGTTGATTCAGAGTGAAAAACCCGGCCTTTCGGCCGGGTCCTTCGATGGTTTCGAGAAGGGAAAGCGGGAGCACAGGAATATCCCCAGACCTGTGCTCCCTCCCCAAACCCTGGGGTTTCCCAAAAAAGAGCGTTCCAAATGAGAAGAGGAGTGTGAACGCTGGCTCATCCAGCGTTCGAGAATGGCCTAAAGCAGACCGAGCAATCCCTGTCCAAGGGAGTTGCCTTGCGCGAGAATCGACAGTCCTGCTTGCTTCACAATCTGATGGCGCGACAAGTTGGCGGATTCCGCCGCATAGTCTGCATCAATGATCTGTGACTGCGAGGCCTGAAGGCTCTCCGAGTAGAGCTCCATGTTTCCCAGGGCCTGGGAGAGGGAGCGTTCTGACGCACCGTATTGGGCGCGGTAGCGGTTGAGGGTGTTGAGCGTGGAGTCGAGCTGGTCAATCGCCAGGCGGGCTTGCGTGGCGGTGGAGAGGCTGACTGTGCCCGTGTTGAGTCCGATCGTGTCGACCGAAATGTCTCCCATGGAGATGGTGACCCGGTCGTTGCTGGTGTTGTTCACACCCGCCTGGACATCAAGGGTCGGGTTGCGACCATCGATGAGGTGGACACCACCAAAGAGGGTGTTGTTGGCCAAGTCGTCCACTTCAGCGACGAGCTGGTTGAACTCGTCTTGAAGGTAAGAGCGTTCAGTGGACTGAAGGGTGTCCGAGGAACCCATCACCGCGAGTTCTCTCATGCGCTTCACCAGATTTTGAGTGGTCTCCGTACCGGATTCCGCGACATGGATCATGCTGATGCCGGTCTCGATGTTCCGCATGGCCTGTCGGGATCCCAGCACGTTGGCATGGAGGTTTTCGGCCACCGCAAGTCCGGCTGCATCGTCAGCGGCCTGATTCACCCGTCGTCCGGACGAAAGCTTGTCCATGGTCGACTCAAGGCCCCGCTCAACATGGGCGAGATGCCTTGTCGAGCTGATGCTGACCATGTTGGTGTGAATGTAGATCGCCATGATGCACTTGTCGGGTGGCTTGCCTACCGCTTGGCGGGAAGGCCGAGAGGGTTCTCGCACCGGAGATCGCCAAAACCTGAGCCCAACATGAATGGCTAAACTCGTCGTTGGAGTGACCGACGGGTGGGGTTTTGAGGGGGAGGGGTTGATGCAAAAATCGGAAGACAGGTCGCCTGTTTCGATTTTTTTGCGAAAGCTTCTTTTTTTTAGAATCCCGGCAGTTTTTCACCCTCGGTGGTCAGACGCTCGGGATCGGTCTGGGGAATGTCGATGGACATGTCCAAGGCCTCCCCTTCCTCTGCGACGTCGTTGAGGAAACCTTGAATGGTGGAGGCCAGGGAGGGCTCACGATCGAGCATTTGCGTTCCGCTACCGGCGTTGCTCAGAATTTCCATTTTGTGCTCCCCTACAGCTTGGGAGTCGAGCAACAGGCTGGTTTTCGAGGCGTAGGTGTCCTCGACACTCACAGCAATCATGACCGGTCTCTCGCCATAACGGCCAAGAAAGCCGTCCACGGTCACCCCTTTGACCCGGTGCCTTGGGGAGAGCAGCACGAGTTTGGATACCTCGGTGTCTTCGGCAGCAGTCTGCAAGGCGAGATTCGCGCCGAGGCCGGCTCCGATGAGGATCAGTTCCTCGACTCCTTTTCTCCTGAGCCAGTTCACAGCAGCGATGACATCGGCCTTCATCGCTGTGTAATCCTCGTTGCTCAGGCGCCCATTGACCCGGCTGGCCCCATGGCCTCTCAAGTCGACAGCGAGCGTGTGGAAGCCAGTTCTCTTGAGTCGGTTCGCAAAGAACTCCCAATCGCTTCCATTGCCGCCGTCATCGTGAACGAGGACAACCCCACGTTTCGAACTGCCGACAGGGTTGTGGAAGGCAGCGATACGCTGGCCGTCGGCCGCGGAGAAATTCACATCGGCGGCTTGGGCCGCTGGAAGCCAAGCCAGGCAGGCCACGGCGGTGGCCCAGAAAGGAGACAGTCTCATGGGGAGGTCCTCACCGTTGGGGTGTGTACACCACAACACCCGAAACTTCCGCTTGCAAGCCCGAGTGCGTCAACAAAGGTCATTGAGTTCCTTCAAAAGAACGGAGAGGTCCAAGGAATAGCCAAAGGCTGCTTCTTCGAGGCGCTCATCCGCACCGACGGGGCAGCGATCGCAGTGGGGAAGGTGGTAGCGAGTGAAGACCTCACGAACCCCTGGATGCAGTGCCCACGCCTCGTGGACCGTCATCTTCCCATGGAAGCCTCTCTGACGCAGTCTTTCAATGCGGAGCTGCTCAACATCCGACGCCAGAGCCAGCATGCGAGTGCCAAGCTTGTCGACACGGTCTCTAACCGCCTGGAGCTCTGCACGAACAGGGCGGAGAGAGGCGATGTGTTCCCGCATCTGGGCTTCGATTTGCGGGGC
The DNA here is from genome assembly GCA_036021505.1 of Myxococcota bacterium. Taxonomy (GTDB): domain Bacteria; phylum Myxococcota_A; class UBA796; order UBA796; family CAJQPC01; genus JAYXVV01. Next base: position 15,382 of record JAYXVV010000009.1, on the reverse strand, counting down.
AAGAACTTGGCGGATGCGCTGCTTCATCGGGGAGTCCCCTATCCGATTTGGGCTTCTTTTGGGGGTGTCTTCGAACAGCGCATTGACAGAGAGGTGCGACCGGATAGATCCGCAGGGCTGGGGCCAGGCAGATCCGCATGTCCTCACAACTGCTCTTTGACGGGACGAAAATGCCCGCTTCCAATCCACACGAAGACTTCATGCAGCAGGCTCTGTCGCTCGCGCGACGGGCTGGAGAGCTCGATGAAGTGCCGGTGGGCGCCATCGTGGTGCGCAACGGTGAGGTGATTGCGGAAGCACACAACTTGAGAGAGAGGGACCAAGACCCGACGGCCCATGCCGAGCTCATCGCCATGCGAATGGCATCGGAAAAGCTCGGAAGCTGGCGCCTGGAGGGGTGCACGGTCTACGTTACCCTCGAGCCCTGTGCCATGTGCGCGGGTGCGATGGTGCTCTCGCGAATCGAACGTTGTGTGTACGCCGCCACTGACCCTCGAGGTGGATTTTTAGGGACTCTGGACGATTTGAGTCAGCACCCCGTACTGAATCACCGATTTGAGGTGGTCGCGGGTGTGCTCGCCGAGGAAAGTTCAGAACTTCTCAAGGCTTTCTTTCGGGCCAAAAGAAAGAAGCCGCAATAAGAACGAGGAGAGGTGGCCGAGTGGACGAAGGCGGTAGATTCGAAATCTACTGTGGGTTCACGCCCACCGTGGGTTCGAATCCCACCCTCTCCGCCCTTTGGAGAGCGAGCGACAGTGTGAAATGGAGGGATGACCGAGTGGACGAAGGTGCTCGCTTGGAAAGCGAGTGTGCGGCAACGTACCGTGGGTTCGAATCCCACTCTCTCCGCCACACTGCCTGCGCCAGATGGCGTGATGGCCGGGTCCTCTCGACTGAAGACCATGAATCCCGCCAGGCCCGGAAGGGAGCAACGGTAGTTGGACACTCGGGGCGAGGGGTAGCCCGGTCATCTCTTCATCTGGCGCATTTTCTCCGTCTTTGAGTTAGTCAAAAGAGCATGAGCTACCAGGCAATTGCACGCAAATGGCGTCCTCAGTCTTTCGAGGAGATCTCCGGACAGTCCCATGTGACGCGGACGCTTACCAACGCCCTAAAGAAGGGTCGGATTCACCACGCTTTTTTGTTCACCGGTCCTCGAGGCGTGGGCAAGACCACAGCGGCTCGGGCACTCGCTCGCTGCCTGAATTGTGCAGAAGGCATCCGTCCAACACCCTGCGGTGTGTGTGCGTCGTGTACCGAGATCGTGAGTGGAGTCTCACCCGATGTGGTGGAAATTGACGGAGCCTCCAACAACTCCGTAGACAACGTTCGCGAGTTGCGCGACTCCATCCAGTACCTGCCCTCGAAGGGGCAGTACCGGGTCTACATCATCGATGAGGTCCACATGCTGTCGAAGGGCGCGTTCAACGCGCTCTTGAAGACCTTGGAGGAGCCCCCTCCGCATGTCGTCTTCATCTTTGCGACCACCGAGCCTCAGCGTATTCCGGACACCGTCCTCTCGCGGGTGCAGAGATTCGACTTCAAGCGGATCTCTGTGGGCGTAGTGGCCGCTCGCCTGAGGCACATCTGCGAAGCCGAAGGAGTGAATCTCTCCGACTCGGCCCTCCGCATGATTGCTCGGGCCGGTGAGGGCTCGATGCGGGATGCGCAGTCACTGTTGGATCAAGTGATTGCCTTTGTGGGGGAGAGTGCAGAAGATGAGGAGGTGGGGCAGATCCTCGGCCTCGTCGACCGCAGCCTTCTCTTTCAGATGCTCGAAGGCCTGCTCCAGTCGGAGCCGGAGAAATCACTCGAGGCGATCGCGACGGTGCACGAGCATGGCTACGAGCCTGCACAGTTCACCTCGGAGCTTCTGGAGTTGATTCGAAACGCAGCGCTGGCGAGCCTGGCCCCATCGTCGAAGGCGTTCCTGGACATCACCGAGGATGAGCGAAATCGTCTTCTGGAACTCTCCAAGGGCGTCAATGCCGAGGTGTTTTCCCAGTATTTCGATGTGCTGATGGAGGTCCATGATCGCGTTGCTCGGTCTGCTCGCCCTCGATTGGTCTTGGAGATGGCGGTTGCTCGACTGGCTTCTACGAGGGCGATTGAACCCGTGGGTGCCCTGCTTTCCCGACTCGAGGGCATCGAGAAACGGCTGCGTGGCGCTGGAGTGCAGCCCCAGGTGGCACCCGCCCATCGGCGCCGCTCGGCTCCTGAACCCGCAGCGTCTTCCCGTGTCCCTGCGCCCGCACCGACAGCATCCCGAGCGACGGTGCCTGCCCCACCGTTGGCTCCACCGCCCGAGCCGGAAGCCACCCCCGTGGCCTCGGCAGTTCCTGTGCCTCCTCCGAGTGCACCCGCTGCCGTCACGCCGACTCCACCGACTCCCCCCTCAGCGCCGCTGAAGGCATCTTCTGTTCCTCCAGTGCCTGAGCCGGCGAGGGAACCGGAACCTCCTCCTGAATCACCCGCTCGACCCGTGCCCATCGTCTCGCCCTCGGCAACCAATGAGGAGCGCTTTGTAGGCTTTGTGGATCATCTTCGTGCGGCGGGAGTCCGCTACCGCACCATTTCGGAGAGTTCTGTGATGCTGGGCTACGAGGCAGGCATTTTGGAGCTTGGCTTTGTGAGTGAGCGCACGCTCAAGCGAGGGCAGGGACTGTGTGGTGAAGTGGAGGTCTTGCAGTTTGCTCAGATCTTCTTTCAGGATCTCAAGAGGGTCCGTGCGAGTCTCCGACCGAATGATGCGGAAGCCCTCACGGCCAAAGAGACAGTCGAAAAAATGCGGCGCGAGAGGGATCAAGCGCTCTTGGACGAGACAAAAGCCGATCCCCTGATCCAAGACCTGCAGACTCGCCTGGATGCCAAGGTGGAGTCGGTGACCGCACTGGACGATTGATGGACCCGATTCGACGTTGTGTTCTGGCTCTCTCGCGTTTCCCAGGAATTGGCGAGAAGACTGCGCAGAGACTGACCTGGTGGCTGATGCGAGCGGATGCCGAGGTTGTTGATGAGTTGGCCCAAGCGATTGGAGAGCTGCGTGGAAGCATTGTGGAGTGCCAACGCTGCGGCATGATTTCTTCGGAGGATCCCTGTGCGATCTGCACCGACCCGAATCGGCTCGATGGAGTCATTTGTGTGGTCGAGCGCCCTCAAGATGTTGCCGCCATTGATCGTTCTGGAGAATTTCGAGGCCGGTACCATGTACTCCATGGAGCCCTCTCGCCGCTGGATGGGGTGGGTCCCGATCAGCTTCGGATCCAGTCTTTGCTCGCCCGACTCGAAGGCGTGGAGGAGATTATTTTGGCCACCGACCCGGATGTGGAGGGAGACACCACAGCGCTCTATCTTGCCAAATTGCTTGGGCCTTTGGGGGTGAAGACGAGCAGGCTGGCTCATGGAATCGCGGTTGGAACGGAGATCGAGTACGCGGACAAGGTATCCTTGATGCGTGCACTGGAGAATCGACGCGAGGTCTAAGGAGATCGGCTCTTGAGCGAGGACACCAATCCCTATCTCGACACCATCAGCCTCATGGAGGAGACCATGTTGGTGGGTTCGGGAGGCAAACTCATTGGTTCGGGTCCGTCCAAAGAGCGCGTCAGCACACTTTTTGTCCCAGAAGAGCCGCGAACTTTTGCTGACTTGGGGCTTTCTCCGACCTTCGTAGAGCACCTCTGCATCAAACAGATCATGGCCATGCCGGGGTCCAGTGGACGAGATGTGGCCAAAGCCTTGTGCCTCAATCCTTCCTTGGTTCTGCCCGTGTTGAGCAATCTGAAGCGTCGCATGCTGGTGGTTCATGCGACCGCAGAGGTGTCCGGTGCGGATTTCCACTTTGAATTGTCAGAGGCGGGGAGGAGCTTCGCCCAGGACATACGAAAGCTGAGTCCCTATGTCGGACCGGCGCCAGTGACCTTGGATGCCTACGAGGCAAGCGTTGCTTTGCAGTCGCTCTCTGAGGAGAACATTGGTCCGGTAAATCTGAAGAAGGCCTTCTCGGATCTGGTTGTGGACGCCGAGCTTTTGTCGCTCTTGGGTCCGGCAATGGCCAGTGGGCGGGGTGTGTTCCTGTTTGGAAATTCAGGCAATGGGAAGACCTCGTTGGCCATGCGAATGTCCGGTGCGTATCGCCACCGTGTCTACATCCCTCATGCCATCATGATGGAAGGTCAGATCATTCAACTCTACGATCCCCAGGTGCATGTTGCGGTAGAGGGGCATGGGGACAACGAGGATCCTTTTCGGGAGCGATTGGACAGCCGCTGGATCCTCTGCGAGCGGCCTACTGTGATTGCGGGTGGCGAGCTCACTCTGGCTTCGCTGGAGCTCCAGGAAGACAAGGAGACAGGGGTCAGTGAGGCTCCGTTGCAGTTGAAGGCCAATTGCGGACTGATGGTGGTCGACGATTTTGGACGCCAGCAGATCGATCCTGCTGCCCTCCTCAACCGCTGGATCCTCCCTTTGGAGAACCGTGTGGATTTCCTCAAGCTTCCGAATGGCAGAAAGGTGCGGGTTCCCTTCGATCCCTTCCTGGTGTTTTCCACCAATCTGGATCCCAGCGATTTGGTGGATGAGGCCTTTCTCAGGCGAATCCCGTACAAGGTGGAGGTTCCCGATCCCAGTCTTGGGATGTTTCGGAAGCTGCTTCGTCGGGAAGCCAGCGCCATGGGATTTCAAGATGATGAAACCGCGGTGAGCTACCTGATTCGAACCGTCTACACGCAGCCCGGTCGAGCCATGCGGTGTTGTCACCCACGAGACTTGCTTCTGCAGATCAAGAACCGTTGCTTGTACATGGGGCAACCCCTGCAAATGACCTCAGAGGGAATTGACCTGGCGGCGAAGGGCTACTTCACTCTCCTGTGAGCCCGGCATTTCCATCGCTCGCGCTAATCAGCAGGCGAGCGCGCTCCTCCAGGGCTCTCTGAGTCGCAAGATTTTCTCCCGCAATCGCTTCAAGAGCAGTGCGTTCCCCGCGCTTCAGTGATGCGGCGGCAAGGACCACGTCGCGGAGTCCATAAGGGTCTCTGCGGAGGCCCTGGAGTTGTTGCTCAGCAAGACTCCAATTCCCTGCCAGTGCATTGGACACCGAGAGGGGAACCACCAGTTCTGCGGTTCTTGGGCAGCCGTTTTTCAAGGCCAGGCTTCCCCATTGGATGGCCGGTTCGGGACGAGTGAGCATCCACTCATTTTGGTTGCGCTCCCACATCCATCGCGATGCGGAGAGGCAGCAGTAGGGGCGTGTGGGGGGTTCCAATGCGCGTGCCAACCACGGTTCAGCCTCATCGAAAAGTCGATCCCGATGTTCTCCCAGAGGCTGCGCCTTGGCCTCGGATTCGATGCTCTTGAAGAGTCCACAGGCGCTTTGCAGTCCCGGGGCGACTTCGTAAGCATGGCTCCAGAGGGCGCGATCACTCGACCAAGAGGACAGTTGGGCAGAGCTTGCTCCAAACCAAAAGAGAGGAAGAGCGAGCAGCCAGGCTGGCTGAGGAAGGCGAAGGCGGTCGACCACTGCGATCAGGGCAACGGACAGGCCTGCTAAAGGCAGGTAGACGTATCGGAAACCGGTGTTGTCGGTCAGCAGGAGCCCAGGCAGAGCCGGGAGGAAACCCACCAAGGCCAACAAAAATCCCCAGTGCCCCCAGGGGCCGCTAAGACGGAAAATTCCGACCAACAGTGCGGCCCCGATCAGGCTCAGGGGCCAGAAGATCTGCATCTCCGAGGTGGAGACAGTGGGGGTGATGTCCCAGGGAAACACCCAACTTTGAAGGTAGAAACCGATGCCGTCGACCAGGCCGTTGGCGGCTGCCGGCCAGCTCTCGGGTGCAGGAAGTCCTCCTCCTCCGAGGCTGAAACGGAGGCCCAAGGCCAAACCGGTCGGCAGCAGGACAGCTGCATACCGACTCGGATTGACAGCGCTGGAAAACCGCAGTCGATCGAGTCCCCAGAGGAGCAATGGGGCCAAGTATGCGCTCTCTTTGGAAAACACAGCGACAGCCATGAGGCTGGCTGCGCCGCAGAGTGCAAGGCGCGTGGGGGACCTCGGCAGCAGAAGGAGGAGTGCTCCGAGTATTCCAGCGGTGGCCATCGCATCATTTCGAGCGGCGACATGCGCGAGCACCTCGGTCTGGAACGGGTGCATGGCGAACAGGGAAATGCCCACAAAGCGTGCGATCGGAGAGGCCTTGAGCTCTCGAGTCAGTCGCATCAACAGTCCAACACAGGCGAGGTGCCAGAGGAGCGAGTGCATGCGGTGGCCGGGAGCACCCAAGCCCAGAGCTTGATCGACGGTGAGACTCAACAACATGACCGGTCGGTAGTAGAAGAATTCTCCCGCACCGAGGGGCGTGGAGGCCCACAGATCCTGGGTAAACATCTTGCCCAGGTTCGAAAAGCTCCCCGTCCAGGAATTGAGTTCGACAAGCTTGGGGTCGTCCCAGATGAACTCTCCACTCAAGCAGAGGGGAGCGTACAGAAGAACAGTAACGATCAGGAGGCCCCAAAATGCTCGCGAAGAGGTGTTCATGGGGCCTCTTGGATCGGTTGGAACAGGCCCTCTAAATCCGCCGGAATCTCGGAGTGCAGGTGGAGAGGCTCCTTGAACACGGGATGGATGAAACGCAAGGAAGTGGCATGGAGTGCGAGGCGATTCCACAGTCGGCCCGAAGAGCCTCCATAGCGACGGTCACCAACAATGGGAAAGCCCGCCTCTGCGGTGTGCCTTCGAATCTGGTGGGTGCGACCCGTTTCCAAACGAAGTTCAAGCACACTGAGGGCATTGTGGGTGGCCAAGCGGGTGTAGTGAGTCCGTGCGGGTTTTCCGTCCAAGGGTTGTGAGAGGCTTCCTGATTCAGGGGGCTGGCCAACCACTACAGCCTGGTAGCGTCTCTCAATGCGCCGAGCCTGAAAGTCGCTCGCGAGTTGGGTGTTGATGGAGCGGTCCAAGGCCACCAAGATCAGGCCGCTTGCTGGGGTATCCAAACGGTGATGAAGACCCACATAGTCCTCGGTTTCGCACAAGAGATCGTAGAGATTCTTTCCTTGCTTTCGAGTCGGTTGACTTGCGAGTCCGAAGGGTTTCTCCACGACAAGCAGGTGTGGGTCTCGGTAGAGTTCGCGCAGGGAAGTCGGCATCACAGCAAACCTATCGTGCCTCATCCCTGGTAGCATGAGGGACCATGTCGATTCACATCTACGAACTGTTGGGTTTTGCTGCGAAAAGCGGGGCAAGCGATCTTCACATTGCCGCTGGGGAAATCCCAGCGTTGCGCATTGAGGGAGAGGTTCGTCGCCTCGAGGGAGAGGCGCTTTCGCAGGACGAAGCAAAGCGCATGGCCTACTCGATCATGAATGAGAAACAGAAGGCCGCCTTTGAGAGCCAGCTTGAGATTGACTTCTCGATCGGTCGTTCCGGCCTGGGTCGGTTTCGAGTCAACGTCTTCCACAGCATCAAAGGTGTCGGCATGGTGCTGCGGCTGGTGCCCGAGAAAATCTGGACTCTGAATGACTTGAAAGGCCCCCGTATTTTTCGTCGAATCGCCGATCTTCACCGTGGCCTTGTCCTGGTCACCGGACCCACCGGTTCCGGAAAGAGCACCACCCTCGCTGCAATGATTGACCACATCAATCAAACTCGGCAGCAGCATGTGCTCACCATCGAGGACCCGGTCGAATTCGTGCATACGCCGAGGCGCTGTCTCATCAATCAGCGGGAGGTGGGGCAGCATTCACACAGTTTCGCAGCCGCCCTTCGCTCGGCTCTTCGAGAAGATCCAGATGTCATCTTGGTGGGTGAGCTTCGGGACTTGGAAACCATTTCACTGGCACTGACGGCAGCTGAAACGGGACACCTGGTGTTCGGGACGCTCCACACCAACTCAGCCCCAGAGACCATTGACCGGCTCATTGATGTCTTTCCTGCGGGACAGCAGCAACAGATTCGGGTCCAGCTGTCGACCTCATTGATGGCCGTGGTGTCGCAGGCTCTTGTAAAGCCTGTGCATCGACCCGGTCGAGTGGCGCTTTTTGAGATCATGATGGCCAATCCTGCGGTTCGAAACATCATTCGAGAAAACAAGACCCATCAGCTCCCCAGTGTGCTCCAAACAGCAAAGAGTGAAGGGATGATCACCATGGCCGATGCCGCAAGAGAGGCCGTGGAAAAGGGCTTCCTGACTCGCCAGCAGGCGATCTCAGTGGCCAATGACCCCAACCTGTTCAAAAAGGGCTGAGAAGAATGCAGATCCTTCTCAACGGTGAGCAGAGGGAGGTTGAATCGGAGATCACACTCGCTGCTCTGCTCCAGCTGCTTGACTTACCAGGGGCTGGGGTGGCTTTGGCCTTGAATCGTCAAGTTGTGCCCAGGGACCAGTGGCCTGTTCTACGGCTCACGGAAGGCGATCGCGTGGAGATTGTGCGCGCAGTGGGCGGGGGCTAGTGCGTCTCGTCGAGGAGGGCCCGGAGAGCCCGAGTGTGTTCAGGTGAGGTGCCGCAGCAGCTCCCGATGACCTGGGCGCCTGCCGCAAGCCAGTCTCTCGCATGGCGGCTGTAGGCAGCAGCGGCTTCTCTTTCGGGGCAGTCCCACCCCAATCCTTCCTCAGGGGATCCCGCGTTGGCAGAGATACCAAATGGAAGACCGCTGGCTTGGAGGGCTTCAACGAAGGGTCCAAGCGAGGGGATGGAGGTGCAGTTGATGCCCACCAAGGCAGCCCCTTTCTCGAGCGCTTTTTCGGCGCATTGAAGCAGAACCCCGGGCTCCATCAATGTGCCGAAGGGGCCTGCTGTGAGCATCAACCAGGTCTCACACCCGGTCTCCGCTGCGGCTTCAACCGCCTGAAGGGCCTCTGGAGGGTGAGGAAAGGTCTCGCAGAGCAAGAGGTCCGCCCCGGCCTCCACCAGGGCCTTGGCCATCACACGATGGGTTGTGATGGCATCCTCTGGGCTCAGTTCAGGACGATAGCAATCCTCCAAGGGTGCGATGGAACCTGCAACTCGGCCGGTGTCGGAGGCCGCTTCTAGAGCCAATTCAACCGAGAGTCGAAGAAGAGTACGCCACTCGGGGTGGCGTCCAGGTTGGCAGCGAAAGCTGTTGGCTGTGAGGACGTCCGCGCCGGCCTCAGCATAGGCAAGATGAAGCTGCAGCACGGCCTCGGGGGCCTCAAGCAGTGCGTTGGCGCTCCAGAGCGGGGCATTGAGCTTGTGGCCTTTGGCACCGAGCTGGGTACCGAGCGGACCGTCGAGCAACAGGGCTTTCACTCGAGGTAGCCCAGGGCCCGCAAAGCTTGATGCATCTCATCGCTGAAGGCCTCCTCCCGAGAGGGAGGCGCTTGGTCGTTCCAGTCGACCAGGAGGCCTTTAAGACGCGCCAACTCTTCTGGGTTTTGAACGATGACCCCCGCCTGGTCCAAGGCATAGAGCCGGTCTGTCGGTCGCTGCAAGGGGCTGTGAGTCATGAGGAAATTGCCATCAACAACCCCTTGTTTTTTTCCGATGTTGTTCCATCGGTCCGGGGTCTCCAAACGCTTCGGTTTGCTGGCTTCCATGAACACCGGGCCCAGAGTTTCCTCGGGGTTTTCGACAAGAACGCTGAGGTCGTGGCCGTGCCCTAAGGTGCTGGGCAGTCCGGCAAGGGAGAGCAAGGTTGGGCCAATGTCGGAGATCTTAACCACCGGTTCAAGGCGTCTGGATTCGAGGTGCATGCTGCCTGTGCCGGCGATCACCAGTGGAATGTGGGTGGCCCACTGCTCGATGTCGTGGCCGTGTCCAAGAGGATTGGTTTTGTTGTCGAGAAAGGCCTCACCATGGTCGGAGGTGATGGCCACAAGGCTGTTGTTGAGCAGTCCCTGCGCCGTCATCGAGTCCAGCAGACGCCCCATTTGATGATCGGTCCAGTTGATCTCGGCTTTGTAGAGTCCGATGAGGTGGTCTTGGTCTTTCTGAGTGAAGCGGCCCGCTCGGATTTGGTCGCCCAAACGGCGGGTCTGGATGTCCTCTTGAATCGTAGGTCGGTAGCTCGTGTCGACAAAGCGGGCCTGAAAGTCTCTCGGTGCATCGTAGGGAGAGTGGGCATCGTAGTAGTGAACCCAAAGGAAAAGAGGATTCTCGGGCTCCCGTTTTTCGAGAAGATCCAACGCTCGCCTTGTCACACTGTCGGCCCGATCTTCGTGACGTCGGACCATGTCAATGGGGGTGGTGTCGTCAAAAAGCCGGAAGCCCTGATCGATTCCCATCTCACGGTTGAGGACGCTCGCTCCAATGACCCCTAGCGTGTCGTAGCCTTTTTCTCGCAGGACCTCGGCAAGGGTGGTGAACTCGTCAGCCAGGGGAAACCCGTTTCGGGGAATGGCGTGCCCATGGGGGTCGAGCCCTGTGAACAGCGAGGCGTGTGCGGCCAAGGTGGTGGGCGAGTGGGAAAAGGCCCACTCGAACAGGAGGCCTCGCTCGGCCCAAGAGTCAAAGTGCGGGCTTGTCGTGTCGGGATTGCCGTAAGCCGACATCGCATCGGCTCGGGTGGTGTCCAGGGTGATGAGCACGATGTTCGGGAGATTGCTGCGCACGGGTGGGGGCGGCTTCTCGAGCTCGGGTTCATCGCCGCCAAAGCAGGCCAGTGCTAGAAAAAAGGACACCATTCAGGCCTGCTATCATTCGGGTTAGGTTTTTTCATGCTCACCGCTCTTTTGCTGTTGAACTCCGTGGCCTTTTCCAGTCCGAGCGTGGACGAGTCATCTGCTCAGGCTGAGCTTGTGGAATTGGAGGAACTTCGTGGAATCTGGGTGACGCGTTGGACCTGGAAGACCGAGGAGGAGCTACGGGGAATCCTTCGGGACGTGGACAACGCGGGGTTTAATGCTGTCTTTCTTCAGGTGCGCGGTGAGTTTGATGCGTTCTATCCCTCGGAAATTGAGCCTTGGGGACGTCACCTCACAGGAATCCCGGGAAAGGACCCGGGGTGGGATCCACTGGCAGTAGCGGTCGATCAAGCCCATGACTTGGGCCTTCAGTTGCATGCTTACCTCAACGTCTTCCCTCTCTGGAAGGCAGGTGAGGATCTTCCGGGGGAAGGAAGCCCGACGCATGCCATTCGTGCACATCCGGAATGGGAGATTCTCGGGCCGCAGGGGGAGCGGCTTCTCACACCGGAGCAGCCGTATCATTTCGCCTCGCCGGGCAATCCTGAGGTTCGGTTTCGGATCGCCCAGGTGGCGGCTGACATCGACTACCGCTACGACGTGGATGGCATCCACCTCGACTACATCCGCTATCCCCACAAAAATGCCTCCCGGGATCCGGTCTCGATGTCCCGGTTCGATGCCAGTAAGCCTTGGGCGGACTGGCAGAGGGATCAGGTGCATGCGACTGTGGCGGGGGTGAGTGCAATGGTTTCAGTGCCCGTGACAGCTGCCGTTTGGGGCGTGAATGAAAACCGCTGGGGGTGGTCCGGTGTCAGTCAGGGGAAGCACGACTACTACCAAGACAGCCACGCCATGCTGGAGCGCGGGCTCCTCGATGCGATCGCGCCGATGGTCTATTGGCCCAACCAGTCGCGACGAGGCGAGCGCCTGGATTTCTCCACGTTGGTGGCCGATCACGTATCCAACCGCGGGCAACGGCATGTGTATGTCGGGGTCAATGCGGAGTTGACGTACGAACAGCTGGTGGAGTGCATTCGCTCCGCTCGTCAACAGGGAGCGCAAGGGGTGATTGTTTTTGACTACAGCCTTGTCAGGGACAACCTAAACCGGCTCAAAAGCGATGTGTTTCAGCTGCCTGCTCAACCGCCGGCCATGGAGTGGCGCTAAAGCGTCTTGGAGAAAAAGAGACGCCGATCGCTCCTTACACTGCCATCGATGCGTCGAGAAGACACCTCTTGGTAGACACCAATGTCCTCAAAGCCGGCGTCCAGATACAGGCTTTGAGATACCTCAGGGCTTGCAGATGTTCGGAGAACAACGTGCGAGAAGACCTTGGGGTCAATCAGCTTCAGCCGTTCACGGATGAGCATGGCGCCCAGTCCGGAGTGCCGATACCGTGGAAGCACTCCGAGTTCCGACAGGTAGAAGGTGTGGGCCTCTGGCAAGAGTCCTCCCATTTCCCGAGCGACGTCGCGTCGGTAGGAGAGTGGAACGCCCATGGCGAAGCCCACGACCTGGGTGGCTCCTCGGGTAACCAGCAGAGTGATCTGCGAGGGCGTCTCCAGTCCCCGCTGGAGGACTGCTTCGGCGTCGTTGGGAAAGAAGCGCTCGAAGTAGGGTGCCTGCGCAAAAATGGTCTGGTAGGCACCCACGAAACTCGGACGGTAGGCGAGCATCTCCTGGGGATTCTCCACCCGGAGAACGGTCATGCCGTTGTGATCGAAGAGCTTCACCCCGCGATCATCGCGTGATTTCTGCCTCCACCCAAAGTTTTCCCTTGTGGGGGCGCCAGCGTACAACGATCTTCCCCGCGCCTGAGTTTTGATGGTGTTGCGCCACGTCCCCATGCAGGCTCACCCGGAGCGTGTCTGAGCCGACCGATTCCAGGTGCAGGTTGCGTGGATTGAGGGCCATGCCCTTCCCGAGGGCTTTGAGAACAGCTTCCTTCGCGGACCAGGCCAGATTTTGTTTGAGGGGGTCTTCTCCAACCAGTTTCTGCTCCTGAGGACTCAGCCACTCTCTTAGGAAGCTCGGGCTGCGCTCCTCGATGGACTCCAGATCCACTCCAACCTGTCCAGTCCAACTGGCCAGAGCAACTGCCTCGGAACCGGAATGACTGATGGAGATGGCAGGCCCTTGAGCACCGTCAATCAGACAGAATGGGGCCCCAGAGGGTTTGTTGCCGATTCGGATGGCTGCAGGGGAAGCGCCCGTAAGCTTTTGAATGGCTCGCTTGGCGGCGATTCGACCGGCAATCCGTTCCGAAACCCGCTTGGGGGTTCCGCGTTGAGACAGCTCAAGCCGCTCGGACTCATCCAGCAAGGCGTGGCGGTTGGATTCATGGGTTGTGGCTGCGCCCACAGCTTGGCCAATGGCTGAGCGCTCATCGACATCCACCAGACTCGGCTCGAAGCGGTCTTCATCGGGGAGGGGTCCGAGTTCAGTCATGCTGTAGCCCCGAAGTTGGAGCACACACCTTTGACTCTGGTGGACATCCACGTCGTACGCGTCCCCTCGACGTTGAACGACGAGTCGGAATGGGGTGCCGTCTTCAACCGCATGGAGGCTTCGAAGGGCTGCAATGGATGAGGGCAGCGCGAGGGCCCCGTCCACCATCATCGTGTGGAGTCCAGCGGCCTGAAAGGCAGCCTCAAGGACCAACGGCTGGCTGGGCAGGGGTGCCCCGACAGAAGCATGAGCCACCTCGCCACTTGCTTCCAAGGAGGCGGCTTGAATCTTGGTCGCGGAGCGGAGTACCTGGAAGATGGGGCCGTGGAAGAAGCGCTGATAGATGGCCTCGGAATCCACCGCACCACCCGATTCGGAACCGTCCTCGAGACGGCTGATCTCGGGACCTTCTCCCAGCCAAATGGTGCCGCTGAAGTGCTGGGTCCTCAGGTTCTTTCCGGTCTTGAGCATGCGCTCGGAGAAGAGTGCACAGGAAACCTTGTTGTTTCCGATGGCTCGGGCCTCAACCTCGAGCTCAACCGGCTCTCCTCGATGCATTTTGACCGGGGATTTGAACTGAACATCGCTCAATCCTCCGTAGGCAAGACCGGGATGTAAGACTTGTGCAGCGGCGGTCATGAGCTCCACCCCGATCACACCGGGGAGGACGGGAACGCCTGCGATGGCATGGTCCGCTATCCAGCTGTCAGAATCCAGGCTGAGACGCCTCCGCAGGGAAATGGCCTCTCCTTTGAAGTCGGCGCTGTCGACCAGGGGATGCTCGGGGCCGGGAAGAAGTCCGCCGAGGCGTCCACTCACAAGGAGCTCTCCCTCGAGACCACGATCGATCAAGTCGATGGCCAAGGCCGCTCCGGGCCCCGCTGGGAGGAGCTGAACACCGCGTCCCTCGAGCAGGCTCTGCATTCCACCTCGGACAGCCATGCCGACGTCGCCCCATGCTGTCCAGTCGATGTGAAGGGAGCGCGGACGGAGGGTACAGGCCTGTGCCATGGCTTCATTGGCCGCTGAATAGTCGACCTGACCCGCGTTTCCGAAACGGCCAGCGACAGAGCCCATCGACAGCACCCAGGCGGAGTGGGGCAGCGCGGAGAACAACGCAATTCCTCCAAGGGCTTTGCCGTTGAACACCCGTTGAAAGGCCGCCTCATCTTTGTCGGCGAGCAAGCGGCTCTCCTCGACTCCTGCTCCATGGATGCAGCCGTGGATGCTTCCATGACGTTGGAGGGTCTGGCTGACCATCTGGCGAACTTCATCGGGTTCGCTCATGTCGCAGGTGATGTACTCCGCGGTGGATCCGAGGGCTCGAATTCGCTCGAGGGTCTGCCGAATCTCTTCTTTTTTACGGAGTGGTTTGAGGACACGCTCGATGGCGGCGGGGGTAACCCGCTCACCTTGAGCGTTGAGCTGAGCACGCACCGCTGCCTTTTCTTGTTCCTCATCGAGGGGTGTTTCCCCCGCTGGGGAACGACCCACCAGAACCAAGGTGGCAGGAGCACGACGGGCAAGCTCGATGGCCAGCATGGCTGTGATTCCGCGACCGCCACCTGTGACAAGGATGACCTCATCAGCAGGCCGTTTTTCAGGCAGTCCATTCGGCTCGATCACCAGCTCAAGCACCTGTCTGCTGCGTTTGGTGAGGGTCACCTCTTGGCCCCCTTGTGGGCAAGCGATTTCCTCCGCAATGGCGTCAGCGGCTTCCTCGTCGGAGAAGCCCATTCCGAGGTTGATGACGCGAGCTTGGGTGTTCTCCCACTCGCGTCCCAAGGCTTTGGCATGTCCTGCCCTTGCCCCGTGGGAGGCAACGGATGGGATGGCTCCAGCGGCAGGATGACAGACAGCGATCCACTGGCGCGGTGGGTTCTCGTTCATTTCTTTGGCCACCCCGAAACTCACGGAGACGCCGGAAGCCAAATCCACGACCCAGTCGGCTTTCTCAGTGACCGTGGTGCCCAAGAGCTTCAATTTTCGCCTCAGGGCGTTGGCCAAAGGACTGGTACCGACCACCCGAACGGACTGACTCTCCAGACTCGTGGGGGCTCCTCGGTCTCGCCGTGTCCAAACAGGACGACGCAGAGCAAAGCCCTCGGGCAATCCGGTCTCGGTCTCTTCCTGCTGTTCGGTCTCGGGAGCAGCGATGGGTTCAGGCTGAGCCGTTTCCGCGGCCTCAGTACTTTCTGCAGCCGGAGCGGACTCGGGTTGGGGGGCACCGGCACCGATCATGGTGTGGAGCCACCCCGCGAGGGCCTCGATGGTGGGGTAGTCTGCGAGCACGAACG